>JAISOG010000028.1 GCA_031275795.1 Candidatus Endomicrobiellum incisitermitis
TATTATTACCTAGAGGCGTTGGAGATTGTGATGTGTACGGGCAATTAAGCCCTATATTTGATCAATCGTCCAACGCCTTTTACTCTTTATTATATTCTTTTTTTAAGGAACAATATTTGTGTTGTTAAATGAGAAAAAGCAAAGACAAAACGGTGGGAGTTTCTCCCATCGTTTTTCGTTTTGTCTAAAAATAAATTCAAACTCTATAAAAGTCCTGTTGCCTGTTTTCCCTTTAAAAGTAGTGCTTTTGCCAAGTTCGCTTTCAACATAAATTGGCCTTGCATGTGTAGATATTGTATTTTTCCTCCATTTAGCATTGCATCTTTAGCATTTAATATAAGGTTTAAGAGTACTTGTTGTAATTGCATGGGCTTTAGATTGATTAAAATTTTCATGAGCTATAAGTGATTCTAGAAAAATGGAAATTAAACCGAAATAGTTTAAGCAGTTTGTAATAAATAAGAGTTCATCTTTATAGGTTAAGTGTTTCGTATGAAAATATCCTATAAATTTGAAATTTTAGAAACTGTTAGTTTTACTTCCAGGACAAATTTCTTTATAGTTACAATATTTACAAAAAAAAGTATTACTAGTTAAAGAAAACTCTTTTTTATCTTTAGGAATATTTTGCTCTATGTCTGTTAAATATTCGTACATATCTTTTGTTTCTTTTTCTACATTATATGCAAGTTCTGATATTTTAGAGTCTGAAATTTGAATGTTTTTTTCATTGTAATATGGATAAAGATAAACTACTATAGGCACAATATTTTCTGCTTTTATCCCAAAATTATAACTTGCCCAAAAAGCGTAACCTAATAGTTGTTTAGAATGTTTTTTTTCGTCAGCTTTCCCAGTTTTCCAATCAAGAATATAAATTTTGTCTTCTATTGGAAACAAAAAATCTACTTTGCAAAAAGCTTTTAAATTATTTATTCTTGTTTCTCCAAAACCATCTGGCTCTATTATCCATTTGTCGAGTTGTTTTATAGCATTTTTTTCAATCCAAGCAAATCTTTGGCTTTTTAAAAGATTTTCTAATATATTTTTTACTTTTGTATAAATTTCATCAACATAAATTATTTGGCCATTATAGTAATGCTCAAAAAACATTTTTGATGAACAATACTTTTTTGTTATATCAAATACATATTTAAAAAGTTTATCTTTATTTATTTGTTTTGTAGTTTTTTTATATCTTGTAAGTATGTCTCTTATAATGTCGTGTACTATATTGCCTGTTTCTAATGCTTTTGAAGTTAAGCTTTTTAAGAACTGAAGTTTTTCTATAGGCACGTCTTTGTCATACTTTCCATAGTAATCGTAGAAGTACTGACGTTTACAATTTAAAAATTTATCATATCTTGATATAGACCAACCCAAAATATCTGTATATTGAAATCTTTTTATTTCATTCATAGAGAAATCCTTTAATTAAGAATTAGAAATAGACTATAAAATCCAAATGCTAAAAATATTGCACATGATATCAATCTTACAAATTTTTTGTTAATTTTTTTACCTACTACAGAACCAAGATAAATAGCCAAAGCATCTGCCATTACTATGCCTAAAGTTGTACTTATTAAAACAATAAAGGGCGTTTTATACTTTATTGCTAATGTCATTGTTGCAAGTTGTGATTTGTCCCCCATCTCTGCTATAAAAAAGGCGATCACCATAGGGAAAAATGAATATGTTGTTAGTTTGCTAGTATTGCTCCCCTTTGTAAAAGCGTTAAATAATTCGTAAAGACCAAAAAAAATAAAAAAAATACATGCTATGATTTGCGAGTATAAATCAGGTTGAGTTATAGCTACAATATGCCCAGCGCTTACTGCTAAAATATGCGATAAGAGAGTAGAGGTAATTACTGCTAAAATTATATATAAAGGTTTAGTTCTTGTTGCAAATGATAGAGCAAGTAGTTGTGTCTTATCACCAAGTTCTGCTATGAACATGAAAATAAAAGAAGATAAGAAATTTCCCACCTAACTATTTTACCTTAATGACTTGTTTAAATCAACAAATTGTTGTTGATTATACACATTAACATAAAGCTTAACTTAAGCTATAGAGTTGTCTAAAACTAGACATGTTTCCTATACACTTTCCTTTACTACTTTTATAAATGATTTATTCTGGAAATTTTAGCCTATAGTGAGTTGCCCGCGCAAAGCCATGTTTAACAAGAATATCTTTTTTTATTAAATCAGAGATATCTCTTGTTGCTGTATCTTGTGAAGAGTCAGTCATTTTTGCCCATTTTGCAGTTGTTAAATTGCCTTTAAAATTGTCTAGCATTTTGTTAAGCACTTTTGTTTGTCGTTTGTTAAAAGATGTATTTTGATGTTTTTTCCAAAATTCAGCTTTTTGCAAAACAGACTTTAATAATTCTTGAGAAGACTCTATTGCCAAAATTAAGTTTTCTAAAAACCATTTAAGCCATAAAGTAATATCCAAAGAAGATTTTTGTGTAATTTCTAATGCTTTATAGTATGATTTTCTTTCCTTTTTAATTTGAGATGACATTGAATAAAATCTGTTTGGAGAACTTTCGCTTCTTGCAAGAAACATATCGCTTAATGCTCGGGCTATTCTGCCGTTACCATCTTCAAACGGATGTATAATTACAAACCATAAATGGACAATAGCCGATTTAATAATTAAATCTATTTTTTTGCTTTTGTCGTTACAATAAGAAATTAACATGTTCATTTCTTTGTCTAAAATACTTGCAGAAGGCGCTTGATAGTGAACTCTTTCTTTCCCTGTCGGACCAGAAACAATTTGCATTGGCCCTTTAAGATCGTCTCTATAGGATCCGGTCTTTATTTTATAGAGTCCACTAAAGTCACTCGGGAATATTGATGATTGCCATCCTAATAACCTACTTTTTGTTAACGCTTTATCATAATGATAAGTCGCATCAAGTATCATTCCAACAACACCTTCAACATTTCTATCTATATTTATATTTGAATCTATGTCAAGTCCTAATTTTTTTGCTATAGACGAACGAACTTGCTCCATGTTTAAAAATTGTCCTTCTATTTGGCTAGACTTTATAATATCTTCAGTTAGTACACTCAATATAGCTTTTTCTTTAATTTCAAAGCCAAGAGTGTCCATTTTACCTAAAAGGTAACCTTGTTTAAGTTTAACTTTAATAAGTAAGTCCGTAATTAAATTAGTGTCCCATATAAAGTCTGGCCATTTAGGGTTATGGTATATATACATATTATCTCCGCAAATATTGCGGACATTCTAATATATTATCTCCGCAAATGCAAGGAAGGGAGTTTAGATAATAAAAAATATAGGTATAAACTTAAGCTTTATTGTTTGGATAAGTTTATGTACATACCAAGTTTTATTATGGCAATTTTGATGTGCAACAAGAAAGTATCTAGGAGGTTAAAAATGCTCTTGACAAGTAAATGCGAAAAAAACAAATCTTTAACTAAATCTTGACAAACAAAAAATGTATTAGACCCAAGAGAATCACAGCCTACTAAATGGAGATCCTTTGTTGTTGCAAGTTGCTCTAAAGCTTTTAAGCTTGCGCCAAAATGGTTTGTGAGTATGTTTTTGCCATATATGTATATATTTAAATATTATATTTTCTGGGTGGGGGTAAATATGGTCCATCATGTTATCAAGCCCAAGAGAAGCATTATATTCAATAACAACGACCCTAATAGTCTATTTCTATAGAAAATAAATAATTTTGTTTTACGATAAAATCTTAACTCTGTTAAGTAGTCTCATTTTTCTTACCTCTTAAATATTATCCATATGGTGTTAAAAGTCTATACATGTTATTTCTTAACTTTTTTAATGTGGAAATATTTTTGCAATATTCTGCTGTTACAAGAGTTGCTTTTTCCTTTTTTTCTTTTGCAATTTCTTCAAGTTTTTTTGCTAACTTTCTGCTAAAAATTTCTATATTGGATTCAAAATTTAATTTAAAACTTCTGACATCCCAATTAGCAGAACCCACAAAAACCCATTCGCTATCTACTACACAAATTTTACTGTGGTCAAAAGGGGGAAAGGTATGAAAAATTTTTACTCCACAATTGATTAAATTTAAAAAGTTTGCTTCAGAAGCTTTTGATATAAAACTGTTGTGTATTTTAGGGAGGATTATTTCTACTTCTACGCCTCTCATAGCTGCCATTTCAATAGCTACTAAAATATTTTTTTCAGGAAGAAAATAAGGCGTTATAATAAGAATTTTTTTAATTGCAGCATTTATTGCACCAAGAGTAATAAGCTCTATTATATTGTTCTTTTTGTCAGGTCCGTCAGGTATAACTCTAGCTGCAAGTCCTTTTGAGTTTGTATATTTTATAGATTTTGCTATAGAATCAAATTTTTTTTCTGTAACAAATTCCCAATCTTCTTCAAAAATTTCTGCCATTTGTTGTATTACAGGTCCATTAATTTTAAAAGTAATATCTATGATTGCATTTTTATTATCATTTATTAAACAGTTATTTTTTGATAAATTCATGCCTCCAAAAAATGCTGTTTTGCCATCTATTATCATAATTTTTCTATGGTTTCTTAAGTTTGCAAAAGGTAAAGTTAATGGAAATTTTAACGGTAAAAATATTCCATATTGTAACCCTTTAACTTCTTTTAGTTTTTTTTCTATTGAACATCCAAAGATGCTCAAAGTTCCTATAGCGTCAATCAAAACCTTTATTTCAGCTCCATTGCTAGTAGCTATTTTAAATGCGTCTAGAAATTTTTCTGTTTCACAATCATAATCAAAAATATAGCTAGAAATTAGTACTTCTTTTTTTGCTTCTTTTATAGCGTTTATCATTTCTGGATATGCTTGTGAACCATTTTGTAAAGGTTTTATTAAGTTTCCAAAAACAAAGTTTTGATTATAAACTTTATGACCAAACATTATAAACTGTTTATAGTTAATTGGTAAGTTTTCAAAAATGTCATTTATTAACATGTGCGAATAACTTTCATTTAAATTAGTAACTCTTTTCAGTTTTAAACTTTTACGTTTTACTCTATTTATTCCTAAAAATATGTAGAGAATAGTACCTATAAAAGGAGATAAAAAAACAAGCGCTATCCATCCTATAGAACTTTTAACATCATCTTTATGTAAAAGGATATGTACGCTAGTGATGATAGCTAATATCAGGTAAAAGATTGCTAAAATTAGACTTTGGGAATTGAATTTAATAAAATTTGAAAGTATACTTAACATACTTAAGATATGCTATCAAAGTTAGTTTTCTTTATCAATAGGAGGTTTTATATGGAAATAGAACAGTTAAAAGAGTGTGATTATAAAAGTATATTGACTTTATGGTAAAGATCAGTAAAGGCTACGCATGATTTAATGAATGGTTTAATGAAGAAAAGTTAGATAGTAGTTATATTAAATTTGAATCAAATGTAAAAAATCTTGGAAAAACATTGCAATCTCTTAAGTTTTTAGGTTTTTCAGGTTTTGATATTACGCTTCCTTAGAAAGTTGAAATTGTTAAATATTTAGATGCAATTGATAGTGCGGCAAAAATGTTCAAATACTAATTATTCATTCAATGTTTACTCCGAATGGTAAGTTAGTTTTTGGAAAAGTTTTAAAGGTGATTACATGAAAAGTGCTGTTATAATAGTAAAGGTTAGGAGCAAAAGTTTCAAAACAGTTTTTAATGCTAAAGAAAAAACTTATGATTTAGATCTATTTGTATATTGAGGTAGGCACATGGGGATAGGACGAGTATATAAATTAAATAAGAAAACAAATA
>JAISOG010000047.1 GCA_031275795.1 Candidatus Endomicrobiellum incisitermitis
TAAAGTTAGTAATTAATACTATAGAAGAGAAGAGAAGAGAAGAGAAGAGAAGAGAAGAGAAGAGAAGAGAAGAGAAGAGAAGAGAAGAGAAGAGAAGAGAAGAGAAGAGAAGAGAAGAGAAGAGAAGAGAAGCTTTCTTAAAAGCGGTGGTAATAGTTTTTGTCATAAATTTAAAACCTCCGTTATAAAGATAAACAGCAAGTTATAAATATAAGCAAGTATAGAAAAGATTTCAAAGAACGCTTTAATTATGTGGTTTGTGTTAAAAGCAAGAATATTTTACAAATATTACATTGAATTTGCAAATCACTGTAGTATCTCACAATTGGTTATAGATGCGCGCCAGTTTAGTATTTTGAGAATTTTCATATTAACTTCATTTGTTCTTTGATAAATAAAAATGTTATACTTTATAAATATGTATATACTCTTCTAGTCTTCTAGTGAGACGATTTATGAAAAAAATTGTTATTTTCTTAATGTTTTTACTGTGTATTATTACTAGCTGTGTATCAGTTCCTAAACAAGGGACTGTGCCACAAAAAGTATTCCAAGAGATCAAGTCAAATGTTATTAATTTGGAACAGGGAGATACTTTATCTTTTAGTACTCTTAATGGATATTTTCTTAAAAGTAATGTGAAACTTTCACATGAAATTAATTTTTTTACAATTGGATCTTTAAATAAATTTAAAAAAATTACAGGTACTGCAAAAGCAAACCCTGAGTCTATTGTCGTACCTAATTTTAATAGTGAGATAGTGATAATTATTGCTATGAAGCCTTCTAAAAACCTTAATGTGATATCTATTAAACGTGTTTGCACATTAGGCAATGATATATATATAGACTATGAAGTTAGTGAAAAAGAAATAACAGATTTAGGATATTTTGTTCCAAATGTATATTTTTTTAAGGTACAAAAACCTAAAATTACTATAAATACATGTTTTATAGATGCTAATAAAAAAATCACAGTACTTCCTTTTGGCAATAGAAATGTGAAATCTCCAATAGATGTGTATGATATGTTAAAAAACTATACTGGTGTTTATAAAGGGACATTCCCTATTTCAAGTACTGAAAATGTTATGTCAGTTGAGCTTAATTTAAAAGAGGATTATACATTTTATTTGAATCAAATTTATTTAACCCTTAATGGGAAAACTTTTAAATCTTCTGGAAAATGGTACCCAACTTCGGATTTGTCTTCTTTTGTTTTAAATAAGAATAAGAATTTATCTTTTTATTTTACAGATAGAAACACGATTGAAAAGTTGGATGATAATGGTGAAAAAATAGATTCTAGTATGTATACACTAAAAAAATAGGTGGTAAATATGAAATTTTCTTCTTTTACAAACATAGCTTTAGCTTCAGCTCAAAAAGGAGCAGAAGTTTTGCTTAAACATTATAATGGAAAACTAAATGTTGAATATAAGAGGGAGATTGAGCCTGTTACTCAGGCAGACAAAGGTTCTCAAAAAGCGATAATTAAGGTTATAAAAGATGCTTTTCCTCATCACGGTGTTTTGGCTGAAGAAGATGGTGTCAATGAAGTAGATAAAGACTATTGTTGGATTATA
Source organism: Candidatus Endomicrobiellum incisitermitis (assembly GCA_031275795.1). Taxonomy (GTDB): domain Bacteria; phylum Elusimicrobiota; class Endomicrobiia; order Endomicrobiales; family Endomicrobiaceae; genus Endomicrobiellum; species Endomicrobiellum incisitermitis. Next base: position 1,587 of record JAISOG010000047.1, read on the forward strand.
GATCCGCTTGATGGTACTGTAAATTTTGTACATGGACTTCCTATGTTTGCTGTCTCTATTGGGTTAAAGTATAAAAATGAAATTATAACAGGTGTTGTGTATTCACCTATTATAAATGAAGTTTTTATCGCAGAAAAAGGAAAAGGTGCTTGGCTTAATGGTAAAAAAATTAAAGTTTCTAGTATAGAGGATAATACAAGAGCTTTAGGTGTTACTGGGTTTCCTTATTCTATAAAAGAAAATAATAATAAAATACTAAAGAATTTTGAAAGTATAATAGTTAAAATTCAAGGTGTTAGAAGGTTAGGTTCTGCAGCTTTAGATTTAGCCTATGTGGCTTGTGGTCGTTTTGAATTTTTTTGGGAACAGGACTTAAAAGCTTGGGATGTTTCAGCAGGTATTTTATTAGTCAAAGAAGCAGGTGGAATAGTTTCTGACTATTCTGGGAATAGAGATTGTTTATTTAAAAGTACAATGCTTGCCTCTAATAGCTTAAAAATTCATAAGGAAATACTTGAAATTGTAAATGACTAATAATAAAAAGAATTATGTATTAGAAATAATAAATATTTTAAAGAGTTACTTTGGCACTAAACTAAAATGTGCTCTTAACTTTTCTAATGCATTCGAGTTGCTTGCAGCTGTAATTTTATCTGCCCAGTGTACAGATGAACGTGTCAATAAAATAACGAAAGAACTTTTCAAGAAGTATAAAACAATAGATGATTATGCTGATGCAAATATTTTAGCACTTGCAAAAGATATAAAGTCTGCTGGATTTTTTAGAAATAAAGCTAAAAACATCGTTAAATCTGCAAATTTGATAAGAGACTTGTATGGTGGAATTGTTCCTGATAGTATGCATAAACTTATAAAATTACCTGGAGTAGCACGGAAAACAGCTAACGTTGTTTTAGGAAGTGCTTATGGTAAGTCTGAAGGAATTGCTGTTGATACTCATGTTATAAGAATCACAAATTTACTTAAAGTTACGACAAATATTGATCCTGTAAAAATAGAGAACGATTTAATGGACATTGTACCTAAAAAGTATTGGATAAAGTTTTCTTTTTATATACAAAGTTTAGGGAGAACTATCTGCAAAGCAAGAATTCCAAATCACAGTGTTTGTCCATTAAACAAAATTTGTCCATCAGCAGGCAAAAATAAATCATAATGAAATAATTGAAGAATTTTGCTAAACTAATAACGTTGTTAAATACGTTAGTTTGTTATTTTAAATAGATTTAGGAAGGTAATTGTTATGGCTAAAGTTAAAATTTCAGGACTTACAAACTATAATGATGCTTTAAATGCTACAAATTTGGGAGCAGACTTTTTAAGTTTTAGTTTTATTAAAGACTCTTTTAAAGAAGTTTCTGAAAAACTTTTTTTAGACATAACTTCAAAACTTCCTCCTTTTGTTAATTGTGTTGTTGTTTTTTCTAATAATGAACAAAGGAATATTTCAAGAATAATAAAAAAATATTCTATCAAAAATATTCAGCTTGAGGAAGAAATTCCATTTGAAGTTTGTAAATCTATTAAAAAAACTCAAAAAGTAAAAATTTTTAAATGTTTTAGAATTAGTCCAGAAACTAATATTTAAACAATAGCTTCTTATAGAGATGTTGTTGATTACTTTGTCTTAAATGTAGTTTGTGTAAATGAGCCATTCGCTAAAGATAGCTATGATATTTTTTTAAAAATAATGGATTTAAAAGTTCCTGTGTTTGTAGATATAGATGTAATGATGCAGCTTCATGACATCAAAAATTTTATAAAAAAAGTAAATCCTTATGGATTTGATTCAGATTTTTTAATAGAAAGAGCACCTAAGACAAAAGACTACGATAACATGAGTTTTTTTATTAAAACGTGTCATGGATTTTGAGGAGAAGATGAACAATTTAAAAATAGCAAAAGAGACATTAGAATTAGAATCTAGAGCAGTAATGGCTCAAACAAAACACTTAGACTCAAACTTCAAAAAAGCTATTTTGATGATGAAAAACTGTAGAGGACATGTTGTTGTAATAGGTCTTGGTAAATCTGGTCTAGTAGGAAGAAAAATTTCTGCAACAATGTCATCTGTTGGTATACCTTCTATATTTTTACATCCTGCAGAGGGACTTCACGGGGATTTAGGGGTATTAATGAAGAATGATATTGCAATACTTCTTTCTTATTCTGGAGAAACTGAAGAGATAAAAAAAGTCTTGCCTGTTATAAAAAAGATAGGTATTAAAACCATTGCAATAAGTGGGAAACCAAAAGCTCAAGTTTGGCAAGATTGTGATACTATTATTGATTGTAGCGTAGAAAAAGAAGCTTGTCCGTACAATCTTGCTCCAACGGCTTCCACGACTGCTATGCTTGCAATGGGAGATGCTTTAGCTCTTACAGTCTCAAATTTCAAAAAGTTTAAAAAAGAGCAGTTAGCGATACTTCATCCTTTAGGTGTAATAGGGAAAAAACTTACTATGCAAGTAAAAGATATAATGAGAAAAGGAAAACAAAATCCAGTAGTTAAACATAATGATACAGTAGAGTCTTCTTTGCTTGTTATGACAGGCACAAAAGTTGGTGCTACAAGCGTTGTTGATAATGGAGGGAAACTTATTGGATTTTTTACTGATGGGGATTTACGTAGACATTTGCAAAATGATGATAAAATATTAAAAAAGAATATAAGTTCAGTTATGACTAAAAATCCTTTAGTAGTAACTCCTGAAACCATGGCAGTAGAAGCTGCAAAAATTTTAAAAGATTATAATATAGATAATATACCTGTTGTAAGTAAAGATAATAAGCCTGTAGGTATTTTAGATCAGGGTGATTTGCTTAGAGAAGGAATAGAATGAGAATTTATGTAAGTGTTGGATGGGAGAAATAATGGATATTGAAAAGCAAACAGAAGAAATTTCTCAAAAAAAGGGTATCCTTGCAGGTATATGGACTAAATGTGAAAAATGTGACCAAATTCTTTTGCAAAAAGATTTAGAAGAAAATTTGATGGTGTGTCCAAAATGTGGATACTACTCAAGGCTTGATGCAAGAAAAAGAATTCAAATTACAGTAGATGAGTGTAGTTTTAAAGAAATGGATAATGGTTTAGAACCTGTCGATTTTTTAGATTTCCCTGGGTATGAAGAAAAGATAAAAAAGTCAAACATTAATGATGCTATTGTGACAGGCGAAGCAAAGGTTGGTGGATATAACACTATAATTGCTGCTATGGACTTTTCGTTCATGGGTGGCAGTATGGGGTCAGTGGTAGGTGAAAAGATAGTTAGAGCTATAGAAAAGGCTATAAAGAAAAAATATCCTGTAATTATTGTTTCTTCTTCTGGTGGGGCAAGAATGCAAGAGGGTATAGTTTCTCTAATGCAAATGGCTAAAACTAGTGCAGGTCTTGCAAAGCTTTCAGATAAGGGATTAGCATATATTTCCGTTTTAACAGATCCTACAACGGGTGGTGTGGCAGCCAGTTTTGCAATGCTTGGGGATGTCAATATTGCTGAACCAAAAGCTTTAATTGGTTTTGCAGGTCCCAGGGTTATAGAACAAACAATAAAGCAACAACTTCCAGAAGGATTTCAGTTGTCTGAATTTTTAGAAAAACATGGGATGATTGATATTGTTGTGGAACGCAAAAAGATGAGAGACACACTTACCAAACTTTTAAAATTTTTTTCTAAAAAATGAATTTTTTTGAAAAGCTAAAAGAATATGAAGGGAAGACTCCAGGTCTTTTAAGAATAAAAAGATTTTTAAGCATATTTGAAAATCCTCAAGATAAAATTAAAGTAGTACATATTGCAGGCACTAATGGCAAAGGGTCATGTGCAGCTTTTATAGCAGAAATTTTAAAATCTAGCGGATATAAAACAGGTTTATATACTTCTCCTCACTTAGTAGATATTAAAGAAAGAATTAAAATTAATGGTAAAAACATAGCTCAAAGTGTGTTTCAAGAATATTTGCAAAAGTATTTAAAAAGAGCTTTAGATTGTAAACTTTCATATTTTGAATTTTTGACTGCTTTATCGTTTATATATTTTGAAAAACAAAAAGTTGATATTGCAATAATTGAAGCGGGTTTAGGTGGTAGGTTTGATGCTACAAATATAATAAAAAATCCTTTAATTTGTATTATAACATCTATTTCAAAAGATCATCAAGAAATATTGGGCAATACAGTTGAAAAGATAGCTTTTGAAAAGTCTGGAATAATAAAGAAAAGTTCAAGTGTTGTTTGTGGAAAATTGCAAAAAAAAACTAGTGATGTTATAAGAAATAAATCAAAAAGTAACATTGTTAGATTTTACCAAAAAGACTTTAAAGCTTTAAATGTTAAGATGAGTTTAAATGGCCAAAGCTTTGACTACATTGGTAAGTCTTTACATTTGAAGAATTTACAAGAAAAACTTTTAGGCAAACATCAAATTATTAATGCCTGTGTTGCTATTTGTGCAGTACAGTTTTTGCTTAAGGATGGTTTTGTAAAAATAAATTCTAGAAATATAAGAAATGGCTTAGAAAATACTTTTTGGAAAGCTAGATTTGAGATAAAAAAAGTAAAAATAAATAATAAAAGTTTAAAAATTGTTATAGATGGTGCTCATAATGAAGAAGGATTAAAAGCTTTTGTGGATACTTATAAGCACTTAGGGTTTGCTAAAAGTAAAAAAGTGTTTATTTTTGGTTCTATGAAAGAAAAAAATTATAAGTTGATGGTTAAAAAAATAGCTCCTTTTGCAAAAAAAGTTGTACTGCCAAAAATAAATAATACTAGATCAGTAAGTAATAATATTTTAAAAGAAGAGTTTTTAAAATTTGTTGTTCCAAATAACATTTATACTGTTAATTCTGTTATGGATGCGCTGAGTATTGTAAGTGATCATAAAATTGTAATATGTGTTGGATCCCTTTATCTTGCTGGTGAAATACTTGCTAATATAAAATAGAAATTATAATTGCCATATTAGGAGACTAATGTATGCTTGAAAATTTATATTTAGGTATAGATATTGGTGGTACTCTTATAAAGGTAGCCATAGTTAATTCTAAAGGAGTTATATTTGAAGAATCTGTTATTTCAACAGATGTTAATGCTAAGCCAGCAGATATTTTAAAAAGTATAATTAATATTGCAAAAAAATTTAAAGATTATTCTAAAATAAAAAGTATAGGTGTAGGTATTGCTGGTGATGTTTGTTTTGGTACAGGTGTAGTACGTTTTTCTCCTAATTTAAAAAAGTGGAAAAATGTAAAAGTAAGGGATATATTAACGAGTTTAACTCAAAAAAAAGTTTATGTGGATAATGATGCAAATACAGCTTCTATTGGAGCTTTTTGGCTTGACGCGAAAGGTAAATCTACAGATTTGGTGTGTATAACTCTTGGTACTGGCGTTGGTGGTGGGCTTATATTTGATAAAAAACTTTATAGAGGTATTAGTGGTACTGCAGGTGAAGTAGGTCATATTACAATTGATGCTTATGGTAAAAAATGCAACTGTGGAAATAGAGGGTGCATAGAAACTTTTGTTGGTGCAAAACATTTGTCAAAATTTGTGCAAGATTATTTAAAAGATAACAATTCTAAAATGATAGATAAACTTACAAATAAAAATTATAAGTTGATAACACCTCGCTTATTAACTCAAGCTGCAAAAAAAGGAGATAAAGTATCAAAAGAAATTTGGAAAATAGTTGGCCAGAAATTAGGAATTTTTCTTTCAATTATTATAAATTTTGCTAATCCTGATACAGTAGTTTTATGCGGTGGGATTAGTCATGCAAAAGAATATTTTATGAAATATGTTGTAAAGGAAATTCAAACCAGAGCATTTAAGTCTGCAACAAAGGCCTGCAAAATTATTGTGTCAGAAGCTACTCATAATCTTGGAGTTGTTGGTGCTGCAATGCTTTCAAGACAATAAACAAATGTTTAGATTGATAATTAAAAACTTTAATTTTGTTTTTTTTATATTAATATGTTTTTCTTGTTTGTCTTTTTGTCAAGATGTGGACATTTCTGCAGATAATTTAGAGTATTTTGAAAACAAATCTTTGGTAACTGCTGATGGGAGAGTTATTGTAAACTGGCAAGGTAAAAAGATTTATGCTGACCATATTGAATTTTTAATAGACAAAAAAATCCTCGATGCTTCTGGGCACGTTAAAGTGGAAGAAACTGGCGCAACTATTCTTGCTGATACTGTTTCTTATAGATATAATGAAGATACTGGAAACTTAAAACAAGTCTTTTCGTATTCTTCTTTTGTTTTTATGCGTGCAAAAGCAATGGAAGGTAAGGGTAAAAAAACTTTTGAAATCAGAGACGTGAAATTTTCTGATTGTGATTTGGAAGAACCTCACACGCATTTTAGAGCTAAACGAGGTAAATTAGTTTTAGATAAAAGAATAACTATCTATAATGCTATATTTTATGTCGGCAAGGTGCCTATTTTTTATCTTCCAATAGTTACAAAGTCTCTTAAGGGTGGTCGTGGTTTTGGTTCTAATTTAAGAATTAAAGTGAAACCGGGTTATGAAAATTCAGCAGGCTTTACTTTAGAAACGGCCATAGGCTGCTCTTTAAGTGAAAACTCTTTTGGAGAATTTTTATATGATTATCGTGGAAGGCGTGGTAATGGTTATGGTGGCAATTTTAATTATATCAAAGATAATATAAATGCAAATTTGTATTTATATACCATTAAAGATCTTATAGATAATCAAGAGATGTGGAAAATTAGACCAAATTATTTCCAAAGATTGAACAAGAACTGGACAATTCGTTCTCAAATAAATTTAAAAAATTCTAGAACTTTTAATAATATTTATTCTCCAAACAATTGGAGCGGTGTTGAAAATTGGATACAATCTTATTTTACACTAACAAGACAATCTCTAAGATCATATTTATTGTTAAATACAGAGTATGATGTTCGTTATGATGATGTGACCTCACAATACAAACCATATTTAATAAAATTACCGTCTGTGCAATGGGATTTTTATGCTAGAAAGACTTTTTGGGATATTATGTATAGGCCATCATTTCAGTTTAATCATACTTATAGTCGACATAGTCTTAAAAAATATTTTTATAGAGATACAGCTGTTGCTAAATATAATTTAACTAGAAATTTTAAAGTGTCTAAAAGGCTCATATTAAAACCATCTTTAGACTTGGCAGAAAATTGGTATGATATAGATACTTTTAAGAACTATAGCAATTCATTTTTTACTCAATATGGAGCGTCTTTAAATACCAGGTATAGACTTACAAGTTGGATTGATTTAAATGCCAAGTACTCTTATATGGCAAGAACACAACCAAATTATTTTAAATTGGATAGAAATGCAAATGATCATGGTATAGAATTAAACAATGTCGCCTTAAGTAACTTTATGTTTGTTGGAGATCGTACAACTGTAAGAAATTCTATTAGTTACGATTTAAAGTACAATAGAGCTATTTTAGATAAAAAATGGTGGTCCCCTCTTACTACAGAAATAATTTGGACGCCAAAATATAATGTAACTGTACTTGTACAAGAAAGGCAACTTATGGAACCCTGTGAATTTAATGCTTTTCAGATTGATACAAAAATAGGAGATGTTAGGAAAGCAGTGTTTAAATATACTCTTTTGTATCAGCGTTATAATAATCCACAGATGAAATATAAGAATAATGAGATAGATAATGTATTAGGATTTGGTTTTTGGATTACCCCTAAATGGCGTGTAGATTATAGAGTTACAACTTCAGCAAGTATTGATTTAAAATATTTCATTTTGAATACTCATAAATTATTAATTTATAGAGATTTGCATTGTTATAATTTTGGTATAATTTTAAATAAAAATGCACAAGAGGAAAGAATATATTTTAAGTTTGACTTAAAGACCAATATGCCATTTGCCAAGTCAAAACAAAATTTTGACTATAATAATCCTGAACAAATGTTTTATCCTTGGAAAGACGAATTTCCAAGAGGGTTATAATTAGTTGCTATGATCGTATATTGTTGGAAGTGGAGAGGTGTCCGAGTTGGTTGAAGGAGTTAGTCTCGAAAACTAATATACGGGAAACCGTATCGAGGGTTCGAATCCCTCCCTCTCCGTATATTTTCAGGGTCAATGTTAATCGAAATAGTAATTTAAGTTATTAGGGTCAAAGGCAAAGCCAACGATTTGGCTTTGCGATGGGATTTGAAGCTCGGAGCGAAGTTTTTGTTTGAGCGGAGCGAAAGGCAAAAAGAGCGAGAGCAGGCTTGGAGGAAAATCCCGTCAGGGATTTTACCGGAAAGGAATCCCTCCCTCTCCGTATACTTTCAGGGTCAATGTTAATCGAAATAGTAATTTAAGTTATTAGGGTCAAAGGCAAAGCCAACGATTTGGCTTTGCGATTATGTTTACTTAATTAAGTTGGAAGTTATTTAGTTTAGAGTAGACTTGAATTTTTTTACACTAAATGTAGATACAATTAGAGCTATTAAAAAGAGTAGATAACAATGCTGCCAAAATAATACTAAATCCTTTCCTTTTAACATAATATTACGCAAGTTGTTGACTGCATACATAAGAGGGTTTATATAACATATCCAACGTATGTTTTGTGAAATGTTTTCTACAGGAAAAAGTATTCCAGAAAGTAGTATTGCAGGTAACAATATAATAAAGCACCCTATCATTGCTTGTTGTTGGTTACTTGCAACAATTGAAATAAGCATAGCAAAACTAAGAGCAGTCCATATAAATAGCAATCCTGTAATAAAAATTTGCCAAAAACAACCTCTAAATGGAACTTTAAATGCAAATACACCTATAAAGACTATAAAACATATTATTAATATTCCTATAATTGCATAAGGTAATGTTTTTCCTAATATAATTTCTGACGATGTTATAGGAGATGAAATGAGTTTTTCAATTGTTCCTTGTTCTTTTTCTTTTGTTATAGACATACAACATATAAGCATGGTTACTATAAATGTTGACATTACTGTAATGGCAGGAATCATAAACGGAGCTGTGTCTAATGTATGGTTGTAAAGGGCTCTTATATCCAGGTTTACTATATTATTTATAAGGTTCGGTTTGTACTTTTTAATCACGTCTGTTGTTATTGCTTTAATATATGTTTCTACTTGCCTTGCTCTTACTGCATTTGTTGCGTCTATTAAAAGTTGTATAGGTTTTTCTTTTTCTATTGCGTTGGCAAGATTTTCTTTAGGTGCTATTAAAAGGGCTTCTGCTTTTTTAGAAATTATTGTTTTTTCTATAATAGAAAAGTCTGTAGAATCGATGTCATCTATATATTTAAACCATCTGCTTGAGACAGCTTTTGATTGTATTTTGTTGGCAATGTAGTCAGAGGGTTTGGCAAAGATAACAAATTTTATATTTTTTACTTCGCTTGTTAAAGCAAGTCCAAACATTATAGTTTGTATTATAGGTAAAAAAAATAGTGCAACTATCATCTTTTTATCTCTAAAAATTTGTATAAATTCTTTTTTAATAAAACCTTTTAATATTCTTATTCTCATGTTAAGGTTCCATATCTGTTTTAAATTTGATATTGGCTAATATTATTACAAAAATCGCAAATATAATAATAGCTAAAAATGGAACTAGTAAAACTTTCAGATTTGTTTTGCTTAAAAATAGAGTTCTACTTATTTCCATAAACCAGCGTTGAGGGAAAAGGGCAGTAAAGTATCTAAATAATGAAGGCATGTTCTCTATAGAAAATATGAATCCTGAGAACAAAAATGAAGGTAACAAGCCTACTGCAAAGGCAAACTGTACGGCTGCTTGCTGTTGACGAGTAACAACAGATATAAATATACCTAGAGCCAAAGCTCCAGTAACATAAATAACGCAAGCAATACTATAGATAAAAAAACTACTTTCAAATGGAATTTTAAATACAAGCAACGAAATTATAAATATCATTAAAATATTTAACATGTTTAAAATAAAATATGGAATAATTTTCCCTATAACTATTTCTATCGATTTTACATGAGTTGAAAGCAATAGTTCCATAGAACCATTTTCCCATTCTTTGGCTATGGTTAAAGAGGTTAAAATTATTGCTATAAGTCCTATAACTATTGTACTAAGACCTGGAACTACAAACCATTTACTGTTAAGTTCTGTATTAAATAAAAAGCGTGTTCTTATGAGTTCTTTGTTGTATTGTGTATTTAATTGTTTAGCATAAATTTTATTTGCACTTGATGCAATACCAGTAAAATAGCTGGTTAATATTCCTGTTTTTGCATTGTCTGAACCATCTAGCAGAAGTTGTATTTTCCCACTATTTCTTCTTACAATATTTTTATCAAAATTTTTTTCAATAATTAACATTGCAGGAGTATTGTTTTTGTTAATTTTATTTTCAATTTCAAGCATGGAATTTAGTTTATTAATTTTAAAATATTGGCAAGATTTAAGTATATCAATAAACCTTCTAGACATTTGCGAATTATTGTTATCTTGAATATCTATTTTTATATGCTTATAGTCTAAGTCTACAATGAATCCAAATAATAGGACTAATATTAAAGGCATTATCAATGCAATAATCATGGTGAATGGATCTCGAGTTATATGTTTATATTCTTTAAATGCGATTGCTTTTATGCTTGTCTTAGATATCATTTTCCTGAAACCGCCTTTAAAAATACATCTTCAAGACTGGGGGAAACTATTTGATAAGTTATAGAATTTGCTTCTTCGTTTAAAAATTGCTGCCACTTTTTATAATTATTTAGCATAAATTTTATACTATTGCCGTAGAGGCTTATGTTATTTGCAAAATTTAACAGTTCTATTTTTTCTTTTAATAAAGCGATATTATTGCCATCTTTAGGTGTAATTTTATAAAAGTTAGTTTTAAAAAATTGTTTTTTTAATTCTTTTGATGTCCCAATTGCAATAATTTTTCCAGTTTGCATTAAAACTATTCTATCTGCGTATTCTGCTTCATCCATATAATGGGTAGTAATAAAGATAGTTTTACCTTTTTGTGCCAAAATTTTAATAAGTTGCCAAAACTTTGCTCTTATTTGAGGTGCAACACCTGCGGTTGGTTCGTCTAGAAATATTAAATCTGGGTTATGTAGCATTGCTGCACATAAGGCAACCATTTGTTTAACGCCAATAGACAAGTTACTTACTATTGTATTTTCACTTTCGTTAAAATTTATTAAGTTAAAAAGTTTTTGAGTTTCTTCCTTTATCTTTTTATTGTCCATGTTGTAGAGTGTGCCAGCAAACTCTATATTCTCTTTAACTGATAGGTCCTTATAAAGTGTAAATTTTTGTGACATATAACCTATATTATTTCTAATCAGAGATGTATTTTTTGAAATATCTTCACCATAAACATAAATGTGTCCAGAAGTAGGACTTAATATTCCGCAAATAGTTCTTATAGTGGTAGTTTTGCCAGCACCATTTGCTCCTAAGAAACCGAATATTTCACCTTGTTTTACACTAAATGATATATCGTCAACAGCTTTGAAATTGCCGAAACTTACGTTTAAATTTTTTACTTCTATTATAGGAGTTTTCATGTTTTTGGATTGTCTATTTTTAAGAATATATCTTCTATTTTGTTTAAATGGTATCTTTCCATAATTTCTAGTGGATTACCACTTACTAACAGATTTCCTTCATTTAAAACGTGAATTTTATTTGTTTGTTCAGCTTCATCCATATAAGAAGTGGACATGATTACTGTCATACCATTTTTTGCAAAGTTATAAACCAAGTCCCACAGTTCTCTGCGACTTAAAGGGTCTACACCTATTGTCGGTTCATCTAACAACAAAAGTTTTGGTCTATGAAGGAGAACACACATAAGCCCAAGTTTTTTATACATACCCCCTGAAAGGGAATTTATTTTTCTTTTTTTGAAAGGTGTCATGCTGGTTACTTTATATAATTGTTCGCATCGTTCATTAAAAGCATTGTCACTTATTCTGTGGAGTGCTTTAAAGAATTCTAAATGTTCTTGGCAGCTTAGATCTGGGTAAAGACTAGGTTCTTGTGGGAAATATCCTAAATAACTTTTTATATTGTTTAATTTTTTATTTCCTAGTATATAATTTACATTCCCTTTATCAGCTTTAAGCAAACTTGCAATAATACGTATAAGTGTAGTCTTACCAGCTCCATTTGGACCTATAATACCATGTATTATATGTTCTTCAAATGTAGTGGTAATATTATTTAATGCCTTTGTGTTAAGCATCATTTTTGCTACTTTGTTTATGTTAACAGAGATATAATTGTTCATGTAATTAAAATTGCACTTCTAGAGTCATACCGGGTTTTAAACTTAAATTATCATCGTTACTAAAACGTATTTTTACTCCATAAACTAATCGTTCTCTTTCATTTCTTGTTTGCACATTTTTGGGGGTAAACTCTGCTTCATCGTTGATTGTGTATATATGCCCGCTAAAATTTTTGTTAATTTCAGGAAGGTATCCAATAACTTTATCATTGATATTTATTGAAGCTATTTTATTATGAGGCAAATATACCCACACATCTATTTCTTTTAAATCTGCAAGGGTAAGGATTTTTTCCCCAATTGTTACCATCTCTCCTTCGTTATAGTATTTATATAATACTTTTCCATTTATTGGACTTTTAAGAACTCGCCAGTCTTTTTTTATTGTGGCATCGTCATATTTATATCTTTTTGTGTCATAGTTTTCTTTTGATGTTGCGTTGCGTTTATAAATTTTGGCTGTTCTATCAAATTCTGTTTGTGCATAATTATAAGCAGCCATAATATCTTTGCCATCTAATTCTAACAATATTTGATCTTTTGTTACTTTGTCGCCTTCTTTTACATGAAATTTCACTATATTGTCAGTTATTTTCGGAGCAATATTTATTTCTATAGCTTCCACGACCCCACTGTAACTAAATTTTTGGTGTCTAAAGAATAATAATGATATTGACAATGTAATTAAAAACAAAGCTGATAAAACAATAATAATTTTTTTCATATAACCCTCTATTGTTTTCCTAATCCAGCTATTACTGCTAAGTTAGCCAATTTTTCTATTTTCAAATCTATTAAATCTATTTTACTTTGTGATAATTCAAAGTTTGCTGTTTGAACTTCTAAAAATGTTGCTTGTCCTAGTTGATAAGAAGTGTATGTCAATTCTACAATTTTTTGGTTGTCTTGAACAATTTTATTATTTATACATTCTTGAATATCTATTACATAAATTTGATCTTTTGCATTATTAAAATCTCTTTTTAAAGCTTTTATAAGTCCTGTTTTTTGTTCTTCTACTGCTTTGCTTGTTAATTTGTTTGCTTTGGATAATGCTTCTTTATTACCAAATTCAAATATTGGCATGGATAAAATTAAATCAGCAGTTCCTTGTAAGATTTCTTCTTTTACTGGCCCGTTAGGATATTGATAATATCCACTTCCTTGCAATTTTACAAAAGGCCATTTTTGTGATTTATAACTGTTTGCAACGTTAATGTAATATTGCATTATCCTTTCTAATGACAAAAGTTGTGGGTTTAAGTTATCGAAAATATAATTTTCATAAACACTAAATTCTTTTATTGACTCAGCTACGTTATCTGCTTTAAGTATACAACTTGCAGTTTTAATGTATTGTTGTTTAGTTAATCTGTAGTCGATAGGATAGGATAAATCTATACTAAAGTTGTCTTGTGTGAGTATAAACAATTCTCTTAAGAATTTAGAAAGTTTTGACCGTGCAAGTTCTATTTGATTTTGTGCTAACAAGACTTGCTTATGTGCCATTAATAAGTCTAATTTACTTTTAGTACCAGATTTGTAATTTATTGTTATGTCTTTATATTGGTTTTCAGCTAGATTTAGACGTTCACCTAAAATATATATTTTTTCTAATATTGCTTGAATCTGAAAATATTTTAAACGTACAGACACAATAACATTTTTCTTTTCCCATTCTAAATCTTGAAGTTTAGATTCGTATAAATTTTGTGTGCTTCTATAATTAGCGTTTTTTGCGCCATTATCAAATAGTATGTAAGAGATGGTTGGTCCTATACAATAGTTCCAATAGTCGCCAAATGTTTCATTGTTTCCCATTATAGATAAGGATGGCAAAACTGCACTATACCCAGTTGTTGCGTTTAAACTCAAAGTAGGATATAAAGATTTATTATTAGATTTTAAGTTTTGTTGTGCAGCTTGAGCATGGTATTGTGCTTCTTTAACTTTGTAATATTTGCTTAGTGCACTGTTTTCACATTGCTTAAGTGATAATCTTGTAATATTGCCAGCATACAATGGTAAAAAACTTAAAAATAGTATAGAAAAAATGAGAAATATTTTTTTCATTTTCTCTTCTTTATATTTAGCATAGTTGATTGTATGAATGTTTAAATAAGTTGTCAACACTTTTAACCAATCAAAGATGTTTTAAAATAACCAATAATTTTGAAAGGATAAAACTTATTCTCTGTGAGTATAAAGAATATGAGAATATGCCTCCCCTGAAAATATCAGGAAAAGAGTTTATTAATTTTTGGATTGCTCTAAAATTTATTAAATATTTTGTATAAAAGCTGGAACATTCCTAATTATTATGTTTTTAAAACTAGACGTATTTTAAAATATCTACAGAAATCTTAAAACTTCACTTGCAATATTGTAAAAGTATTAGTCTAGATAAAGTACTTGTAACTTGTGATAAAAAGAATCTTGCGTCTTCAAAGGTTATTTTAAAAAATAGAGGTATTTTCAAAAAAGAGTCAATTTATCAAATTTTCAAATTATTTTTTTGAAATATATGTAAACAATGGTGATAATTTTTTGACAAAATAGCTTGAAAATTGATATAAAACTTATATTATGAGTCAAGAAATTTTAGTGGTTTATCCAGGCAGTTTTGACCCACCCACCAATGGGCATTTAGATATTATAGAGAGATCATCTAAGCTTTTTTTAAAAATTGTTGTGGCAGTAGCAGACAATTGTAATAAAAGACACACATTTTCTCTTAAAGAAAGATTGCAATTATTGCAGGAGTCTACAAAAAGTTTGAAAAATGTTAAGGTTACATCATTTTCAGGACTTTTAGCAGATTATTTGGAACAGATTAACTCTTTTGTTTTAATAAGAGGGTTAAGGGCGATTTCTGACTTTGAATATGAGTTTCAAATGGCGTTAATGAATAGGAATTTAAACAAAAAAATAGAAACAGTTTTTCTAATGCCAGACCAAGCTTATACCTTTTTATCTTCTGGTATGGTAAAAGAAATTGCAATGTTCGGTGGAAATGTGTCTAGCCTTGTCCCAAAATGTGTCGGGGAAAAACTAAAGAAACGATTTTGTGAACATATCAAAAAATGAATATGCGAAATAGTATTATTATAACACTAGAAATATTGGTAGCGATTTTAGTGATAGCAGTAACTTTATTTGTTAGTGTCCCAAAATTTTCAGATATTTTGAGAAAGTCAGAAGATATTGCTACCAAGAAAGGGCTTGCTTCTTTAAGAAATGCTATATCTTTGTATTACAGTGAAAATAATGGTAAATATCCAGATGCTAATATTGCAAAAGAGTTAGTTGAAAAAGGGTATATACAAGAAATTCCTTATGCCTATATTTCTGCCCATAAAAAGTCAAATACTATACATGTGGATAATTTAGAAAATAATGTAGATACTGGTGGTTGGGCTTATAAAGTTAATGATATTAAAGATTCTACTGGCAAAAATAAAGGACAAATTTGGGTTAATTGCTCTTGTGGTGATTATTGGGGCAACTTATAATGGTTTTTGGTTCTCTTATAGGTATAATTTTTGCTTATTATGTAGGTTATAAAATAGGAAAAACAATATATAAAACTTCTTTAATTAAGCTTATTACAGCATTTTCTTTAGCATTGTTATTTTACAAATATTCTTTTTCAGTTTCTTTCTTTTTGTTTGTTTTTTTTGTTTATTCCTTGATTTCGATTTCTGTGGTAGACTATTTCCATAGAGTAATTCCTGCAGTTTTTCCTGTCCTTATGGTTATTTTTGGTGTTATGTTCAGTTTTTTTAATGTGGCTCTAGGTGAAAATATCTTTTTTAGATTTTTACATTCCTTCTTTGGCATAATTGTTGGAGCAGGTTCTTTATTTTTACTTACTTTTTTAGGTGGCTTAATTTATAAAAAAGAAGTTATAGGTCTTGGAGATGTAAAACTAATGGCAGGAGTAGGAGCTTTTATAGGTTGCCAAAAAGTTTTGTTTGCAATTTTTATAGCTGCTGTTTTAGCAAGTATAGTAGGTTTGGGTTTGATAGTAGCTAAAAAAATAACAAGAAAAGATTATATAGCTTTTGGTCCTTTTTTATCTGTAGGATCATTTTTAACAGTATTTCTTCCACAACCCAGTATATTGTTGGATGATTTTTTTTTATTTGAAACACAATTTCTTACTAAGTTGTTAGGGGTTTAACATGCTTTCGCAAGTTAATGTAAGAAACTTTGATTTTGAAAACTTTAATTTTTTAGGATTTGTAATTGTCATAGCTTTTATTTTTTCAATATTTTCTCGTTTTTTGCCATCTCTTAGTGTGTATACTACAATCTTTGCTTTTTTTAGTGTAATATTTGTTTCACTTTTCAATAATTTTAAATTTAATTTGAACAAATATAATGTTTTTGCAATAGTGTTTGTTTTAAATGCTATTGTTTCTTACTATTTTGCAGATTATAAATATAATCTCAGAAGTGAAATATTTTTGCTTTCAAGTGGAGTGATAATTTATTTGCTAACTGCTTTTTTAAGTTTGTCGCAAAAAAAAATTATTATTAGTACTCAAATTTTTATAGGCCTTTGGTTAGCTCTCTATATTTTTGCTTTTAATTTATCTTCAGGTAATTTTTTTGATACGAATGTAATACCTTATATGAATATTTATGTTTGTTTTTTATTAGTTTCTTTTTCTTTATCTTTTGTGTTTTGGAATGATGAAAGAAAAATTTATAAATTTTTACCTTACATATTATTTTTTGCAATTTTATTAGCAAAATTTACGATAGCAATAATTATAGCTTGTTTAGTTTTTGCTACTAGTATATTTTTCTTAAAAAAACACAAAATAAAAACTATTTTTTCTTTATTTTTTGTTTTAATTTCAATGCTTTATTGCTATTGGCTTTTTAAAGCTGATTTTTTTACTAATAAAATACTTGTATGGAAAACAGCTCTTTTTGTAGTAAAAGATAATTTTTTAATTGGTGTTGGTTTTAACAATTACAAGACTGTATCAAGTGCTTATAGTTTAATGAAAAATGTGGATGTTTCTAGTGTGGATAATATATTTTTGCAAGTCTTATGTGAAAATGGCATTTTTGGATTTATCCTTTTTATGTTAGTCCTTATAGTCTTCTTTTATTATGTTTTGAAAAAAATAAAAGAAAATAAAAATTTTTATCTTTCTATTCTTGTTGCTTGCATATCTTTTTTAGTTTACAACTTTTTTAATTCTTCTGCGTTTATTTCAACTAATATGTTATTACTTTTTTTCATTTTGGCTGTGCCTATCACACAAGTTAACGATATTAAAGAAAGAAAACATAAAATTGATTCTCATATTCTTATTATATTGTTTTTACCATTTGTTTTTGCTTTGGGAAAACCTGTTTATGCTAATGAGCAATATAAAAAAGGTCTTTATTATTTTGCTAATGCTAAGTATCCAGTTGCGCAAGATTTTTTTATTGATTCTATATACAACGATAGCTCAAATCCTGAAAGTTTGGCAAAGCTTGCAGATATTTACTTTTACAAATATCAAAAAACTAAGAAGAAAAATTTTATAGCAATTGCTATAAATTTGTATACTCGCTCTTTAAGTTTAAATAAATATAATAGCAATTATTATTATCAACTTGCGTGGCTTTATAGTTTTTATGGTAATAAAGCAGATGTAAAGAAATATATAGATAAAGCTATATTAATGGATCCGTTTAATTTTTTGTATTACCAGTATTACGATACTCTAATAAATTTGGGAGCAGCAGAGAATGTTTAAAAAACACTTTTTAAAAATAGTAATGTGTATACTTGTGAGTGTAGTTTTAGCGTATTTGACTTTAAGGCAAATAGATTTTAGAAGATCATTAACTCTTATAAAAAGTGTTAACTACTGGTTTTTATTTCCAGCTTTAATGGTTTGTATTTCTACTTATGTTTTAAGGGCTATAAGATATTATTTTATTTTATTGCCATTAAAAAAGACTAAAGTATTAGAGAATTTTCCATATACTACTCTTGGCTTTTTTGCAAATAATATTGTCCCTTTAAGATTAGGAGAGTTTATAAGAGCAAAAATAACAGGACAACATTTTAAAATTTCATCTAGTGCTACGTTTGCTACTATTGTAATAGAGAGATTATTTGATATATTAATATTTATTTTATTGTTTTTTTTGATATTTTTCTTTATGCCTTTTCCTAGCATAGTAGAACGTTCTTTTTATGTTTTATTTACTATAGCCATTTTATGTTTTGTTGTTCTTTATATAATTATAACTCATAGAGAAAAAATGATTGAAATATTATCTAAATTAGCTATTTCAAGTAAGATAAAATCTATCATTTTTAGTTTTTTCGATAAATTTGCAAGAGGGCTAATAATACTTAAAAAACCGATAGTTTTATTTAAGGTTTCTATTATGTCGGTAATTGTGTGGGTAGCAGAGTCTCTAGTTCTTGTTATTGTGGCTTATGCATGTGGAATAAATCTTTCTGTCTTAGGAGCAATTTTTACTATTATCATAATAGGTGTAGGTTCTATAGTACCTACTGTCCCTGGTTATTTTGGCGCTTTTGAACTTATGGGTGTTTTGTCTTTGTCTGCTTTAGGAGTAGACAAAAATTTAGCTTTTACATGTATTGCTATATACCATATACTAGGATTAGTGGGAGTGTTCACTTTAGGGTTTGTTTGCATATTTAAAACAAAGTTATCTTTAGTAGACTTATTTAAAGTCGCACAAACAAAGGACACTGAACGAGAAAATGATGAATGAAAATTTACTATATGCATATTCTTTTTTTATAGCTTTTTTAATTTCAGTTATTTTTACGCCAATTTGTAGATTCTTAGCTATAAAATTAAATATTTTAGATGTTCCTACCACAAAAATTAAAACACATAAAGTAAGCACTCCATACTTGGGTGGCATTGCTATAGCTTTTGCTTGGATTCTATCTTTGCTTTTAATCAGAGCGATTACATCTTTTCCTACATTAACTTTAAGAAACTTAAGAGGCATTATATTTGGGGCTTTTATGATGCTTATAGTAGGATTAGCTGATGATATTAAAAAAGGTGGTCTTGGTTTTAAACCTAAACTTGTTATTCAATTTTTATCGGCATCAATAATAGTGTTTTTGTTTAATATTAGGATGGACTTTATTCCTATATATTGGTTGTCGTGTCTAATAAGTATAATTTGGATAATGGGCATAACAAATGCATTTAATATTATAGACATAATGGATGGACTTTCTAGTGGTATAGCAGTGATAGCTTCTTTTACATTTTTATTTATATCATTGTCAATTCAAATGCGTTATATTAATTTTTGTTCAGTGGCTTTAGCTGGAGCTTTACTTGGTTTTATGCCTTATAATTTTTCTGTATCAAAAAAAATATTTATGGGGGATACAGGTAGCTTGTTTGTTGGTTTTGTAGTAGCTTGTATTTCCCTTGGCACGTCTTATTCTTCAATTAGTAATATAGGCCTGTTTGCTCCGGTTTGTGTACTAGCCATACCTATCTATGAGACTTTTTTAGTAAGTATGTGTAGGATACAAAAAGGCATACTTCCATTTATTGGAAGTAAAGACCATTATGCTTTACGTTTAAGTAAAATGGGGTTTTCAAAAAAGCAAATACTTATAATTACTTATATTGCTTGTTTATTCTTTTCGGTGTGTGCTTATTTGTTTACTACTTTAAGCATGTTTAGTGCTCTACTTCTTTTTATTGCAGTTGGTATTTTAATGTGGGTGGTTAGTATAACTTTAGTTGCTGTAAAGGTTGAGTAGTGAATAAGATCATTATAATAGGCGCAGGGATTACTGGTTTAACTAGTGCATATTTTTTAAAAAAACCTTATAAAGTTTTAGAACGTAATAGTTATGCTGGTGGGCTTTGTTCTTCATATTGTAAAGATGGTTTTATTTTTGACTGTTCAGGCCATTTTATACACATAAAAGACGAAAAAGTAAAAAATTTTATAAATAAAATTTCTGATGGACTTTTCGAAATTAAGAGGAATGCTTATATATATATAAATGAAATTTTTATGCCTTACCCATTTCAGGCAAACTTAAGTTATCTTCCAGAAAAAATGAAACAGGAATGTTTAGATGGTATAATTAAAAGGAAAAATGTAGATATACATCAAAATATGTCTTTTTTAGATTGGTCAAAATCTATGTTTGGTGACGGCATTACAAAATATTTTATGAAGCCCTACAATGAAAAATTATGGAGTTATAGTCTAAGTAAATTGAATGCTGCTTGGGTAGGACAATTTGTCCCAAAACCTGATACAAAAAGCATAATAAAGTCTGCATACGATAAGAATAAAAAAGAGTACGGATATAATAGTGTATTTTATTATCCTAAAAAGAATGGTTGTGGTGCTCTAATAGATGGTTTGCTAAAAAAAGTTAAAGTTAATTTTAATTCTAATACGACAAGAATAGATATAAAAAACAAAATAATTTATTGCCAAAATGGTAAACATTATAAATATGATAAAATTATATCAACGCAGCCTATTTTAGAGTTATTAAAACAAATAAACAATGTTCCTACAAATGTAAAGAAAGCTTCAGAAAGACTCTTGTTTAGTGGCGTTAGATGTATAAACATAGGCATAAAATCTAATAGAGGTATACCAAAAATATTAAAAAATAAGCACTGGGTATATTTTCCGGAAAATAGATTTTCTTTTTTTAGAGTTGGCATATATTCAAACGTTAACCCAGACAATGTTCCTAAAAATTGTTATAGTTTTTATGTAGAGTATTCTTCTTTTAATGGTAAAAAATATAAAAATACAGAAAATATAATAGAATATTTAAGAAAAATTAAGTTTATTAGAAATGATGATAAAGTTGTTGCTTTTAATGTTATTGATATGCCTTATGCTTATGTTATTTTTGATAAAAATCTAGAAAAGTCTTTAAAAGAAATAAATGATTTTTTGGGTAAAAATAATATTTTTTCTATAGGTAGATATGGGTCTTGGGAATACTCTTTTATTGAAAAAAACATCGCTGATGCTAAAAATTTAGTTGAGAAATTGAATTGTTTGTAAAAAAAAGGTAAAATATCTAATTCAATTATAGTCGTTAAGGAATTTGGTATGACTCTTGGCAAGGAAAATTTGAGTTCCAAATTAAATAAAGTAAAAAAAGAGGATCCTTATTACAATTGTGAATTGCCAAGAACCTATAATGATACAAAGATAGTTATACTTCCAAGGGATCCGATTTGGATATATACGTATTGGGAGATTTCTACACATACAAGAGAAGAGTTTCCAAACAAATACGGAGAATCTTTTAACACTTTATGTTTGGTTTTAAGAGTTTATGATATTTCATATGTAAATTTTAATGGTTTTAATGCTAACAAATATTTTGATATAAAAGTGCGTCCAGATGCTTTAAGTTGGTATATAAATTTAGGCGAATATAATTGTTCTTGGTGTGTAGATTTAGGTTATTTTTTAAGAGATGGAAGATTTATAACAATAGCAAGATCTAATACTCTTACTAGCCCACGGTATGGCGTTTCAGATATTACAGAAGAGCAATGGGCATCCTTAAGATTAGAATTTGAAAAACTTCTTAAGATTGCTAACGATGTAAACAAATCTTTAAGTTCATATGATTTAGTAAAAGCTATGCAAACACACTGGGAAGAGTTTTTAAAACTTCCTTCAAGTAAGTTGTTTAGTGGTTCTAGTTCTGGTCGTCCTTTAATTTCTTAATTTAAAAACTTTCTGAGGTTTTTTATGAATAATAAAGGCTATTGGTGTTTACAGTTGCATGCTCATCTTCCATATGTGAGACATCCAGAATATCCTGACTTTTTAGAAGAAGATTGGTTATATGAAGCCATTTCTGAAACGTATCTTCCATTTTTGTCAGTATTTGAGAAGTTTGTGCAAGATGGTATTGATTTTAGACTCACAATGACTATCACCCCTCCTTTATGTAACATGCTTGCAGATAGTCTTTTACAAGAGCGATATTATGTTCGGTTAAATAAACATATAGAACTTGCTACTAAAGAGTTAGACAGAACAAAAAATAAGAAAGAGTTTCAAGATGTGGCAAAAATGTATTATGAACATTTTTTGGATTGTAAAAGATTGTGGGAAAAATATAATGGTAATATTCTTTTAGGGTATAAAAAGCTTCAAGATTTAGGAAAAATTGAAATTGTAACTTGCTGTGCAACACATGGCTTTTTACCTTTAATGAACAACGAAAAAGCTCAAAGAGCGCAAATTAGAATTGCGTGTCAAGATTATCAGAGACATTTTGGTAAAAAACCAAATGGTATATGGCTTTCTGAGTGTGCTTACTATCCTGGCATAGATAAAGTTTTGGCTGAAGAAAATTTAAGATTTTTTTTTACAGAATCTCACGCTATTTTATATGGAACACCTCGTCCCAAGTATGGAATTTTTGCTCCAATATACTCTCAAAATGGTGTAGCTGCATTTTCTAGAGATATGGAAACTGCGCATCAGGTTTGGAGTGCTCAGACTGGTTATCCTGGGGATCCTGTATATAGAGAATTTTACAGAGATTTAGGGTATGATTTAGATTATGATTATGTAAAACCATATTTACATTCTGATGGCATAAGAAGAAATATAGGTATGAAATATCACAGAATTACAGGTAAAGTGTCTTTAGGTGATAAACAGCCCTATGTACCAGAGTGGGCCAATGATAAAGCTGCAGAGCATGCAGGCAATTTTTTATTCAATAGAACCAAACAAGCTGAGCATTTATTTGAGGTTTTAGGAAGACAACCTTTAATTGTTTCTATGTACGATGCAGAACTTTTTGGGCATTGGTGGTTTGAAGGACCAGAATTTATAAATTACTTATTCAGGAAAATGCATTATGATCAAAATATTATAAAACCTATGACTCCTGTGGAATATCTTGATAAATTTCCTGTAAACCAAGTTGTAGATATTGCAGCTTCATCTTGGGGAGACAAAGGTTATTACGAAGTTTGGCTAAATGCTTCCAATGATTACATATATAGGCATTTACATAAAGCTCAGGATAGGATGATAGAACTTGCAAATAAATTCCCTAAGGCTAGTGGAGTTTTAGAAAGAGCGTTAAAACAATCCGCAAGAGAACTTTTACTTGCTCAGTCTTCAGACTGGGCCTTTATTATGGCGACTGGTACAATGGTTGAATATGCAATTAAAAGGACAAAAGATCATTTGATTAGTTTTGCAAATTTATATGCTCAAATAAATTCTAATTCTTTAGATGAGATGTACTTACAAAATCTAGAACATAAAAATAATATTTTCCCAAACATAGACTATAAAGCCTATCTATAAAATGATAAAACAATACTTAATATATGTGTTTCTATCATTAGCAGCAATTATTTTTTTTGTGTGGGGATTTAAACTTCACGCAAAAGTACTTTTCTTAAAATATGAACTTTTAAAACTTAATCATGATATTCATGGTTCCTATATTGGAATTGTACAAACTTTAGCTAGAGCTATAGACGCAAAAGATTCTTATGCTTTTAGTCATGCTACAAGAGCAAGACGGTATGCAAAACTAATAGCAAAAGCAATGGGATTAGAAAAAGATGTTGTAAGACAGGTTGAATACGCCTCATTAATGCACGATATAGGTAAAATTGGCATATCTGAATCTATTTTAAAAAAAGAATCTTCTTTAACAGAACAAGAAAAAGATGTTATGAAAATGCATCCTATTATAGGTTATAACATAATAGCTCCTATACATTTTTTGTCTGAAATTGCTCTTTTAGTTTTATATCACCAAGAATGGTATGATGGTAGTGGTTATCCTGAAGGTTTAAAAGGTGAAGAAATTCCACTTGGAGCAAGAATAATTGCTGTTATAGATGCTTATGATGCTATGACATCTGACAGACCATATAGAAAATCTTTAGGTAAAGATGCTGCAATAAAAGAGCTTATCAATGGTTCTGGAACTCAATTTGACCCAAAAGTTGTTAATACTTTTGTAAATATTTTAAAATTAAACCAAAACATTTAAAAAAACATTTTAATTTGAAAAAGTTCAAACATGTTCCTTAAAAAAAGAATATAATAAAGCATATAAGGCGTTGGACGATTGATCAAACACAGGGCTTAATGCCCGTATGCTAATTTGAAATATTAAATGTTTGTTGCTCATAAGCCGCTCTTAGAGGTAACTCCGTTAAGATTCTAAACTAAATCAATATCTGCTGTATAATTTTGTCTTAAAATTTTTTATATGTTATAATTTTTTGTAAATTTTTATAAATCAATTAAATTAATTAACAAATGAATGGCACTTTATATGTAGTTCCAACTCCTATAGGTAACCTTGAAGATATAACGCTAAGAGCATTACGTATTCTTAAAGAGTGTGATTTAATTGCTTGTGAAGATACAAGACAAAGCTTGAAATTGTTATCGCATTTTAAATTATCAAAACATTTAATAAGTTTTTATTCTTACAATGGACAACATAGGATTAAAGGTTTAATAGACAAGCTTTTAAATGGTAAGAAAATTGCACTTATTTCTGATGCAGGTACTCCTGGAATTTCTGATCCAGGATATAGTTTGATTAAAGAAGCTATAAACAAAAATATAAATCTTGAAGTTTTGCCAGGATCAACTGCTGTGATAACAGCTCTTGTAGGGTCAGGCCTTCCTACAGATGGTTTTATATTTTGTGGTTTTTTAAAAAGAAAGCCTAGCAAAATGAGAACGGAACTTGTAGAGCTTACAAATTTAGAAAAGACAATTATTTTTTATGAGTCGCCACATAGAATTTTAAAAACTATAGAAATGTGTTTAGATATTTTTGGCAAAGATACCCAAATTTGTCTTGCAAGGGAAATGACAAAAAAGTTTGAAGAATTTATAAGAGGCACAATAAAAGAAGTTTTAGAATATATAAAAAATAGAAACTCTTTACGTGGCGAATTTGTAGTTTTAGTATATCCTAAACAATTGGAAAAAAAATGATAAGAGTAGGAATTGTTGGCATAACAGGTTACACAGGGGAAGAGCTTTTAAAAATTTTAAGTTTACACCCAAGGGTGAAGATAACAGGACTTTATGGAAGAAGCACTTCTAGTCAAAGACTTTTAAAAGATATTTATCCAGACTTTGAGAATTTAAATTTAATTGTAGAATCTTTAGATATAGATAAAATTTCAAAAAATTGTGACTTGGTATTTTTAGCTTTACCACATGGAGCAGCTTTCCAATTAGTTCCAAACTTTATTAACAAAGGTGTTAAGATTATAGATTTATCTGCAGATTTTAGGTTAAAAGATGTAAGCACTTATGAACAGTGGTATAAGGTCAACCATACTGCAAAAGATTTTGTACCAAAAGCTGTTTATGGGTTGTCAGAAATTAATTTTGAAAATATAAAAACAGCTTCTTTGATTGCAAATCCTGGTTGTTACCCTACTAGCATTACTTTAGGTATAGCTCCAAGTATAAAAGAGAATTTTGTTGATTTAAATAATATAACTATAGATTCTAAAAGTGGTATTTCAGGTGCTGGAAGGAAAAGTGCTCAAGAATATTTTAAAAATGAGTACCCAAATTGTAAAGCTTATGAAATAGCTGGAACTCATAGACATATACCTGAAATAGAGCAAGAACTTTCTGGTTTATCAGGTGAGAGTGTAGTAGTAAGTTTTACTCCACATATTATCCCGGTAGAAAGAGGGATGCTTTCTACAATTTATTTGAATTTAAAAAGGTCTGTTACTTCAAATGAGGTTTTAAATTACTATAAGGATTTTTATAAAAATAAAGTATTTATTAAAGTTTTTAATGATGGAGATTTCCCTTCAATTAAAGATGTTGTAAATACAAATTATTGTTGTATTGGACTAAAAATTGATGTAAGAACAAATAAACTTATTATAATTTCTGTTATAGACAATCTTGTTAAAGGTGCTTCAGGGCAGGCTGTAGAGAATATGAATATAATGTTTGACTTAAAAGAATCTACAGGGTTAATTTAAATTGAGTAAAACTTTAAAAATTTTATCTAAAGATAAAAAAGCGCATATAAAAACTTCTCAAATAATAAAAAATGGTGGTATAGCTATTGTACCTACAGAGACAGTTTATGGGTTTGCTGTAGATGCTTTTAATGTTGATGCGCAAAAAAAAGTGTACAAAATTAAAGGTAGGAGTCAAAAAAAACCACTTATTTTGATGACTAAAAATTTAGAAAGTGCAAAACCTATTATCGAAATACCACAAAAAGCTTTGAAAATTGCGGAAAGATTTTGGCCTGGCCAGCTTACATTAATATTTTCTACAACAGATTTAGGTAAAGTTATTTCAGGTGGTAGAACTAATATAGGAGTAAGGATTCCTAATAACGAGTTTATGTTAAAGATGCTTGAAGTTTTAAATTCTCCAGTCTTTACAACATCTGTAAATATTTCAAATAAAAAAAGTGCAAAAGATATTAAAGAAACTTTAATTTTTGATGATATTGTAGATATTATTGTTGATGGTGGAAAATGTAAATATTCTTTTGAGTCTACAGTTATAGATATGGTACAATATCCTTATGTTATTATTCGTAAAGGCTGCTTAGATACTGACGAGATATTAAAATATATATAAATGTGAGGTAAAAATGGAAGAATTAAGAAAGCAAGATATGGAAGTTTATAAAGTGCTAGTAAAAGAGCTTAAAAGGCAAAGAGATACAATAGAACTTATAGCTTCAGAAAATATTACTTCACAATCTGTAATGCAAGCACAAGGGTCTTGCCTTACAAATAAATATGCTGAAGGTTACCCTGGCAAACGTTATTATGGTGGCTGCGAAGTTGTAGATGTGGTTGAGACTCTTGCAATAGATAGAGCAAAAAAGCTTTTTAATGTACAATTTGCAAATGTTCAACCTCATTCTGGTGCACAAGCGAATTTTGCAGTGCAACTTGCTCTTTTAAGTCCAGGAGATACACTAATGGGCCTTAGTTTAGCACACGGTGGCCATTTAACCCATGGAAGTCCTTATAACGTTTCTGGTAAATGGTTTAATGTTGTATCTTACAATGTAGATGAAAAAACTGGACTTATAAATTATGACGAGATTGAGCGTTTAGCTTTAGAACATAAACCAAAATTAATAATTAGTGGAGCAAGTGCATATTCAAGAGTTTGGGACTGGAAAAAAATAGGCGAGATTGCAAAAAAAGTTGGCGCTTATCATATGACAGATATGGCCCACTATGCTGGCCTTATTGCAGCAGATATTTATCCGTCTCCAACAGAATATGCTGATGTTGTAACATCTACAACTCATAAGACATTAAGAGGTCCCAGAGGGGGATTAATTCTTACAAATAATCCAGATATTGCAAAAAAGATTAACTCTGCAGTTTTCCCGGGTGAACAAGGTGGTCCTTTAATGCATGTTATAGCCGCAAAAGCTGTATCTTTTGGGGAAGCTTTAAAACCAGAGTTTAAGCAATATCAAAAGCAGGTTTTGTCTAATTCTAGAAAAATGGCTCAAGTTTTAGGAGAATCTGGTTTAAAAATAGTTTCTGGTGGTACAGATTCTCATATGTTTTTAGTTGATTTAAGACCTTTAGGTGTTAAAGGTAAAGATGCTCAAGATGTTTTGGAGAAAGCAGGAATTACCTTAAATAAAAATGGAATTCCATACGACCCAGAAAAGCCAACTGTAACTTCGGGCATAAGAATAGGTTCTCCTGCTGTTACTACAAGAGGTATGAAAGAACCTGAAATAACAAAAATTGCTCAATCTATATTAAAAGTTTTAAAAAACATTAATGATCAAAAAGTAATAGAAGAAGTCAAAAAAGACATGCTAAAATTATGCAAAGACTTTCCTATTTATAATGGTTTGGAATACTAAATAAGTTAAAACATTTTGTTAATTTGACATTATCTCGTCTTTAGTGTATAATAGTCACTTGATGTGGTTGGGGACGTGGTGTAGCCTGGTTTAACACACTGCCCTGTCAAGGCAGAGACCGCGGGTTCAAATCCCGTCGTCCCCGCCAAGCAATATACATTATTTTAAAGATTCGTACCATTATGGTACGAATCTTTTTTTTCTTAAAAATAGTCAAGTCAGGAGAAAATGTGTAGCAGAGACAAAGAACTTAATAAAGAGTGGGACAAATTGTTACCTTTTGTAATTACAAAAAATTGAGTAGGGTGGGGGTAAATTGCCACCCTCTTTTCTATTGATACGGTTGGTGGAAAGCAAAAGTTAAATTGCGCTAATACGCAAGGTATTTTCGTATTATACAATCAATTCCATCTCCAAAGGCAGAGCCTTTTAAACTTTGGCTTGCAAAAGTGGGGTATCACAGCGTATCCAAGAAATTGAAAACCCTGAGCTTGCAACCCAAAGAACAAGGACATTATATAAAGCTAAAGGATATACTGATGATGATTGGATAGAAAAATGTTTAAGAGGTATCTCTATTTGCGACGAATTGACAGACCAATGGCAAAAAAGAGACGTTAAGGAGCAGAGAGAATACGAAATCTTAACGGCAGAAATATCAAAGGCAGCTTTTGGAATGACACCGTCCCTTTATAAAAAATATAAGGATTTGAAAAAAGAAAATTTAAGAGACCATTTTACCGATTTGGAACTTATATTTTCAATGCTTAGCGAGGCTTCAACCAAAGAAATTACGATTAATAAAAGAGTACAAGGCTTTCTTGAAAATAAAAAGCCGCTATTGAGGGTGGAACTATTGCGGGCAATGCCAGGAGAGAATTAGAGCGTAAAAGTGGCAAAAAAGTTGTGAGTTGAGAAAATTATAAGCACTTAACGCAAAAACAAAAAAAGTTAAAATAATAAATTTACAAAAAGCGTTTAGTTTTAACAGTATCTATATTTGACATTTCAACGCAAATATATTATTAATTATGTTAGTGTTATAATAAAGTGATGATTAAATCGTTCAAATGCAAAGAAATGGATTGGCTTGAGTTGTAATAAACCAATCCATTAATTTTAATTTGATGGAGGGCAAAGATGAAAAGAGGGAAAGAGGGAAAGAGGGAAAGATTAGCTTTGGTACTGATGTTGACTTTTGGTTTTAATTGTGTTTGTGTTAATGGTGCTCATGCAATGTGGAAAGGAATATCAAGGTTTTGGGAAGATGTAAAAAGAGAAACAACTAAGGCTGCTCATAATACTGAGAGAGAGATAGGAAGAGGATGGGAAGATACAAAAAGGGAAACCACAAGATTTGCTCATGACGTGGACAGAGAGGGAGGAAGAGCATGGGAAGATACGAAAAGAGAATCTACTGTGTTTGCACATTCCGATGCAGGTAAATTCGTAATAAAAGCAGCAGTGGGTGGAGCAGTATCACTAGCAGGCTATCCAGCGGCCAGCGGAGTCGCCCAAGAACTTGTGGGACAGATTAAATGAAAATATTGAAAAATAAATATTTTTTTATTGTTTTTTTTGTGTTTTTCGGAGGTAATCTTTTTGCCAAAGAAGCAACTTTCTGGACTGGATATGCTGGAGGAAAAGAGATAAGAAATGCATGGGTTATAGGGTCCGATCCACTGTTTTACGATGTAAGCAAAAACATAATATTGGGATTTAGGACATACTTTTTAACAGCAGACAGGAAAGAATATAAAATAGGGAATGGTGGTTGTAACTATTGGTCTATTATGGTTGGTGGTAGGTATCAAACTAAAATAAGTAAAAAATTTGAATTTAATACCAAATTCTTCACAGGAACAGGAAGTTATGATCGTAAGGGTAAGGTTGAAGGACAACAGAAAGAAGAGAGTTATACAACAGCTTCCCTTTTGGGTTGTGACTTATCAGTTGGAATGAGATATAATTTCACGAGAAAGTTTGGAATAGGGTTGGACTTGGGATATAGGTATTGTTGCGATATACAACACAAAACGGACGATAAATTCGATCTTTCAGGGTATCAAGCTACGCTCAACTTATACTTATAAGCCTGGCAAAGAATCAATACACAAGGCTAAAAAATAAATACCTCCTGCCCAGTGGTCTACAGGGTATTGACAGAAATTTCTGTCAATACCCTGTGACTTGCAACTATAGTGACCGTTGGAGAAAAAGAAGTTGTTATTTAAGTGTGTTTATTTTTGTGTATAAACAACATATTATTCCTTAAGCCACTGTTGGCTTTAATTTCTCTTCTCTAAACGGCTTATAATAAAACTCATCTGGGTGCTGTACATTCAAGACTTTGATGCACCCTCCCCTCATTGTAAAACTTTAATACCTCTTTATTCTTGCCTTTACTTCTTCCATATCTATTATATTTTACAAACAAACCATCTCTTTTTTCTAAAAACTAAAAAAATCAGCAAAATAGAACGAATAATTTTAAAATCTTAAAGCAAAATTTGTATAAAAATATAAATTTTCTTGATTTTTGCTTTATAAAATGATAAAAATATTGAAAATATAAAGATGAATTGTGAAAATATTTGAAATAGGAGATGGAGATGTTTAGCGCAGGTGATACAGCTTTTGTACTTGTTTGTGCGGTTTTGGTGTTTATTATGACTCCCGGATTAGCACTTTTTTATGGAGGATTAGGGCGTAGAAAGAATATGGTAAACAATATGATGAATTCAGGTTTTATAATAGGATTAGCCATAGTTATGTATTTTTTTGTGGGTTATTCTTTATCTTTTGGTGAAGGAGGTAATGATTTTATAGGATCGTTTAAGAATTTGTGTCTTTTAGGTATAACTAAAGATTCTGTTACAGGCTCAATTCCAACATTGACTTTTATTGCTTTTCAAATGGCTTTTACTATAATTACACCTGCTATTATAACAGGGTCAATAGCTGGTAGAATGAAATTTAATGCTTTGTTTTTTTTTATAGCTTTATGGTCTCTTGTAGTTTATTATCCTTTAGCACATATGGTTTGGGGCGGGGGATTAATAGGCGGTAAAATTGGTGCTTTAGATTTTGCAGGAGGCGATGTTGTTCATATAAGTTCGGGAACAACAGGTTTGATAATTGCAATTTTGATAGGCAAAAGGGTAGATTATTTACAAACCTCCTATAGAATACACAACATACCTTTTGTGTTTTTAGGTACAGCTATATTATTGTTTGGTTGGTTTGGCTTTAACTCTGGTAGTGCTTTAGGGGCAAATACTCTTGCTGCCCATGCTTTTATGACCACAGCAATTGCTGCAGCTTCTGGAATGTTAGTATGGATGCTGTTAGACGTTATAAAACAAGGAAAAGTGACTCTGATTGGAGCTTGTACAGGTGTTATTGCAGGACTTGTCGGAATAACTCCAGCAGCTGGTTTTGTAGATATGTGGGCAGCTTTAATCATAGGTATAACTGTAAGTCCTGTTTGTTATTGTGGAATATCTTTAATAAAAAAAGTTTTCAAAATTGATGATGCGCTAGACGCTTTTGGTTGCCATGGTATAGGCGGTATTTGGGGTGGAATATTGACTGGTGTTTTTTGTAATCCAATGATTAATGGTGGAAAAGCTGGTTTAATATACGGTAAAACTTTTCAATTTTTTGCTCAGATAGAGGGTATACTGATAACTTTTGCGATAGTTATAAGTGGTACTTTATTTTGTGTGAGTATAGTGAAATGTTTTATGCCTTTAAGGGTAGATATAAGAGAAGAACTTGTTGGTCTTGATTTATCTGAACATGGAGAAAGTGCATATCCATCTTTTAATGGTTTGGACTAATTCAGTTAATGTAAAAGATCAAACACATCAACCCACTTGAAAAAGAGGGAAAGAATATAAAGTAAAGCTAGGAAAAAGATTAAACGTTAATAAAAGAACGTTGAGCATAAAAAGCTTTACAGCGATT
>JAISOG010000033.1 GCA_031275795.1 Candidatus Endomicrobiellum incisitermitis
TGTATATGCTCTGTCTTGTCTACGTATATCCCTTCCCTTTTCCTTAAATCTTCAAATGTCTGCAATCCTATCGGTAATTTTTTCATCTTTATCCCTTTCCTATTCTAATCTTTACTTTAGTTACTTCTGCACTTGCTATCTTTACATATTATATCTTATCTTAAAATATTCTTATTGTTTCTTATTATATTAATTATACACTTTTACTCTCTTCTCTAAAGACTGCGATTAAACAAAAGAATTCTTTTTATTCTTCAAATAATCTCTTCATTTACTTCCTCTCAACTATATATTTATTCATTAAGTATACCATTTTCTTACTAAATTATCTTTATCCTAAACATCCTTATTGTTTTTCTTCAACAAAGAAAAGAAGCATGGATTAATTAGACGGAAACAAGTGCAAGTAAAACCTTTTAACAAAGAAGTAGATCTAGTAAAAGCCTATTTGCAGGGAGAATGTATAGCAATACTTGGAGACTAGACAGCGTCATTAGAAATATAAATGTCAAAAAGTCTTTTTAATCAATTTTTTGTTTCTAGAGAATTAAAATATTCATTTGTTCTATCTTGGGCATTTTGACGTAAGTTATAATAGTAAAGTGGTATGTCGTTTTCATGTAGTACACCAAGTGGCAAATATTGTCTAGACTTTTTTGGAGAACTCCATTTTTTACGATCCACGCTAGAACAAATAATTGTCCCTCTTGAATGATTTATCTTTGCGTCAGCAATATGTTTATAAACTGTTTCTTTCATATTTTTATCTACATATATAGACCCAATATTATCTTCCTTTGAAGCATAATCATCTGTGATTCTCCAAGAAATCGGATTTATTGTAACAGAGTCAGGGTTTGAAAGCGGATTTTGCCCATCAATTATTGGGGCTTCTGTATTATATGATATTACAACTCCAATATCGTTAAATTTTTTAGCTGGTTTTAAGTGCACATTTTTATCGTAATATGCCTTAGTTAGCGGTGCACCTATAGCGTAAGCAGCTATTAACCTTTTATAAACGTCTGGATTTTTGCTCATATAATCTGACAAAATTTCAGATACCATCATCGCGCCTTGTGAATGACCAAGAAGTATAAATGGTCTTCCATTATTAAAATTCTTAATATAAAAATCAAAAGCTGCCATTATATCTGCTTTTGGAACTCCCTTATAATATTTATATGCATTTTCTTGAGATCCAGTCTGATATGCAAACAAAGCGTCTAGTTGTCTGTAATATGGAGCAAAGATGTTCCCAATTGGCTCAAAAACTGAAGCACGATATTTTAAATAGTATTTAGCGCCTTTAATCATGTTAGGATTGTTAAGTTGCGATATTGGATACTTTCCATTTGCACGCCAAGCTGTAGGATAAATAAAAAATATGTCCACTTTTTTTGTAATCTTATTATTAGGTAATGAAAGCCAATTTTTTGGGTTACTATAATCTGAGGATTTTATGTTATCACCATCAACAGGAACTTTAAAAACTTTTGTTGAAGAACTATAAGATAGAGACTTAAACTTCACATCTTGCCCATTTGCTAAAACGTTGCCACAAAATAAAAATAAGATTAAAGTAGAACATACTTTTTTATTTATCATCTTATCTCCAAGTCATATATTTAATTTGTAAGATAGTCTCTTAAAATTTTTATTGCCATGTTAAGACTGTCTGCTCCATAAACTTTAACATTGCCTTTATATAACAAATTTTTTAAACTATTTTTTGGCACTATTGCTTTTTTAAAGCCTAATTTTTCTGCCTCTGAAATTCTTTGACTGACAAATGGTACGGACCGAACTTCACCTGACAAGCCAACTTCACCAAAAACTATCACATCTTTAGGAGATATAAACCCAGAACTGGCTGACATTATTGCGCAAGCTGCTGCTAAGTCTATAGAAGTTTCTTTAACTTTTACTCCACCAGCTATGTTTACAAAAACGTCTTGACTTTCAAGAGGAAGACCTAACCTTTTTTCCAAAACAGCTATTAATATAATAATGCGGTTAGAATCGTAGCCAGAAACCATTCTACGAGGCATACCAAAAACTGTTTTTGACGTTAAAGCTTGCACTTCTAAAAGAATAGGTCTTGTGCCTTCCATCGCAGCTGTTACAATATTGCCTGCAGAGTTTAATGCGCGCTCTCCTAAGAAAATAATTGAAGGATTTTCAACTTCCTTTAAACCTAAAGATGTCATTTCAAAAATGCCTATTTCACTTGTTGTTCCAAACCTATTTTTGTAAGCTCTTAAAATTCTGTAAATGTGTTGACGTTCATTTTCAAAATATAAAACTGTATCTACAATATGTTCTAAAACTCTAGGACCTGCCAAGTCACCTTCTTTTGTGACATGTCCTAACAGAAAAACCGCAATATTTTTTGACTTTGCAACTCGTAAAAGTTCTGCTGCTGTCTCTCTAACTTGAGCAATTGTGCCAGGAGCACTAGTAAGTTCTGGATGATATGTCGTTTGGATTGAGTCTATAATAAGAAATTTAGGCTCTATTTTATTGATAGCTTCTATAATATTTTGAAGGTTAGTTTCTGAAGCTAAAAATATATTATCTTTACTTATTTTTAAACGCTCAGCTCTAGATTTTACTTGAGCAAGCGATTCTTCCCCTGAAATATATAAAACTCTATCATACCCACTTAAAGTGCTTGCTATATGGAGCATAAGAGTAGATTTTCCAATACCAGGAGCTCCACCTAACAATATTAAAGAGCCAGGAACTACCCCTCCTCCTATCATATTGTCAAATTCTTTTACATTAGTTTGATATCTTGAAAAATCTTTAACTGAAACATCAGTTAATTTTAAAACATCAGAAGAAAAACCTGTAAGTTGCCTTTGTTGTAAAACTTTTTTGTCAGAGGATAAACACCTTTCTTCTGTAAAACTGTTCCAAGATGAACAAGAAGGACACCTGCCAAGCCATTTGGCAGACTCGTAACCACACTGTTGACATAGAAATTTTGTCTTTTGTTTTTTCATTATTTAGAGACCACAGCAGCAATACTAATAATGCCAAGCAGAGCAGCTAAGTCCTGATCATCAATTTCAATCCTTAAGTATGGAGTAAATGATGGTTTATAAGATACGTCTTCTAATAAAACTCCTGCGTAAAGCCATTTCATTATTCCATATCTTGCACCAAAATCTACCTGAGAGCCGTGCTTATCCCTAACAAAATCATAAACTTTTAAATTAAATTTTAGCCCTTTATAAACATCGTATATTGGACCAAAAAAAGAGTATCCAAAACCTACACCTGCTTTCCCATTTATAACACCACCAAAAACTTCAGAATATTCTTTTCTAAAACCTAAAAGTGCTTCAAGTTTGTTTATATTCTTTTTTTCGTTTTCATCTGTTATAAAAGTGGAATCTGCAACATTTGCAACTCCAACATAGTAAAATTTCTTATTGTTTGGCATTATACTTATACCAATATCATTTCTCAACTTCGAATCTCTAGTATTATACCTGCCTGTATAGTTCCAGTGCAAACTAAGCTTACTAGACCTTGCAACAGTCTTATTTAAGCCTTTAATTGCCTCTTTTGCAGATTCTACTGTTTCTTTTATGTCTGCACTCATTTTTTCGTCGTTAATGAGTGCAGATATAGGGCCGCTACCATCATATATACGATTTATTAATATATCAAGCTTCTTAGAAATATCTTTTATTTGTTCAACTGTTTCTCTTAAATCTGGCTTACTTTGGGAAGATATGCTCGCTAAATCTTTTGTAAATTGATCTAAATTTGTAAAAGTGTCTTCAATTTTTTCGTTTTGCGCAGCAAGCATTTCTAAAATATCTTTTAATGAAAATATCGCATCTGCAAGATTGTCCATCATATTTCCATACTTATCATTATTTAAAGCTCTATTAATTTGAGTAGTAACATTTGTAAGGAAAGTCTCTAAGGAAGAACTATTATGTCCTAATATGGTGTCTTCTTCTTTTATAAGAGGTTGGCTTTCATCGCCTGGAAAAATCTCAATATATTTTGTACCTATCACTCCAACAGAAGTTATGGTAGCATAAGCATTTTTGTACAGTAAAACATTTTTATTTATAGAAAGCTTTAATTGCGCTTTACCTTTATTTAAACAGACGGCTCTCAAAACTCCTATATCTACACCAGCCGTTTTCACTTTTGCTTTTTTTGTAAGGTTTGCAATGTTATCAAACTCAACATAAATAGTATAGGTTCTTTTTAAAGAAAAATTTCCTACTGCAAAAATAGATAATACAATAGCCCCAATTCCTACAAAAGTAAATATTCCAAGCTTTATATGATTTTCCATACCTATTATTCCATTTCAAAAATTCTGTCTGTTTGTTGTATAGGTCCATATCTTGACCCTTTAACAAACTGTTGTACATACTCGTTATCTGTACTTTTCACTTCTTCCGGAGCACCACTAAAAATTATTTTCCCTTCATAAATCATCATTATCTTATCTGCTATTTTATAAGCTGAGTTCATGTCGTGTGTTACAACTATAGATGATACGTTAAGGTCCTTTTTTAAACTTATAATTAAGTCACTTATAATGTCTGACATTATAGGATCTAGCCCTGTAGTAGGCTCATCGTAGAAAATATAGTTTGGTTTATAACTTATAGTTCTTGCTATAGCTACTCTCTTTTTCATACCGCCAGAAAGGTTTGCAGGCTTTAAATGCTCTACATTTTTTAAGCCAACCATAGCAAGACATTTGACAACCCTATTTCTTATCCCTTGTTCATCCAAATTAGTAAGCGTTCTTAAACCAAAAGCTACGTTTTCAAAAATATTTAAAGAATCAAAAAGGGCAGCTTCTTGAAAAACGTATCCCATTTTTTTTTGTATTTTTTGCAAGTCTGATGGCGCACATTTAGTTATGTCAACATTGTCTATTGTTACACTACCACTCTCAGGCTTAATTAAACCAACTATCGTTTTTAAAAGAATACTTTTACCTACGCCAGAAGAGCCTACAATAACAAGTGTCTGCCCAGAGCAAACTTCAAGATTTACTCCACAAAGAACACTCTTCTTTCCAAAATTTTTATAAATATTTTCTACTTTTATCATTTACTTAAATTTTATAAATTTTAATTATTACACGCAAACTATTTTATTCTCAAAGTTACTAGTAAGAATGTCAGAAAGTAATCTGCAATCAGAATTAAAACCATCGAAGTCACTACAGACTCAGTTACAGACTTACCAACACCTTCTGCTCCATTTTTTGCATTAAACCCTTTGTAACAAGCAACAATTACTATTATCAGCGCAAAGAAAAACGATTTTATAAACCCGTGAAGAAAAGTACGTACAGTCATAAAATCTAAAGATTGGGATAAGTATGTACAAGACGGCAATCCCCAAGTATTTGTGGAAAGTATCAGTCCTCCATAAATCCCTACAATATTAGAAATAACAGTAAGTATAGGGAGCATAAAAAAACAAGCCAAAAGCCTTGAAACAGCTAAATACCTTACTGGGTTTGTGCCAAGCGTATATAAAGCGTCCAACTGTTCTGTAACTTTCATTGTCCCAAGTTCAGCTGTAATTGCAGCTCCAACTCTGCCTGTAACAACTATTGCCGTAAGCACAGGACCTAACTCTATAACCATAGAAAAACCTGTAACAGTGCCAACATATACCGGTTCATTAAACAAGTTTGACGTTGCAGTGCCAACTTGTAAAGCTAAAACCATACCCGTGAAAAAAGAAGTTAAAAGCACTATTGGGGTAGACCTCCACCCAACTTCCACCATTTGGTTTACTGTGCTTTGAAAGTTTATATCAAACTTAAATATGTAAGAAAAAGTTTCTAAAACCATACAAACAGTTTTACCTAAACCTTCAACTATTTCATAAATAAAAGTTTGTTTTGTTTTATAAAATTGAAAAACGTTTAATGTTTGTTTCATATAATTTATTTACACAATAATCCTTGGAACCTTTGAAGATATAGAACATACTATTTCATAGTTTATCGTTTCTTGTATTTTTGCAAGTTCCTCAACTTTTATTTGTTCCTTGCCTTGTATTCCTATCAAAACAACCTCATCTCCTAAAGAAACACCTTTTACTCCTGTAACGTCTATCATTGTCATGTCCATAGTTACTCTACCAACAACAGGACACCGTTTGCCCCTAATTAAGACAGCGCTTTTATTAGACAACAATCTACTATAACCATCGGCGTACCCTACAGGTATAGTGGCTATAACAGAAGCTTTATTTGTTACAAAAGTTCTACCATAACTTATACAAAAACCCGAAGAAACTTTTTTTAAAAATGTTATTCTCGTTTTCCAAGACAATACTGGCTTTAATTTTAAAAGTCCTTCAGAGTGCTTAAAAGGGTTAAGTCCGTACAAAGTTATCCCTGGACGCACCATGTCAAAATGTGTACGCTTATTTTTAAACAAAGCTGCAGAATTTGCAGCATGTGCAATAAATTTAAGCCCTAGATTTACACGAGCATATTTAACAATTTTTGAAAAAGTGTCAAGCTGAAACTTCGTAAAGTCAGAATCTGTGTCTGAAACTGCAAAATGAGTGTACATGCCTGTCATATGCAATTGTGGAATTTTAGAAATCTTATCCAGCAAAGTATAAGACGCTTCAGGCAACGCCCCTATACGCCCCATTCCTGTGTCCACTTGTAAATGAAAATTAATTTTTTTATTCAATTTTATAGTCAAGTTTTCTAGCGCTAAAATGCCTTGCATGTTTGAAACTGTAGGGGTAAGCGTATGAGCTAAGGCTACTTGAAAATTCTCAAAAGGATAAATGTTTCCTAAAATCAAAATATTTGTTTTTATTCCTGCTTCTCTAAACTGTATACCCTCTTCCAAAGTAGCTACAGCAATATTAGAAATACCTGCTTTTTGAGCTTCTTTAGCAAGTATAAGGCCGCCATGCCCGTAAGCATTGGCTTTCATTACAGCCAGTATCT
The DNA here is from genome assembly GCA_031275795.1 of Candidatus Endomicrobiellum incisitermitis. Lineage (GTDB taxonomy): Bacteria > Elusimicrobiota > Endomicrobiia > Endomicrobiales > Endomicrobiaceae > Endomicrobiellum > Endomicrobiellum incisitermitis. The sequence continues at coordinate 6,980 of JAISOG010000033.1, forward strand.
TTGTGTCTTTTGCAATATACTCTTTGATTTTTTTTAAGTTAAAAAGAAAGTCACTTTTATCAATTTCTACCCAAGTTTGTCTAAAAAAAACGTCAGTCTTTTTAAAAGGCTTGTTTCCTGTTTTAACAGGGGGTGGTTGTTTGTTTTTCATTCCTATTCTTCCTGTAATTTGGATTGGTCAGAGAATTTTGTGTATTCACCTTCAAAAACTAAGTCAATATCCCCCGTAGGACCGTTTCTCTGTTTTCCTATTATAAGGGTTGCTTTTCTTTGCAAATCAGGATCTTCTCTATTATAGTACCCTTCTCTATAAAGCATAGCAACTAAATCTGCATCTTGTTCTATTGCTCCAGAGTCTCTTAAATCTGAAAGTTGAGGTTTGTTATCTCTTCGTCCTCTTTCTTCAGTCTTTCTTGAAAGCTGAGACAAAACAATAACCGGAACATCTAAATCTTTAGCTAAAGCTTTAAGTGACCGAGAAATATCTGAAACTTCTTGTTGACGCGACTCAAATTTTCTCCCTGTACCTTGTATAAATTGTATATAATCTACTATAACTAAAGACAATGGCGTTCCTTTTGATTGCAATTCTATTGCAAGCTTTCTTGCTCTTGCTCTAAGCTCTATAACACTTATGTTTGAATCATCGTCAATAAAAATAGGCGCTTGTGCAATTTTGCTTGCCGCATTTGTAAGCCTTGGCCAGTCTGTACTATTATACTGGCCATTTCTGAGTTTACCTGCATTTAGTCTTGCCAAAGAAGCTAAAAATCTAGACATTAAAGCTTCTTGTTTCATTTCTAAAGAAAAAATAGCTACCGGCTTTTTGTTTACCACTGCAACATTTTCTGCAATATTTAAAGCAAAAGCTGTTTTCCCCATGGAAGGTCTAGCTGCAACTACCACAAGCTCTCCAGGATGAAGACCTGTGGTTTTGGCATCAAAATCTCTAAATCCTGTAGAAAGGCCAGAAACATCTTTTGGGTTACAATGTAACCTTTCAAGGGTATCTAGCATAGGCTGAACAAGTTTAGCAATGCTTGAAAAACCTTTTTTACTTTTCTGCTGTGAAATATTAAATAAAGCGCTTTGTGATTTATCTAATATTTCTTCCGGAGAAGCTTGTTCATTAAAAGCATCACTTACTATATTAGAGCCTGTGGTAATTAGTTGCCTTGCTATAGATTTATCGCGTATGATAGAAGCATAATACTCAACATTTGCAGCTGTTTGTATAGAATTTATTAACTCTGTAAGATAAGATGCGCCACCAACTTCTGCAAAAATTCCATTTTTTTTTAAAGCTTCTGAAACTGTAAATATGTCAATAGGTTGGTTTTCAACATAGAGGTCATAAACGACTAAAAAGATTTGTTTGTGTATTTCTTTATAAAAGTCGTTTACATTTATTATGTCCACAACTTTTAAAATGGTTTCTTTTTCTATCAGCATCGCACCTAAAACAGCCATTTCTAAATCTAAAGCTTGAGGTGGAATTTTTTCTATTATGTTTGTCATTTATTTATGTTGCAAAAAATTTATTTACGCTAAGTCGAAACTATAATAGTTTTGGCTTAGCTAATATTTACTTGTCACTTAAAACAACAAGCTTAACCTTAGCTACAACTTCAGGATGAAGTCTAACGTTTATTTCATAATTTCCAAGCTCTTTTATGTTGTCAGAAAGAAGTATGTCTTTCTTATTTACGTTAAAGCCTTGCTCAGCAAAGAGTTTTGAAAGGCTGGCAGTGGTTACTGACCCAAAAATTTTACCATTTTCACCAATTTTGGCTTTTATTGTAAACTCCACTGTTTCCATTTTAGAAGCAATTTTTTTTGCACTATTTATTATCTCTTCTCTTTGCTTTTCAAGTTTTACTCTTTCTCTTTGCCAAATTTTAAGGTTTCTATCTGTAGCTTCCATGGCAAGGTTCTCAGGGACAAGATAATTTCTTGCAAAACCACAAGCAACATCTTTTATTTCCCCCTGACGTCCAACGTTGGTAATATCAGACCTTAATATAACTTTCATTTTTCCTCCGAAATAATCTAAATACTAACAACTAATTTGTTGTAAAAGGCAACAATGCAAGCATTCTTGCTCTTTTAATTGCTGTGTCAAGTTCTCTTTGATGCCTTGCGCATGTGCCAGTTATACGCCCCGGAAGTATTTTACCTTTTTCAGTTACAAATGTACGAAGTAAACTTATATTTTTATAATCTATTTCCATTTTATCAGCACAAAAACGGCAAACCTTTTTTTTAATAAATCCGCCCTTTTTAAATTTTCCACCTAAACGAGAGTGCCCTTTAGACAAAGCACCTTGAGAAGCTGATTGTCCTTCAGGTCTTTTTACATATGCCATATTTTCCTCCACACGCTTAAAACGGGATGTCTTCGTCTTCGTCTTCGTCCTCATAACGCTCTTGCGACTCGTTTGTAGCGTCAACAGATTTTGCTCCTATTGCAGAACTATCTTGTTTAACAAATGTTAAAAACTGTATCCTAGAAACTATAACTTCTAATCGACTTTTTTTAACACCGTCATTGCCTTCCCACTTATTAGTTTGTAGTCTGCCTTCCACATGCACAGGGAACCCTTTTTTTAAACGTTCACCACACCTTTCAGCTTGGTCACCCCAAACAATTATAGGTACAAACGTAGGGTCAGCATCTTTCCATTGGCCAGTAGCAGCATCTTTCATTCTTCTACTCAATGCTATGTCAAAAGAACAAACAGCTTTTCCAGTAGATGTACGCCTTAAGTCTGGATCTCTGGTAAGTCTGCCTACCAATATAACACTGTTTTGTTCTGGCAAACGTAGATTATTGTTCTGTTGATTCATTTTGTTTTACCTCCACAGCTTGAGGTTTTGCTTGAGTACTAGCTTGAGGCGTAACCTCTTGTTTAGTCTTTGGGTTAACATCTTTTTTAGCTTTAGCTGCTTTTACAATAACTTTTTTCTTTTCAATTTTAACTGTCATAAACCTTATAACAGAATCATTAAACTTAAAAAAGTTTTCTAAAGCGCTAACCATCTCAGCTGTACCTGCAAGTTCCATAAAAACATAACTTCCTTCACGAAACTTGTTAATAGTATAAGCAAGTCTTTTTTTGCCAAGCTGTTGAACTGACTTAATAACACCTTTTGCAGATTCTACTATTTTTGTAGCTTTAGCGGTAAGTTCTTCTACATTTTCAACAGGCAACTCTGGTGAAACAATAAACGTGCTTTCATAATTCATTTTTTACACCTCATTCTTTTTGGAAATCCCAAAAATAAAAACTTGGGTTTAGCCTTACATTTAACGTCGTATGTAAAGCAAAGTGTAAAAGATTATACAAAATAAATATTTTTTGCACAAACTAAGCCATGGCTTAAAAGCCATGGCCTAGTTTCAAAAAAACTTACACATATTTACTATTTAGACTTTCTTTCTTACTTACCAACACCAACCAACTTTGCAAGCTCGTTCCAACCAGTTTTCCAATCATCTAAATAACCTTGAGAGTTTGTAATACCAGCTTGTTGGAAAATTTTCTGGTTGGTTTGCGTATTTTTTGAAACCCAAGACCCTTCTTGTTGAGAAAGTGCCTCAATTTCTTCTTTCATAGCATTAAGTTTATCGCCAATAGCATACCCTTTATCATCAGTAGAGCTTAAACCAAAACCTATACCCTCACCATTTTGCCTATTGTACACTTCAAGACACATTTTACCATCTATATCATTTGTAACTATGCCCGTTACCATTACTTGCGCATCTGCACCTATAGCACCTTTAAATGCATCAAACATATCTTGATCTTCAACTTTTACAAATATCTCTTCACCTTTTTGTGGTGTTGTAATATCTTTAAAACCTGCTCCATCAAACATATTTATAGACTCTGGCGCCAATTTAATATATACAAGTTCACCAGCTGCTATTTTATCCTGGGCTGTTTGTTCGTCTATCACATTGCCGTCTGCATCAGTAAACGATTGCGCTTTACCTATAACTGCAGGATCATAATACATTGTTGTTGTTGTTGAGTCAATTTTGTGTTCAGTTGTAGTACCTGTAGCATAACTGTTATTATACGTTAAAGTGGATACTTGCTCTTTTTCGCCTTGTGCATTTATTCTGTAAACAGGAACACTTATTTCAAACAATACACTAGTAACTGAAATCCTATCATATTCTGTTGTAGTTGTTACATCAGCTTTATATTTGCCCTTTCCACTCGCTTCATCAGCTAAATCTTCCTCAGAAACATTATCTCCTAAACCGCTACCCCTATCAACATGTTCCCCATCATGAGAATCATCCATATGCTCTCTACCATCCACCTCACCTTCATCCCTTCTATCTTTAAATGTAGTGCTGGTACTTATGTTCGTATCCAAGTCTGGTCTTTCTTCTGTTTGTACTTTTGTAGTAATAGTAAAATCGACTTTTTGGTCAACAATAGCGCTATAAATAGTATACAAACTTTCCCAAACTCTTTCACTAGGTTCTAAACTTGTGTTATTCTTTTCTTCATCCATTAAAGTTTTTATAACAGCTTCAATAGTGGTTTTTGGATCTCGCGCTATTGCTCTTTCATACTCCTCCCTAAATGTGTCTCCCATACTAGAATATGTCGTAGTACTGCCAGTAGCTGTTGTAGAAACTACTACATCTTTTTTCATAAACACAGCTTCAACTAATGCAGGGTTATTTATAAGATACATATACGAAAATTGAAAAGATGAGATCTCTTTATGTGATGTAAAAAAATTGGTTATATCGTCTGCTGTCGTGCCTGTTTGATTAATTAAAACGTCCAGCTCTCTCAATGTCTGCCTGAATGTTGCCTCACTTACGTTTGGATCTTCACTACTGCCAAGAAACCTACCGTCATCAGCATATAGAGAAATTTTCTGTCTGGTATGGTCAGCATTATCTTGATAGTCGATCACTGAGTGTATTAGTCCGTTATTACCATAAACAAACTCTTGTTTCATTCTTAGTGCAGTATTGCCAACAGCTTGGTAGTACACTGCTACCGGCTTACCATCTTTATAAGTTGTTATTTCTCCAGTTTTTACATCTTTTTCACTTATCTTTTGGCCAGTTTTTGGATCATATACATATGTAGTAGTAATTTTTTTATCAGCCTCACTAATATTAGCCACACTAGCTTCTATACCACTAGTTTTTAAAGTAGTAGAACTTACAGAATGTTCCCAAGTATATGCTGCCTGTCCAACTGGTATTATGTTTCCCCTTTCATCTTTATATTTATCTGTACCGTCACTATACTCTGTAACTGTGAAAGAAGTTTCAGAGCCAGAAGCTTCACCCATTTTTATATACTGTGTAGGAATGGACGAATTATTCCCATAAACCCACTTTGCAGTAGTTTCTCCTAGATAATTTATAGTTTCTAACCTTTTGTTTGCTGGACTAGAAAAAGTTGCCGTAACACCCTCTACGCTGTCACCTATTGTTATACTAACTTCAGCTCCTATACCTGACTTAACTCCCGCTCTTAAAAAATCTGCTACTTTTGAAGTATTATTCTGTAAGCTAGTTACCCTTGCTGCCACTGTTTCGCTTACACCAAAAGCTGTTACAAGATAGTTTGCAAAAGTTGCTTCTGGATTTGTTTTTTGGAAATTTTCAAATGCTTGAACATCCGTTTCATCTAAATTTATACTAGTCCATCTATAAGTGCCTCCTTCATCGTCATATCTTTGAATATTTCCCTTTGCTTTACCATTAAAATAAACTGATACTGTTTTATCAGCATTTACAATACTAGTCAACTGTCCATTCATGAATTTATAAACTGATGTTACCTGACCTATCAAAAACTTAAGAGTAGCATTATCATAAGCATCCTGAATCTTTTGATCAGTAGTGATAGCTTCTGCTACCTTTTCCTTATCTTTCAAGAAACCTTCTGGAGTACTTTTTTGATCAAAAGTTCCATCATCAACTGCAAACATTTTGCCTGTATATCCAAACGTTAACATCAAAGCCAATATTAAACTAACTATTTGTTTTTTCATGACAGCCTCCCTTTACTTTAATTAAGAGACCAGCTTTTAATTTTTGTTAACTTTCACCTCCTAACTTATTTATTTAACGTAAACAATTTTTACATTTCGGCTTCCTACTATCAGTATACTACCAAACAATATATTTGCCATACATTTGTGTGAATTTTCTGTAAACGCAAGTAACATAACTTTCCCAAAATAGCGCAAAATTTATATCCAACTACTACATTTTTAAGTCTTTTTATCATCTTATTACAACAATTTTTGTATTTTTAGTGCTACTACCTTTAATAGTCCACACATATACACCACTTGCGACATACTCACCATGGTCGTTTTTGCCGTCCCAATTTAATGTTGAGACAGACTCCCATCTTAATTTACGCACAATTTCGCCAGAAACGTTGTAAATATATATTTCACCACCATCTTTTGGCAACTCCGCAAAAGTAATACCCTCTGTTAAAGTTCCTTGAGAACCATTCTTACTTTCAGGAATCCACGGATTTGGGTACACTTTAGCAGCACTTGCAAAAGAAAAACATACACAAACAACAAAAACAAAACAAACTACTTTTTTTATCATCTCATTTTCTCCAGTGCTCTTTTAGCTTCCATTTTGTCAGGTTTGTAAGTAAGAGACTTTCTTAAAAGTTCTGCAGCTTTATTGAATTTGCCTAAACTATAAAAACGCATACCCTCTTCATAATATTGTTGAGCAATTTCTTCTCCAATTCTTTTGTACTCAAACAAAGCAAGCGAGTTTTCTGAGTTGTAGTCTAAAGCTTTTTTGTATTCTTTTAAAGCTTGCTCAAAATTATTTTTCTTTGTAAGTTCAAACCCTCTTTTATAATACATGTCAGACAAATCGTACCCTATTGTTACAATATGATCTTGAGCTTTTTTAGAGTAGTCATCAAAAGAATATTTATCTGCAATTTCTTTACTCAACTTAAAATATTGCATCGCGTTAATAAAGTCTCGTTTGTTGTAATATTTTAGCGCTTTATTAAAGTTGTCTTCTAGTTTTTCCATCATTTTATTTTGTAAAATTGTTGACTTTTTATTTTTATCGTAACGGTTAATCTCTTCAATACTTTTTTTAGCTTTATCTATTAGATCTTTAACATCTCTTCTTTGGGGGCTAGCTATAGTAATAGCTTCAAAATAAATTATAGCCTCTTTATATTTACCTTTTTCAAATAGCTCTATACCTTGCTTGTATAGTTCTTGAATTTTGTCAGAAGCAGCTTTTGAAAGTTGATTGTCCACAGTTGTCATAAGATCTTGCGCTGCCTTATTTTTAGAATATAAATTCAAAATAAACCCTAATGTTTCTTTAGTATGAACTAAGTCCCCTTCTTTATAAAATTTTTGAGCTCTGTCCCACAAATACTCTATTCTTGATATATTTTTATTTCTTTCCATTTCAAGAGCAACATTAGCAGAATACTCATCTGATTGTTCTAAACCTTTTTTTGCAAGCAAGTTTCCAGGGTCTATATCCAAAACTTTATTAAAATTCTTTTTTGCTTTTACAATATCACCTTGCTTTAAAGCATTGTTAGCCTTTTTCATATAATTATTGACAGCTTCGGCGTTGTACAAGTCAACTTCTGCAAGTCTATCATTAATTTTTTTTAAATAAGTTTGCGATTTAACATGCCCTGGATAAACAGCAAGTATATCACCAAACTCTTTTCTTGCTTGTATGTAATCTTTTCTGTTATACAAATTTACAGCTTCTCTAAAATGATTTTGCATGTAATAATCATAAGCTCTCCTTTCTGAAGCAAACCCACCTAAAGCACAACATACACTTAGACTATGTGTGCCACCAAGTCTATCCTGAGGAGTATAAGAATAATCTATACTCAAACTTTGAAAGTCTACCCCAAAACCAAACCGTACATCTGTATCAAAAGAGTCTTCTCTAAGTTTTAAGCCAGACCTTAAAGCTAAAAAATAAATTGGTTCAAAAGAAGCTCCCATAGAAATAAAATTATCTGAAAAAAATTGTTTATTGTAGTCCAAAGCTACTTTGAAATTATAAAAATCAAGCTCGCGATAGGCAAGTCCTACTGCTAAACACTGAGGCAAGTCAAACCCTTCACTTAAAAATTCAAGTTTAGTTCCCACATTTCTTAAAGCTACACCAAAATAAAAATTGTCTATGACAGAAAGACTTAAAACTGTACCTGCATCAAAAGCTACAGCTTCTGTTTCATAAGAACACAAAGCGCCTCTTATAACTTTCACGTTTACTCCAATACCACCATAAAGGAATTCAACTGGAATCGTCTTTTTTAAATCTATTGAATAATTTAAGATGAACCCTAAATCATTTGGTGACTCATTCTTTATTGGGTTTCCTAAACTATCTGCATAATCTATATTACCATACCCAGCATATATTGCAGACAGGCCAATATTGCCAATAGCCGTAGGAAATTGAGCGCCTATATGATTGTATTGTATATCTGAAAATATAGACGTATTGTTTACAGAAGCAACTATCCTATAACTACCTATACTAACAGCAGGGTTTAATATAGCAGCGCTAGGCTTACCTGAGAGTAACGCACAACCACTATCACCCATTGCAACAGTAACTGGATTTGGATTGTATGCTAAAATCTGCCCAGACGAGGCCCCAGCTGCAGCCAAAGAATAAGACGTACAACTAATCAGAAAAGGAATTGAAAGAAAAATAGAAGTTGCTTTTTTGCAAATTTTCAAAGTTTGCCTCTAGTACAGACACTAAAATTACAAAAAGCTTTATTTTGGTGACGGTACAAACTTAATCCCTAAACCAAAAACAGTAACAATATGTTTTGCCCATGGGCCTAAAATAGAGCGCAAATTTTTTATATGAGTATCTATTGTTCTACTACTGGATGTTATTATATCGTACTCAAAAACATTTTCTAAAATAAAGTCTCTATTTAAAACTATATTTGGTTTAGACATCAAAGCATATAGTAAGTCAAATTCTTTTGGACGTATAAGAAGTTGTTTCTTGTTTAAAGTTACAGTTCTTGAATCTAACAACATTACAAGCCCATCATGTTCTAACTTTTTAACTCTCTCTCTACTCCGACGATGCACCCTGTTTAGTAAAGCTCTAATTCTTGCTACTAATTCTTTATTACTAAACGGTTTTACTATATAATCGTCTATCCCGTTTTTAAAACCAGCAATTTTAGAAGATTCTGCAGAATCAACTGTAAGCATAATAATTGGAAGGTTTTTTGTCATAGGATCTTTTCTGAGAATTCTGCTAAGTTCTAGCCCACCAACAGTGGGCATGTTAATATCAATAACTGCAAGTGATGGCTTTAATTTTAAGATTTTCTTATAACCTTCAACTGTGTCTTTAGAAATACTAACCCTAAACCCTTCTTGTTCAAGCATTTTCTTAAGAAGGGAAGTTAAAGCTTCTTCATCATCAAGAATAAGTATTTTATTTTCTAGCATTTCAAAAAAATACTCCAAAAAACACGTGTTTTTATTTTTTATACTAACACAAACTATAGATGGGAAATTTTAAAAATTGAAAGAAACATAACTACTCTGTCAAAAAAATTTTTGACAGAGTAGTTAAAACGAATTATTCTTTTGTTTCAAGAGAAACTACAACACTACTATTAAATTTTGAAGCGACAAAATTGTAAAGCCAAACCACAATTATAGCACCAACTGCCATAATAACTGTGTAAAGCACAACAAAAACAGCCCAAGATAACAATCTTGCTCCAAAACCAAGACCTGCAGCTAAATCAGTAGGGAAAAAGAAAAATGTGAATAAACCAATTGTGGCTCCAAGAATTGCAAAAACAATAGGCAAAACTTTAAGGACTGAGGAAACTTGAATTTTCTTTACATCGTAAAGAGACATTTTACCCCCCTCTTGTCTTTTATTCCACTCTAAACTACATGAACAAATTGTAATAGAATATTTCTTTCTTGTCAAACTTAAATGCTGTAAATGTTACAAAATTTTATTGCAAAGTGTATTCTCTTTTCATATCTTCAAGAGTTTTTGGAGCATAATCAGCCGCATGACCTGCCGTTTTAAACGCTTTCATCTTAGAAGCTATAAGATTTGTTAAAGCTGTCCTTGCTGGGCCTAAATAATCTCTAGGGTCAAACTTTTCTGGACTCTCTACAAACACTTTTCTTATAGCAGCTGTAATTGCAAGTCTGCCATCAGTGTCTACATTAATCTTTGATACGCCAAGTTTAATTGCTTCCTGCAAACTCTCAATTGGGACACCTGTAGCGCCAGGCATTTTTCCTCCATACTTGTTAACTTCTTCTATTAGTTCTTTTGGGACTGAAGACGCACCATGTAGCACAATAGGGATATCTATTAAAGATCTAATTTCTTTTAAAACGTCAAAAGCAAGATTTGCTGCACCTTTAAATTTATATGCACCATGAGATGTGCCTATAGCAATAGCCAGAGAATCAACACCTGTTTCATCTACAAACTTTTTGGCTTCTTTAGGGTCTGTTAAATGTACTTTTCCTGAACCTACACCATCTTCTATACCGCCAAGAGTACCGATTTCTGCCTCAACAGAAACACCCCTTGCATGAGCGTATTCCACAACTGAACGTGTAACTTTTACATTGTACTCATAAGTTGAGGCTGTTTTTCCGTCTTCCATTAAAGAACCATCTATCATAACTGAAGAAAAACCCAAATCTATAGCTTTTACAGCAGACTCCAAAGAGTTGCCGTGATCTAAATGCATTGCAACAGGAATTTCTGGGTTTTCTATAACTGCAGCTTTCATTAAATAGCCCAAATATGTAAAATTAGAATATTTTAATGCGCCTCTACTTGCTTGGATAATTACAGGCGATTTTGTCTCTTTTGCAGCATCCATAATAGCCTGAATTTGTTCCATGTTGTTCACATTATACGCACCTACACCATAGCCACCCTTTTTGGCTTCTTCTAAAATTTGTTTACCTGGTACTAATGCCATTATCCCTCCCTCTATTTTTTTAAAGGTTTTTTTGATTTTTTTAAGTTTTTACCTTTAACTGCTTTTTTAGATATGTCCTCATAAATGCCTATATTTCTAAATTTCAAAAATCTTTCTTCAACAATTTTTTTACTTGTCATATTTTCATAAATTGAAAGATATTTATTTAAACATACTTTTATGTTTAAAGCTGTCTTTTCATAATCATAATGAGCTCCACCTAATGGTTCTTTTACAACTTCATCTATAACTTTTAAGTTCAACAAATCTTTTGCAGTCAATTTCATCGCTTGAGCCGCTTGAGAAGCTTTTGAAACATCTCTAAAAAGTATTGCAGCACATCCTTCTGGAGAAATTACAGAATAATAAGCATTTTCTAAACACAAAACTTTATTTGAAAGACCTATACCTAAAGCCCCGCCAGAACCACCTTCTCCAATAACTACACTTATTATAGGGACTTTCAAGTCAGACATATCTCTTAAATTTCTAGCTATAGCTTCAGCTTGGCCCCTTTCTTCTGCAGTAATACCAGGATAAGCTCCAGCAGTATCTATAAAAGTTATAATAGGCCTATTAAACTTTTCAGCCATTTTCATAACTCGCATTGCTTTTCTGTAACCTTCAGGATGGGCCATGCCAAAATTCCTGTCCATGTTCTCTTCTAAAGTTCGTCCTTTTTGATGCCCTATAGCCACAACAGGTTTTCCATCTATTGTAGCTATACCACATAAAATTGCTTGATCGTTGCCAAAAGCTCTATCGCCAGAAAGTTCAACAAAATCTTCAAAAATAAGGTTTAGGTAATCTGCAAAATATGGTCTTTGCGGATGTCTAGCAATTTGTACTCTTTGCCAAGCAGATAAAGAACTATAAATTTTTTGTTTTAATTCATTTTTTGTCTTTTCTAAATCTTTAATTTGGTCAGATAAATCTAAATCTCCATTTTGAGCAGAATTTTTCAGTTCTTCTATTTTTTTATCCATGTCTGCTATAGGACTTTCAAAATCAAAAGTTATTTCCATTTGCCCTCGCTAATACTTACGAACACTTATCTTTATTTAAAATTTTCCAGAATAACTTAACTTTAAAATTCTCTCATTTGAAACTCTTGTAGCATCATCTTTGCCAAAACAATCTCTTACAATATAGTCCACATCTAAATACTCTGATAAAGATAACTTTAACCCACAATTAAGCCTTGCGTCTGGCAAATAGTTTATATTGTCGTACTCTGTCATAAAATATACAAAATCTTTAAAAATAGGAAACATTGTATTTATAAAACCATAGACCTTTACTATAGAAAAGTCGTTTATATTAGCACCGACATTTAACATAAATTCGTCAAAAAAAAGTTCTCTTCCTAATACAACATACAAACCTTTAGCTTTTTGAACATAACCACTTTTTAAACTGGTATCGATAAAATAACCTTGACTATTATAGCCTATAGCAATACCAGGAAAAATCATGTCACCTTCATAAATTCTTAACTTAATATTTAGTGTAGGTATAGCAACTTTTATATTATTATCGCCAATAAGTTTATCTATTTCCCAAGACATGCCTATATCTAAAGGTTTAAAAACACCAAAATCAATATTAGAAATTACATTGCCATTAGAAAAACATCTAAACCCAAAATCATAAGAACCATAAGTTAATAGTCCATACGTAGGAGTATCTATTACGTACGTTTTTGCGGCAAAAGAAACAGTCGCAAACATTAAAAACATTAAAAACAAACTTAATACTCTTTTTAACATTAATAGCTCCAAAAACAATAAAACTTATTTTAACTAAAAAGGTAACTCTGCTTTTACTTGAACACCATATTCTTGCGTAAAATTGTTAGACTCAAAAGAGTAAAGTTTTTCTCCATCTACAAACATTGTAAATCTACCGTTTGAAGACTCGATTTGCAAATCCTGACCAAACAAACTAAACAAGAACGCTTAAAATACTTTCTATACATTTTGTAGTCTATCATGATAGAATTAACGTCATATATTAAAACTTATTATATCAGCGTCTGTCAAACAAAAAACAAAATCAATTCATATAAGCCCTTCAACAATTGCAACTAAAGTTTTACCGCCAAATTCCTATGATGTTGTAAATCTAATCATTAACAGCCCCTACAACAATTTTTCTATCGCCATATATATAATCATAGTATAATAGCCAAATAAAATATGTCTGGCTGTGTTTTTATCGCTTTAATATAATCTCTAATTAAATAAAGCTTTGCGTTTCAGACGCTCCCATCTTAAATCTATTTATTAGAAAAAAACAATGCATCAAATTTCTGCACATGCTTATTTATTTTTGGGCAAATCTTTTTGATTAAAATCATACTTATTTGAAACTGTTCCATCTGGAAAAACGAAAATTATATTACCGTTTATAGAATAAACATTTGGTAATCCCTGACGTATATTTTCACATTGCGCCTTCTTAACTGCTCTGTTACCAATTCTTGTTATTTTATCAGCTAACTTTGTCATTTTATATTCCTTATAAACATTTTATATAAATCTTCATCTAAAATATTAAGCCCTTCTTTTTTCTTCTTAACTGCAAGGACATATCTGCTTATACCATTATAGAAAAGCATCCAATCTTCAACTAAATCCTTATATTTATACCAAAAATTAAACTTGCTCCTATAGAAGCGCCTCTTAACGTCTTCTTCAGGCACATTATGTCCACCTTTCGTACTAATGAATAACCCCAGCGCTGCTGGGGTTATTCATTAATCTGACTAAACAACTTAAATATTGCATGCTTGTGAAGCTCTGCATTGCAGACGGCTCCATCTTAAATCTACATCTTTTTGAATTGACTCTAATACACTAGCATTTTCAGGTTTAAATAAATGCTTAAATCTACCTTGATGTTTTAAAAACTCAGTGACAGGCTTTTTTTCTTTTGGCATAATATTTATTTTATACACACCATTTTCAACTTCAAAAGACGGCCATATACAAGTTTCAACAGCAAGTCTAGCTAGTATCATTATTGTGTCTTCCGGTTTATAGTTCCAACCAAGTCTGCAAGGTGTAAGAATATTTATAAAAGACGGACCGTCAACAGCTAAAGCTTTTTGCACTTTTGTTACAAAATCATTCCAGTTTCCAACGTAAGATTGAGCAACATAAGGTATATTGTGAGCTATCATTATTTCTGTTAAATCTTTTTTGTTTTGCTCTTTCCCGAGATGAACTTTGCCTGCAGGAGCAGTAGTTGTGTGCGCACCTTTAGGTGTAGCGCCTGACCTTTGAATTCCTGTATTCATATATGCTTCATTGTTATAACATATGTAAAGCATCCTATGGCCTCTTTCCATAGCGCCCGACAAAGATTGTAAACCTATATCATAAGTTCCACCATCACCGCCAAAAGCTATAAACCTAATATCTTCTGTAATTTTTCCTTGCTCTTTTAAACTTCTATATGCAGTTTCTATTCCGCTACATGTTGCAGCAGAATTTTCAAAAGCACTATGAAAAAATGAAGTTTTCCAAGAAGTGTAAGGAAAAATCGTTGTAGAAACTTCTAAACAACCTGTAGCACTTGTAACAACGACTGGAGTGTCGCAAGCAGCTATCATAGCTTGTCTTGCAACTATACCTGCGCCACACCCTGCGCAAAGACGATGACCACCTGTCAATCGTTCTTGATTTTTGCTTAACTCTTTTAAATTTGCCATTTTATTCTCCTAAAGACTTTAGAAAAGTTAAAGTCCAAATCTTTTTTACACTGTTTTGTATTTTATTTTTTTCTTACATTTACATATTCTACTTGGCTTGAAGGTTTTTGCAAACCAGAAGCAATCTTTCCTAGGTTATCATAAATTTGCATTATATGTTCTATATTAATTTCTCTACCACCAAGACCGTAAACGTAATTTTCCACTTTAGGAGTTACAATTCCAGCTGAATATAAAGATGAAACAACATCTGAATATAATGGCGCATACGCTCCTGAACATGAATCTGCCCTATCCATAACTGCAATAGCTTTAACGTGTGCTAAGTCTTTTGCTATTTGCTCTACAGGGAAAGGTCTAAAGACTCTTATTTTTAAAATACCAGCTTTCACACCTTTAGCTCTAAGCTCATCTACTACTACTTTTGCAGTACCAGCTGCAGAACCTATTACAACTATTACAATTTCTGCATCCTCAAGCTTATATTTCTCATACAGGTCATACTTGCGACCAAAAGACTGCTCAAAATCTTTTGCAATGTCTAAAATTATGTTTTTTGCATCTCGCATAGCTTGAGCAAGTTGATACCTATGTTCAAAATAATAATCTTGTAAATCTATAGAACCTAAAGTGTAAGGTTTTTTTGTGTCTAAAAGATATCTTTCTGGTTTGTACTCACCAACAAACGTTTTTACATCTTGATCCGGATAAAGTTCTACCACTTCCATACAGTGAGAAATAATAAACCCGTCTGTAGTTACCATTGTTGGAAGTTTTGCTTTTTCTGCTATCTTTACAGCTTGTATCATATTGTCATAAGCTTCTTGAGAATTTTCTGAATAAATTTGAATCCAACCAGAATCTCTTGCTCCCATAGTATCAGACTGGTCTCCGTGAATGTTAATTGGAGCAGAGATAGCTCTGTTGACTTCTGCCATAACTATAGGAAGTCTAAGACCAGAAGCAATATAAAGCATTTCCCACATAAGACAAAGACCTTGAGAAGATGTCCCTGTCATTGCTCTAGCACCTGCAGCACAAGCAGCTATTGTAGCTGACATTGCAGAATGTTCACTTTCTACTGCAACATATTTACTTTTTACAACTCCATCTGCAACAAACTGTGAAAAAATCTGTACAATTTCTGTTGCAGGAGTTATAGGGTATGCAGCTACAACGTCTGGTTCTATTTGGCGCATTGCTTCAGCCATAACTTCGTTGCCAGTTTTTGCAACAAGTTTACCTTTAGAATATACTGTCTTTATCATTTATTGACCCCTTAACGGAGTTTTAAAGTTTAAAACTTTAAGACTCTTATAAATTATTTCTTTTCTTGCTCCATTGTAATTGCCCTAATTTTTACTGGACATTCACTTGCACAAATACCACAACCTTTACAGTGGTCATAATCTATACCTGTAACAACTGTAGTTTTCTTTTCATCTGGGGCTATTTTTATAGAACTGTCCGGACAAGAAATCCAGCAAGTTAAACAATGAATACACTTATCTTTATCCCAAACAGGCCTTTGTGAACGCCAACTTCCAGTATGAAAGGTCACAGCTGTGCCAGCTTCAACAATATCGCCAACAGGAAGGTCCAGAACTGTTAATTTTCTATTTTCTTCTTTTCTCACTTTGATTCCTCCAAGGCTTAAAAAACCTATTTACTTAAATAATTTTAATTTATTGATTTTTAACCTCATCATAAGCACGTTTTATAGAAGCAATATTGCCGTCAATAACTTCCGGTTTATGTCTAAACTTGGCAGTAAGTTTTGTTTTTGTGTCTTCTAAAACTCTGTTGATGTCTAAGGTGCCAATAACTTTAACTAAAGCTCCAAGCATTGGCGTGTTAGGTATATTTTTACCAATAGTTTCTTGCGCTATTTGGCTTGCATTAACAACATATACTTGCGCTTCATTTATATTCAGTTGAGACGCTATCTCTTTTGGTGAAAAAGAAGTGTTTACTATAATCTTGCCATTTTGGCCAATCCCATCTGTGACTGGGACAGATTCCATAAGAGACGGATCTAAAATAACTACATAATTAGGGCTTGTAATACCTGAGTGAATTGTTATAGGGTCCTCACTTATCCTATTAAAAGATTGTACTGGAGCGCCCATTCTTTCTGGTCCATATTCAGGGAAAGCTTGAATATACTTGCCGGTCACCATAACGGTTTCTGCAAATAAAAGCGCAGCTGTTTTTGCGCCTTGCCCTCCACGACCATGCCAACGAACTTCAATCATTTTTGCCGACATCACTTTACTCCTTGTGTTAAATTTATAGAACATCAAAAAAAAACAATTAACCCTTAAAAGACATCTTACATCTCTTTACGACCTGCGATTGCGCGAGAAATGGTTACCTCGTCGGCATATTCAATATCTCCACCTACAGGGAGCCCATAGCCGAGTCTTGTAACTTTGATATTTAGCTTTTTTATAATCTCAGCAAGATATACAGCAGTTATTTCACCTTTAGAATCTGTATCTGTAGCAATTATTACCTCGCTAATACTATCATTTTTTAGTCTTTTTATTAACTTGTCAATTCTTATATCATTTGGACCTATAGCTTCTAGCGGAGACAGTGCCCCACCCAAAACAAAGTAAAGGCCTCGATATTCTTTAACTCTACTAACTGCTATTAAATCTTGAGGAGTTTCTACAACACACACTATATGTTTTTCTCTTGAAATATCAGAACATATCGGGCAAGGGTCTTGTTCACTCAGATTATAACAAAAACTACAACTTTTTATTATTTGTCTAGCTTTTTGTATAGCGGTTAAAAGTTCGCCAACTTCACTTTCAGGTATTTTAAGTATATGGTAACTTAAACGTTCGGCCATTTTAGGGCCTACCCCTGGCAATTTTTTTATCACTTCTACCATCTTCTCCACTGACGCTGGTCTGTTCATCTTATTTTAATGTCCTTAAATTTTTTTAGCTGTAGAACCAAACTTTTTTGCTATGTCTTGTATGTGTTTTGGTATTGCAGTTTTAGATGTTTCTTGAAATTCCTCTTTTACAACATAATCTTTAGTCTTTAAAGACTCTTCTTGAGCAACAACTATTTCTTCTTTCCTTAAAGTATAAGCCTGCTCATCTTTTGCAATAATAATTTTAATTGCCATATCAAAACCTGTTTTATGTCTAAACAGTTTAGATATTTGCTCTCTAAACTCTAAAAGTCCTTCATAATCAAATTGTCCTAAAGCAGAAAGCTCTATAGAAGCATCTCCTAATATTTTTATAAAAGCTTTTTTTAATGGTTGCGCTGTAAGGGGATGCTTTTTTGTTATTTCGTCAACAATTTCTGCCCAAACACTTATTAAATCTAGAGAAGAAGTGATTCCATCTATAGATTTTTCTTTACTTACTGCAGAATCTTCTTTTAGAAAATAATCTGTACTTCCACAACCTCCATTTATACTTTTTTCTAAATCGTTTATTTTGGTTAAAAGTTCGCCAACATCATAGTAAGTCTCTGCCATTTTTAAAAGGTGCATTTCTAAAATCATTCTGGGATCGTCATTCCAACGCATTTCATCTAACGCTCTTGACAAAAGATTGCTCATACGCACATGGCAAGATATGGAAAACAAATTTTTTTGTACTTCAAAAATTTTTTTATCTTCAGAAGAAATTTCTGCAATTTCAGGATTTATAGAATAAACCATAAGTTGCCTTAAATGGCTACGTAAGTCTCTTGCAAACTGTAAAATATTATAGCCTTGTTCTGTAATTTCTTTTACAGTTCTCAAAATAGACTGCACTTGACCTTTAGCAATATTTTCTGTAACAGAAGAAATAATATCTTTTGGAAGAAGTCCTAGTAAACCGCTCACATATTCTCCAGTTATTTTGCCAGAACATGACGATATAGCTTGATCTAAAAGACTTAAAGCATCTCTCATAGAACCACCTGAAGCAGTAGTAACTATACTTAAAGCGTCGTCATCAATTTCAAAATTTTCTTTTTGAGCAATATTTTTTATCGACTTAACCATCTGGTCTGTAGATATAAGCTTAAACCTATACTGCTGACATCTTGAAAGAATTGTAACAGGAATTTTATGTTGTTCTGTAGTAGCTAAAATAAAAACAACGTGTTCTGGGGGCTCTTCAAGCGTTTTAAGTAAAGCGTTAAAAGCTTGCGTGGTTATTTGGTGAGCTTCATCTATAATATAAATTTTATATTTTGAGTTTGCACTGGCAAATTTTACATTATCACGTAAAGTTCTTATCTCATCTATCCCATTGTTTGATGCACCATCTATTTCCAACACATCAACACTTGAACTCCTTGAAATTTCAATACAATTTTCACATTCTCCACAAGGCTGCACAAAAGTTCTGTTCTTACAATTTAAAGCTTTAGCAAGGATTCTTGCCATAGTTGTCTTACCGCAACCTCTAGGACCGCTAAACAAATAAGCATGGGCTATACGATTTTCAGAAATTGCATTTTTAAGAGTCTGTAAGATATGTTCCTGCCCTATGACATCGTCAAAAGTTTGAGGTCTAAATTTTCTAGCTAAAACAAGATAAGACATAAAAAATCCTTTATTTCTATTTAAATTAAGTTTAGCAAATATAATGTTTCTTTTAAATGGTTTTATTAAATAATTTCGTTATAAATATGGTTATTTGTTAAAGAAGTCTTGCTGCATTAAGCTTAATGTATCAACATCTTTACTCTCACTAAAGTCTATTAACGCTCCCCAAAAAACATTTTCTTGACCAGAAAAACAACTCTCTTCTTGTGTTATTTGAGCAAACAAAGTCATTGAAGATACAAATTTTACAGCATCTCCAGCAAAAATTTGTCGCAGAGTTTTGGTTTTACTGTGATGCCTTACCAAAGCTACATGTTTTTTTAAGTTGTTAGACAAAAACCCATCGTTAAGATAAGCTATAGCTTCTTGTCTAGTCTTTATGCTGTAATATCTGCAGTTGCACTAGGGTTAACAACAAGTCTGTCAATTTGAGGGAAAATATACCAAATCCAATGGCTAGTTTTTTTACCGTTTGAAAGTTCAGACTCAACAGTAGACAGTTGCAAAGAAGTTTGCGCTGAATAAAACCTTTGCAAGTCTCCTACAACCAAAGGGCTTGATTCTGATGAATCTGTGCTATTTGTAGTAGCATTTTTATCATTTCTAACTACTACATCAGCTACATTATCACCTGAAGAGTTATTTTTACAAGAAATAAATGTTATACTTAAAATCACTAACACTAAATATGGTACACGTGTTTTTATTTTATTCATGCTTTTAGTATAATTTAATTCTAAACCCGTACTTTGTATATGAAAAATAAATTTTAGAGTTTATAAATATCTTCTTGTGATCAATGTACAAATAAAGGGATATCATTTAAATACATTTTGTGACTTATTTTCAAAAAGGCTCTCTTTTCTTCAAACTCTTTTATATCTGATAAATACTTACTTGTCACTATTATATGTTTATCCTGCAGCTTTGTCTTCTCTATCACTTCTACCCCATTTAGGCTCTCTTTCCCAAAGTTATATTCTGTTATTAAGAATGCTTTTTCTTTTTCCTTCTCTCCTATTGAATTTAGATAATTTAGCCCTTCTATCCCTGTTGTAAAATATTTGACTTCTCCATCATATCCATTAAACTTATTCTTCCATATCTCATGTACAGATATATCATCATCTA
>JAISOG010000008.1 GCA_031275795.1 Candidatus Endomicrobiellum incisitermitis
CTTTGACAAAGGCAAAATTTTTGAGGGATTCTAATATGAGCTATATTCAAATTTAACACAAAATTGGAGCAAAACAGACAATAAAAGCCCTGCAAAAAGCAGTAGTAGAAAGCCAAATAAGCCAAGAAGCCAAATACCGTAAAAGCATCATAGAGCATTATCAACGATTTGGTCTAGCATCAACATTAGATGCCTATGCAATAAGCAGGGCAACAGTGTACAAAAAGGTTCACCAAGGCTTAAATTGGCTAAGGCCTTTTGTTTCATTTAACAGTCCTTAATGCTTCAAAAATCTAATATGTTATGAACGCGTACATTTGCTTGACATTTGTTAATGTTTTTTATACTATCTAAAAAGGGCCGACGTAGCTCAGCTGGTAGAGCAGCGGTTTTGTAAACCGCAGGGCGTAGGTTCAAATCCTATCGTCGGCTTGGGTCGATATGTTTGTGAGTTTATTATTTAAAAGAAGTTTTTATGAATTTAAGGTTTAAAAGAAGTTTAAAAGCAGAGTTTGTTGTTTTAGTTATTGCGGTTATTGTTTTTGTTATAGCAATTTTTTCTTATTTCTTTATTTCGATGTATAAATCCTCTCTTATGCAATCCCTACAATTAGATACTAAAAAACAAGCTTATAGGCTTGCCGATTCTGTTGTTAGTAGTATTCCTTTAGGCAGAAATGGTATTTTACAGCGTTATGTTGACAATGTAATACGAGAAAGCGACATTATATGTGTTGAAGTGTATGATAAAGATTTTGATAGACTTACCAATTCTCAAGTTGTGAGTAAAGAAGGTGAAAGTTTTTTAGATAGTCGTAAAATGAGTGAAAATGCTGATGTTCTTTTTGAAAAGCAAAAGTCAATAGAACATTTTTATAAGTATAAAGGAAAAATTAGAGCTTTTGAGTTTATATCTCCAGTGGTTTCTTATGAGCAAGGAAATGTAAATGGTGAAGTTATAGGCTCTGTAAGAGTTATTGCATCATTAAAGAATATTGATGAGAAGTTAGCAAAAACAATTAAGACTATTGTTTCTTTGGCAGTTTATGTTCTTATTATAAGTAGCTTGCTATCTGTTATGGTCATAAGAATGTTTCTTGAGCCAATAAATAAACTTGTTAGTGTTACTAAACAAATATCTAAAGGTAACTTGTCTAGCAAAGTCCCTAAGTTCAAAACAGTAGAATTAAGAATGTTAGCTCTAGCAGTTAATGTAATGTCTAGACATTTAAAGAAAATTTTAGACGTGTTACGCAATGAAAAAGAAAGTTTATTGTATGCTAAAAAAAGCTTAGAAGTGAAAAATCAATCAATCAAAGAGTTAATTTCAAAAGAACAACAGTTTCATGTAGAATTAATAAAAGAAGAGCGTTTTGGCACAATACGTAAATTGGCTACTTGTTTAGCACACGAAATTAAAAACCCTTTAGCAGGCATTATCAATAGTATGTATGTTATTTCAAAAAAAGAAGGTTATAAAAATGATAAAGATACAATGGAAATGGGTTGTATAGTTACAAATAATGCAAAAAAAATAGATAATATTTTGATAGAACTTTTAGATTATTCTGAAAGGAATGATGTAAAGAGAACTCAAATTTATGTGGACGAATTAATTAATAAAAGTATCGGAAGTATGTGCCTGCCAAACAATATAAGGTTGAAAATGGATTTAAAACACATTGCTGCTTTAATTGATAAAGAGAGTTTTGAGCAGATAGTAAGACACTTGTTAAAAAATGCTGTAGATGCAATGCCACATGGAGGAGAGATTTCTATTGCTATAGGCAAACTAGACAATAAGTTAGAATTAAAAATAAAGGATACTGGTAGGGGTATTGCCCCTGAGGAAATAAAAAATATTTATGATCCTTTTTATTCAAGAAAAGTGACCGGAATGGGTTTAGGCTTAGCGATAGTAAAAGAGATTGTAGAATTACATAACGGTGTAATTTTTGTGAGCAGTGAAATTGAGAGAGGTACAGAGTTTAGTATATATATACCGGATATATCGGAGTCATAATAAGGATAAAATAAAAATGCAAAATAAACCTAATATATTGATTGTAGATGATGATTCCTCGGTTGGGTTTTCATTGATAGGTATTTTAAAGATGGAAAATTATAAAACTGCATCAGCAAATAGTGGTAAGGAAGCTATAGAGGCTATAAAAAATAATAATTTTGATATAGCTTTTTTTGATATAAGATTGCCAGATATGAATGGTGTTGAATTATTGCAAGCAGTTAGGGAGTTTAATAGTAGCTTAATTATTATTATGATGACAGCTTATGCAAGCAGGGATCTCATAGAAGAAGCATTACAAAAAGGTGCAGTTAGATGTTTGAAAAAACCTTTTGACCTTCCAGAAGCGTTAGCTCTTGTAAAGAAATTAATTGAAAAGTAATTTTGTTACTTAAGTAGCTAAATAATATTTTGTTTGGCTATTGAGGTTTATACATGGGAAAAATAAATCAGGAAATCTTTTCTGCTATAAATCAATTTTCTTCTTTTGTATCTCATGAACTAAAAAATTCTATTACAGTTATAAAAAATGCAGTATATTATTTAGAAAATTCTGGAAAAAATTATAGTAAAAATCAGAAAGAAATGTTTGTATTTTTAAATAAAGAAATAGATAAAACTTATTTAAAAATAGTTTTGCTCTTAGATAATACTAGAGTTCAATATTTGGATATGCAAGTTGTTGATGTTGGGGAATTTTTGTGTGAAGTACTGGGAAACAAAAAAGATAAAAAGTTTAATTTTAATATAAATGTAAAAGGTAATATCAAAGTACGTATAGATAAGAATAGATTTAAACAGGCAATATTAATTATAATTGATAACGCCAAATGTGCAATGCCTTGCGGTGGAGATATTTCAGTTGAGATATATTCTTTAAAAAGTGAAGCTATTATAGAAATAGAAGATTATGGTTGTGGTATGAGCAAAGAAACTTTAAAAAAGTGTTTTAATCCTTTATTTACTACTAAAAAGTTTCAATTAGGAATGTCTCTTGCTGTTGCAAAGCAGATAATTTTAATGTTAGGTGGAAAAATAAAAGCAACATCTTTAATTAATAAAGGTTCAAAATTTGTAATAGAGTTGCCTAAACTATAAAAATGAAAAAATTATTTGCAAATAATAAGAAAGCATATTATGATTACAATATCCTTGAAAAGTTAGAAGCTGGACTTGTATTGTCTGGTCATGAAGTTAAATCTATAAGATGTTCAAATGTAAGTTTAGCATACAGTATAGTTAGGTTTCTTAATGGGGAAGCTTTTGTTGAGAATATGGTTGTTGCTCCTTATGAGCAAATATCGACGCATATTATAGATTATGATGCTAAAAGAAAACGTAAACTTTTAATGCATAAGTTAGAAATAAAAAAAATGCATTCTAAAGTTAGACAGAAGGGCCTTAGCGTTGTACCTTTAGAAGTGTATATGGGAAATAAAAGTAAAATTAAGCTTCTTATTGGTCTTGCTAAGGGTAAAAAATCTTATGATAAAAAAGAACTTATAAAGAAAAAAGATATTGCTCGCGAAATGGCAAGAGACCATTGATTATTCAATTTAATGGTTGTCATATCATACTTATTAGCTATGAACACATCACAAATAACTTTAGTGCAGTCGTCTGCAGGTTCAGGGAAAACTTATAATCTTGCAAAAAGATATTTATATCTTTTATTGAGTTCAAATAATAATATAGATATAAAAAATGTAATTGCTGTTACGTTTACTAATAAAGCTGCTGTTGAAATGAAATATAGAATTCTAAGCTATCTTAAAATGGCGACTTTGTCGCAAAATACTGGTAATTTTTTTGCTGATTTAAATCTTTCGTGTGAAGAGATATCAAGAAGAAGTTCTTGTATATTAGAAAATATTTTAGAACATTACGATAGTTTTAATATCAGTACTTTAGATAGTTTTAAAAATCACATCTTAAAATCTTGTGCCATAAATATAGATATTTCACCTAATTTTACTATCGAACAAGACTATAGCAAAAATCTTAAGTTTGCTTTAGAAGCGTTTCTACATAAATCAAATAATTTGGAAAATATTAGAAATATTATTTTAGAGTATTTAACTCAATATTTAACAAACGATATAGACTGGTTTGCAAAAGATAATATTTATAATGAAGTAGAAAAAGTATTTAAAAAGTCTGGGAATATTGGTAAAGAGATCAATTTTTTAAAAAATAATAATTTTGGTAAAGAATTTTATTTAAGAATAGATCTTATAATGAACAAAATTAAAGATATTTCTAAAAAATTAGTAAGTTTACAAGTTAATGGTCATTTTGTTAAAGCTATTGATAAAATTTTGTTAGAAGGGCCAAGAGTGTTTTTTTCTATGAACATCCCTACTAAGTTTGCTTGTAAAAATTTGGAATATAAAAAGAATGCCAAAATATCTTTAGAAGCTAATTTTCTTTGGGAAGAAATTCATAAGAGCATAAAAGATTTGTGTAATTTTTATATGCAGAATTATTATCAAATTTATTCTTATATATATTATGAGGTGGCAAAAGAATTTGACATTAAATCTAAAAAAGATGCAATAGTGTTTTTAAATGAGATTAACAAAAAAACGGTCAAAATTTTCAAAAATAACAACATTACTATCCCTGAAGTATATTATAGATTGTCTGAAAAATATAAACATTTTTTAATAGACGAGTTTCAAGATACAAGTTTTGTGCAGTGGGTTGGCATTAAAAGGTTTTTAGAAGAAAGTTTGGCCGCTGGAGGCACGTTGTATTATGTTGGAGATGTTAAGCAGGCTATATATTCTTTTAGAAGTGCAAAACCTGAACTTTTTTACATGGTGCCTAAAGACTTTCCAGGTAGTTCAGTAAAAAAACAATATTTAGAGACAAATTTTAGAAGCTCAAAAGAAATAGTGTCTTTTAATAACGAGGTCTTCTCTTTAGAAAATTTGCAAAAGTTTTTAAATACTGTTTACAAAGACATTGATGTTGAAGCAGATTTTGAAGAATTGTTAAGCACATATAAGTTTTCTTGTCAAAAAGTAGTGTATGATAAAGAAGATGGTTATGTTGAAATAGATTTAATAGACAAAGATTGTCAAGATGTTAAAGAAAAAACAAAACAAAAGTTTATCAAATATATGTTTGAATTATTAAGCAGGTTTGATGCAAAAGATATAGCTGTTTTGTGCAGATCTAACGATGAAATACTCAATGTTAGTTCTTGGCTTTTAGAAGAAAATATAGAAGTAGAGTCCTCTCAAACGTTAAACATTCAAAACAACGATATCATAAAACAAATAATTTCTTTTTTTGTTTTTATAAACTCGCCAATTGACGCTTTAGCATTTTCTTCTTTTATTGTGGGAGATGTTTTTAGCAAAATATCTAATATTAGTTCAACAGAGCTTGAACTGTTTATTTTTAAAAATAATAGAGACAATAAGTCAGGTTTCTTATATAAACTTTTTAAAGATAAATACGAAGTTGTATGGAATGAGTATTTTGAATATTTTTTTGTAAAGGCTGGATTTATTCCTGTTTATGAGCTTGCTCTTTTGATTTTAGAAAAATTTAAAATTTTAGAAAATTATCCAGATTCTAAAGCTTTTATTATGCGGTTTCTTGAACTTGTCAAAGAGTTTGAATCGCAAAAAGCTGGACTTGGAAACTTCTTAGAATATTTTTATAGTTTGTCTAATCAAGAAGATTGTCTGTATATAAAGAATGCTTTTGGTAATGGAATAAAAGTTATGACTGTGCACAAATCTAAAGGATTACAATTCCCGGTTGTGGTTATTCCATTTTTAAAACTTGCTACACATAATATAGATAAACCTTATTTTGACGATTCTAAAGAAGAAATAGAACTTCTTAACATATCAAAGAATATTACTAAATTTTCGTCTAAAGCTAAAAGAATTTATTATAAAGAAAAGCTAGATAGTTTATTGTCTGAGATTAACATATTATATGTTTCGATGACAAGAGCAGAATATGAAATTTATGCAATAGTTCCTCCAAAAGCCGGAACTTCAAACAATTTGGCTTTTATACTTTTTGATAATATTAATTTTAAGAAAGGAAATAAACAAAAGTATAATATTGAACCAATAAAAAATAATTATGTTTATGACACTTTTAACAGTGGGTATAAAGATATTTCAACCAATCTTATAAATAAAAAAAATACAATAGATGTAAATGATATAAAAAAGAAAGGTATAATTTTACATTATTGTCTTTCAAAAATTGAAATTTTAAATAATAGCAGCTTAGATGCTGCTATAAATGAAGTTTTTTTAATTGCTAAAAGAAAATTTCCTTTTGACGATTTAAGTTTTTTAAAAGAAAAATTGAAAAAAGTATTTTCCTCTAAGCTTATTTTAGAATTGTTTAATTGTAAAGGGGTTGTTTATAATGAGAAGGAAATCGTAAGTTCTCTAGGGGAAATTTTTAGAGCAGATAAGTTGATAGAATCTGGTAACAAAATTTTAATTGTAGACTTTAAAAGTTCAGATTACAATTTTCAAAAAAATAAAGAACAACTACTAAACTATGCTTCTTTAATAAAAGAAATTTACCCAAACAAAATTATAAATTCTTATATTGTAAATATGGAAACTGCAACATTGATACAAATTTGAAGTTTGTTTAAGTAAGGAAATAAAATGTCACAAATAATTAATATTGACAGTTGTGAAAATATTATTAATTTTACGGCTGGCTACGTTGCTGACTCTTCAAATAAGCTTGCTTTAATTAGTGGTGGCAAAAGACCTTTTTTATTTATAAAAAAACAGTTAGCAAACATTAAACAAGCTGCGTTTTTGTCTCCAGAATGTTATACTAACGACGAGTTTATTGAATCTATAGTTTTTGATAATACAGACTTTACAAAAATTTCTGATTTGCAAGCCGCTTTTATTATTTTTGAAATAATAAAAAAATATTTTCATTACCTATTAAAAGATAAACTTTCTTTTGTATCTTTTGTCGATTGGTCTTTTGAAATTTTATATTTTATAGAACAATTAGATTTGGAAATGGTTTCAGGAGATAAACTTAAAACAATAAAAGCAAATGCTGAGATTGGGTATGATGTTCCTGAAAGTATCAATGAGCTTTTAAAGAATATCTTTCAAATAAGAGAACTATTTCATGAGACTTTAGATAAAACGTTAAAAATTACTAAAGGATACGGTTTTTTAAAAGCGGTTTCTTTTAGGGCAAACATTTTATCAAAAGGGTTTGATGAAATAATATTAATTACACCTTTTTATTTATACAAAACTGAACTAGAGATTTTTAAAAAACTATATAATGCATCTAACCTTAGCATATTTACACAAGGTGATCCTAAAGAATATAGCATCTTAGAAAATTTGTATAGACAGTTTGGACAAAATATTGTAAGTGGAAAAACCAAAAAAAGTGATTATAAATTAAATATATACTCTGCTTTTGATGATCAGTCTCAAGGAGCTTTACTTAAAAACCTTATTTGCCAATATTCTGACAAACAACTAGATAAGACGATAGTAATTGTTCCTGATTGCCAAATTTTACAAGCAGTTGTGTCTGAAGTTTCTGGTGTTACAGACAAATATAATATTGCTGCTGGGTACCCTATTTCTAAAACTGCTCTATATTCTTTACTTGAGAGTGTTATTGAAGCACAACTTTCTAAAAAAGGTAACTATTATTATTCTAAAGATGTAATAAAAACGCTTACTAACCCTCTATTTAAAAACATGAGATTTTTTCAAGATAGTTCTATGTCTAGAATTGTTGTTCATAAAATAGAAAAAGCTTTAGAAGAGTCTTCAGGTAGTAGTTTAAGTGGTAAAACGTTTGTATCTTTTCAAGAAATATTAAACAATACAGATTTAATAAAAGAAATCAATTTTTCTGTAACTAAAGTTTTAGGACAAGTTTCTAATCAAAATATTGTAAGCATATTAAGTGAAATATGGTCAAGTTTTTTTTCTTCTTGGGAAAATGTGGACAGTTTATATTTACTTTCTGAGGCTATTTCTACGTTTTTAGAGAAAGTTTATCGTTTAAGTGCTACTGGTAGCTACCCATTAAATGTAGAGACTATAGATGTTTTACTTTCTGTATCAAAAGAAATAAAATTTGGCGACTTATGTAAAGTGAAATTTGACAAACAAGAACTATTTAGTCTTTTTAGAAAAATAATTAAAGATAAGAAAGTTGTTTTGCCAGGCTCTCCATTAAAATCTTTGCAAATTTTAGGACTTTTAGAATCTAGAAATCTTTCTTTCGAAAATGTTTTTATTGTAGGAATGAAAGATTCTTCCTTGCCTGCAATAAAGAAAGAAACGTCTCTTATTCCAAAAGACATAATGTACGCTTTGGGCATTGAAATTACAAAAAAGGAGTATGAAATACAGAAATATCATTTTAATAAAATTATATCTGGAGCTAAAAATGTAAATCTTATCTACCCTGATAATGATAAAGACGAAAGGAGTAGGTTTATAGAATCTATCATTTGGGAAAAGCAGCTTGCGCAAAAAGATATTAAGGCTATAAATGTGTCTAAGTTTGTTTTGCCAAAATTTTCTCTAACCCAGTCTTTGAAAAAAAAATATAGTAAAACTAAAGAAATTAAAGAATATCTTGCAAAGCTACCTTATACCTACACTAAAATAGATACTTATTTAAATTGTAGATTAAAATTTTATTTTATGTATGTGCTACTTTTAGATAATAATAAAGAAGTTGGACAAGAAATTAATGCAAGTACTATAGGCAACTTCATACACGACTTTTTAAAAGAGACATTCTATGAAGGTTTAACTTCAGAAGATGTTCAGAGCACAACTTTTGAAAAATATTTTTTAGATACTTTAAAGAATAAATTTAATGACTGTGCATCTTTCAAATTTAGAGAAGATGCATTTATGATACAAGAAGTGTTAGTACATAGAATGAAAATGTTTTTACATAATGAAAGATCTCGTCAATATAGAATTTTTGCTTGTGAAAAAGGTTATACTTCAGATATTGTTTTAAAATCAAATAATATTTATACCTTAGAAAGTAGAATAGACAGGATAGATGAGTTTGACAATAACTTTAGTATATTTGATTATAAAACTGGAAATGTAAAAGCTAATATTGTTAGTAGGAGATACTTTGAAAATTTAAAAATATTTAATAGGCAAGATATAAAAAAAGCTGTCAGTTCGCTACAACTTCCAATGTATAAGTACATATTTGAAAAGTCCACAGATCATAAAAGTTTTACTTATGGGATTTATGATATAAAGAAAGCTAATATTAATTTATTTCCTCAAGAAAATGAAATTTATGAAAAATGTTTAGAGATTATTAAGTTTTTAATTGACGAAATTAACCAAGAAGATTATTTCGAATTTGATAAAAACGATAGTACAAATTGTAAAACTTGTAAATATTTTTATATTTGTCGATAGAAAAATAGATTTCTTTCCTATTTTTTGTATTCCCTTAAGTATATTAATTCTTATTTGATTAATTAGAATTTCCTTAATAATCAAGTTAATATTTATGCAAAAATGGTAGTGCTTTAGCAGATTTGCATAAATTATTTGTATTTATTAAAATAATTTATAATTAGATTTACTCACAATGGATTTAGAATAATAAGTCAAACACTTATTTTGGTAAGAGGTGCCACAATGTATAAAGACAGAACGCTCAAGAATACTGTTTTACTAGCTGAAAAAAGCTTTAAGGTTATCTTAATCACGGGCATGAGACAAACTGGAAAGACAACCTTTTTAAATAATATTTCTCAGAAAAATAGAAGATACGTGACATTAGACGACCCAAAAAATCTTTTGCTGGCAAAAAAAGAACCTGAGATGTTTTTTCAAAGGTTTCCTCCTCCTGTTTTTATAGATGAAGTTCAATATGCCCCAGAATTATTTCTATATATTAAAATGCTAGTTGATTCTTCTGATAAAACAGGTCAAATTTTTATGACAGGATCTCAACAATATTCTATGATGAAAAATGTTACAGAAAGTTTGGCAGGCAGAGTTGCAATAATTGACATGCTTGGATTTTCTATTTATGAAAGAGAAAATAAAGGGCTATTGCAAAAGCCCTTTTTGCCAAATATTAGGTCAAAAGAAATCTTAAAATATAACCTTATAGCTGATACTTATAAAATTATTTGGAGGGGGATGTATCCCCAAATAGTGAATAAACCTTCTTTAAATTGGGAACTTTTCTATAGTTCATACTTAAAAAGTTATTTAGAAAGAGATGTTAAACAACTTTCTAATATCATAAACGAAAGTCATTTTTTAAAATTTTTGAGCATTGTTGCGGCTCGTACAGCTCAAGAATTAAATATTACAGAAATAGCAAAAAGTTCTGAAATTACAGTACAAACTGCTAACAATTGGCTCTCAGTCTTAGAAGCTTCTGGAGTTATTTTTCTATTAAAACCGTATTATAAAAATATTACAAAACGATTTGTAAAACGACCAAAAATATATTTTACAGATACCGGGTTATGCTCATATTTAACTGAATGGTCTAGTGCTGAAACTCTTGAAAAAGGAGCAATGAGCGGAGCAATTTTCGAAACTTTTGTAGTAAATGAAATTGTTAAATCTTATAAACATAATGGCAAAAATCAAACCTTTTACTACTACAGAGATTCTAATCAAGTAGAAATTGACTTATTAATTTCCCAAAATGGGTTATTTTATCCTATAGAAATAAAAAAGACTACTAATCCCAGGAGGGAAGATATAAAAGCTTTTGACACATTATCGCAATTTGAAAAAATAGGATATGGCTCTTTGATTTGCTTAACAAGTCAAATTTATCCTCTAACTAAAACAGCAAATGCCATCTCCATTTGGAATATATGACTTTAGTTAAAATTTTAACTCTTGACTTGACCGTGTTTAAGGAAAAAGTATATAAGCAAACCATATTTTGTTGATGATAAATTTTGGTGCCAGCATTATAATATAATCTTGGTCAGTTATTGACAATCCTAGCCCTGCACCTTCTCTGTTTTCGTTGTTTTTAATTTCTTTTAGGCAGCTGATTTTCATACAAATCCTCCTGTTAAAGGGGAAATGCTGACATATACAAAATTATAATTTTTGCGCAATGTTGTTTATAGCTTTTATTCTTTCTAAAACTGGTGGATGAGAATCTTCTAAAAATACTTTAAATTTGTGTGGGTAAAGATTAGAAAGGTTATCCACTGATAATTTTTTTAGTGCAGTGATCATATCTTGAGGATGCTGATGTGTTGTTACTGCATAAGCGTCGGCCTCAAATTCGTGTTTCCTAGAAAAATAACTACTTATAACAGAAAGTATTAAAGAAATTGGGGAGTACAAAAATGCAAAAAATATCATTCCTGCATATATTGGTTGAGATGTTAATAAAAATGCTTTATACAGCCAGACTTTGTTGACGAAAACAGATAAAATGTACAACATTAAGCCTGTAGAAACAAAAGAAAAAATCATGTGTTTTATTATATGTCTTAACTTAAAATGTCCAATTTCATGTGCTAGAATGCTTGTAAGTTCTTCTACAGTGTGTTTTTGTATAAGTGTATCAAACAAGACTATTCTACGATATTTTCCAAATCCTGTAAAAAAAGCGTTTGATTTATTTGAACGTTTTGAGTTGTCCATTTTGAAAAGACCTTTCATTTTAAAATTTTCTTTTTTTGCGTATGTTTCAATGGAAGTCTTTAATTGGCCATCTTCTAACGGAGTATACTTGTTAAATAGTGGCATTATAGCCACAGGAGCTATAAAAGTTAAAAACAGTTGAAAAATGATGACTGTTATAAACGCATAAATCCAAGCTAAGTTTGAGGTATTTGTGAAGAACCATAGTATTAGAGAAAACATTATGGAAAATATTGATAGGGTTATAACTTGCGATTTTATCCAATCGGATATAAATGTTTTTAAGGTCATTGTGTTAAAACCAAATTTTTCTTCTATAACAAATATAGAATAAAGAGACAGAGGTATTTTAATAATTTCAGAAGCTAAAAATAAAATATTTGCAAAAATTAACCCTGTTATGATATTACCAAAGCCAAAAGATATGGCTACATTGTTTACGTAGTTAAACCCACCTAGAACTATAAAAATTATTTGAATAATTAAAGTAATTGATGAAGAAATTAAAGAAAAGTTGGTATTTGCTTTAAGATATCTTTGAGATTTCTCATATTTTTCTTTATCGAAATAATTTGTAAACTCTTTTGGTATATCGTTTGTTATATTTTTAACATTTAACAAATCTGCAACTGTTTGGATAATATAAACAAAAACTATAAAAGATAAAATTAAATATGTATAAATATTCATCGTTTTTCTCCAAAAGTTAATTTGTTTGTATTGTAGCATTTTTATATAATTTAAGTGCATGCTGATCGGGAGATTACATGGATTTTAATAAGTTAGAGTTTTTTCATATAGGTGTACCTGTAAAAAAAGATCAAATAACTGATAAGTCAAAATATGCTACATTGTATAAGATGTACACACAAGATGGTATAAATTCTTTAGGACTTCATATACAGTATCATGCTTTTGATGAAGGGTCTAGTTTAGACAAAAGAATTAGAGAAAACATACACATTGCTTTTAAAGTTAAAGATATACAAGAAGCTCTAAAAGGCCATGAAATAGTAATGCCACTTTATGAGCCGTTTAAAGGTTATAGGTGTGCAATGATATTAGTAAATGATGTGTTGATAGAGTTAGTAGAAACGAGTTTGTCTGAAGAACAAATATGCAATGACGATGAAACTTTAAATAACGGTATTTTGTATAAAAATGAAAAATAAAAATCCCTTTATAACTATTGAAGGTGGAGAAGGGTCTGGAAAAACTACACAATCACTACTTTTAAAGAAGTATTTAGAACAAAAAGGCTATAGTGTTGTACTAACTAGAGAGCCAGGTGGAACTGTTTTGTCAGAATATATTAGAAATATAATTTTAGACCCAAAATCAAATCTTACCTCAGAAGCAGAGTTGTTTTTATATGAAGCTGCAAGAGCTCAACATGTACAAGAGTTTATCATACCTTTTCTAAAAAAAGGGACAGTTGTTATTTGCGATAGATTTACAGATGCTACTGTAGCGTATCAAGGATATGCAAGAAAATTAAACATTTCTCTAATAAATAAGCTTAACAGTACTGCTTCTTTTGGAATTAAGCCAACAATAACTATATATTTAGATATTAATCCTCTAAAAGGGTTAAATAAGGCTAAATATTTAAATAAAGAATTTTATGGTCTGCAAGGAGATAGGATTGAGAGAGAATCTTTAAACTTTCACGAAGATGTAAGAAAAGGATATTTAGAGCAAGCAAAAAAATATCCTAACAGAATTAAGATAGTTAAAACTCAAAATTCACCAGAGCAGACGTATAAATTGATAAAAAAAATTATAGATGCGATTTTATAATGTTTGATAATATTTTAGGACAAAAAAAAGTAAAGCAACTACTTAAAGAGCAAATGAAAAATAATAAAATTGCTCACGCTTATATTTTTATGGGGCAAGATGGTGTGGGTAAACGTTTAATGGCACAAGAGTTTGCAAAAACAATAAACTGTAGAGTAAATGATTTTATGACTACAGATGTTGGTGCTTGTGGTAAATGTGTATCTTGTCAGAAAATATCAAAAGGTATTAATCCAGACCTACACTTTATAGATTTTGTAAAGCAAGCAGAACTTCAAGATGAAGATATAGAAAAACAGAAAGTATTAAAAATAGAAACATTAAGATATATGCAAAAAGAAATTGCAACGAAAATTCACGAATCAAAATGGAAAGTTTTTGTAGTTGACCCAGCTGAAAAAATGAACCTTGCAGCAGCAAATTCTTTGCTTAAAACGCTTGAAGAACCTCCAGAAAATACGGTTATGATTTTAATTGCAAAGCATAAAGAAACTATACCTAAAACGATAGTATCGCGTTCACAAGTGTTGTTTTTTGCTCCGCTAGAGCAAAAAGAAATAAGTTCTTGGCTTATGTTAAACAAGTCTTTAAATTTTGATTGTGCGAGTGAAATTGCTAATCTTAGCGAAGGTTCTTTAAGTAATGCAATAAAACTTTTAGAAGAAAATCAAAAAGAAAGTACGTCTTTGTGGCAAAAACTAAAAACTGAAAATCTTACCATTGTAAATATTTTAGAAATTTCAAAAGAAGCTGCTAAAGATGGTGCTTTAGAATGTGTAGATAGTATGATTAGTCAAGCGAAAAAAGATTTTAGAGTGTTGCCACAAGAAACTTTAAAGTCTTTAGATTTGTTAAATAAGTATAGAGTTTTAATATTAAAGAATGCAAACGCGAAAATAGTTTTAGATAATTTGTTTTTAGACTTGTATGATTTAAATAAAAAAAGTAGTAGTTAATGGAGATTATTATGCCAGTGGTTGTAGCAATAATAGTTAGAAGAATAAAAGATAAAATATATGCAGATGCAGGTAAAATTAATTTAAAACTAAATGATGAAATTATAGTTGAAACAAAGCATGGTGTTGAGCATGGAGTTGTGTATGAAATAGTTAAAGATTTTATAAAAGGTAAAGACCTTTTAGGTAAAGTTTTAAGGAAAGCGACAGATGATGATAAAAGAAAATTAGCTGACAATCAAAGAAGAAATTTAAGAGCTCAAGTTACAGTATCGCAAAAAGTTAGAGAACATAAATTAGAGATGAATCTTACTTGTGTTTCTTACACTTTTGACCGTTCAAAACTTTTCGTTTACTATACATCTGAAACAAGAGTTGATTTTAGGAGATTGATTAAAGATTTAGGACATGTTTTAAAAACAAGAATACAAATGGTTCAAATAGGTGTTAGAGATGAGTCTAAAATGATAGGTGGTATGGGTACTTGTGGGCAAGTGTTGTGCTGTAAGAGCTTTTTAAAAAATTTTCATTCTGTAACAATAGATATGGCTAAAGAACAAAATTTATCTTTAAACACGTCTAAACTTTCTGGACTTTGTGGTAGGCTTATGTGTTGTATAGCTTATGAAAATGACACTTATAAAAATATTAAAAAGAAGTTGCCAGAGTTAGGTTCAACTGTTTTTGCTCCAGACGGGAAAGGTAAACTAGTTGCAATTGACTGCATAAAAGAACGCGTTAGTGTGGATTTTGGTGACAAGTTTTTTAAAATATTTAAAATTGAGCAAATTAAAGATGCCAATGGTAATGACAGCAAATGAAATTTTATATTACAACTCCAATTTATTATGTTAACGATATCCCTCATATAGGGCATGCCTATACTACAATTGCAGCAGATGTTTTAGCAAGATGGAAACGTTTAAATAATTATGATGTGTTTTTTCTTACTGGGACAGATGAGCATGGAGCAAAAATTGCTAAAGCTGCAAAAGAAAAAGGTGTTTTACCTCAAGACCTTTGCAGTCAAATGAGCACAAAGTTTAAGGAAGCTTGGCAACTTTTAAATATTTCATATACAGATTTTATAAGAACAACTCAAAAACGTCATTTTGAAGCAGTGGGAAAAATGGTGCAAACGTTGTCTGATAAAGGATTGATATTTAAAAAAAAATATGAAGGTCTTTACTGCGTTGGTTGTGAGAGGTTTTATGCTTTAAAAGATTTAGATGAAAATGGCTGTTGCTTGCTGCATAAAACAAAACCTGTTTTGCAAGCTGAAGAGAATTATTTTTTTAAACTTTCTACATTTAGTGACGAACTTTTAAAAAGAATAACAGATCCAACTCATAAAGAACATATACAAATTCAACCAGAAGAACGAAGAAACGAAATTATAGGCAAATTAAAACTTGGCTTAGAAGATATAAGTATTTCAAGAACTGCTATAGAGTGGGGTATACCTTTACCTTATGATAAAAGTCAGACTGTGTATGTGTGGGTTGACGCTTTAATAAACTACTTGACAGGAATAGGATTTCCTAATGAGGAGTTTAAAAAGTATTGGCCAGCAGATGTACATTTGATGGCTAAAGATATTTTATGGTTTCATAGTGTAATATGGCCGGCTATTTTAATGGGAGCAGACTTAGAACTTCCTAAGAAAATATATTCGCATGGTTTTTTTACTTTAAATGGCAATAAGATGTCTAAATCTTTAGGCAATGTTATTTCTCCAGAAGAACTGGTTAATAAATATGGAGTAGATTCTACCAGATACCTTACAGTTACACTTATTCCTTTTGGCCCAGATGGAGATATTTCCTGGGAAGGACTTACTTTAAAATATAACACAGACTTGGCTAACAATCTTGGAAACTTAGTTTCTAGAACACTTAAAATGGCAGAAAAAAATTTTGATAACATTGTTCCACAAACAGAACCTAATTTGTGTCTTGCTAAGCAAATAAATGACATTTTAAAAGAAAATTTTATTTATAATATGGAAAATATTCAACTTCATAAAGCTTCTGAAAACATACAAAGTGCAATTACTTTTGTAAATAAACAAATAGAGCAAGATGCGCCTTGGGAACTTGCAAAAATAGATAAAGATAAATTGGCTTCTTGTATTTATTCTTATTTACAGGCTATTGATATTATTGCAATGTATTTGTTGTGTTTTATGCCAGAAATTGCACAAAAAATATGGCTTTCTACAGGGGCAAGTGGTAATATAGAAGAAATAGCAAAAAAATATTTTGCTGACTTTAATATTCCAGATGATGGTTTTTCTGTTATAAGCTCAAAACTTGCAAACCCGAGAATGCTATTTCCTAGAATATCTTAAATATTTAAAAGAGAATGAAATGATTATAGATACACATGCACACCTTACAGATATAAAATTTGACAACGATAGGAAAGACGTTATAGAAAGGGCCTTTAATTCAGGGTTAAGTAGATTAATAGAAGTTTCGTGTGAAATGTGTTATTGGTATAAATCTCTAGAACTTATAAAACAAAATAATATTTTTGCGTCTTTTGGCATTCATCCTATCGATGTTTTAAAAGCTGTTAAAAGTGACTATGAAAAATTAGAAACTTTAATTCAAAATGAAAAATGTGTAGCTGTTGGTGAAATAGGCTTAGACTATCATTATGATAATTGCAAAAACAATATTGATGCTCAAAAAGAGTCTTTAAAAGTTCAACTTGATCTTGCAAAAAAGTATAGTAAGCCAGTTATAATACATTGTAGAGACGCTTATGATGACATGATTGAATTTATAAAAAAACAGTCTTTTATGCCTACAGGTGTTATACATTGTTTTTCTGGCAGTTTGGAGCAAGCAAAAATTTTTGTTGATTTGGGCTTTTATCTTGGTATTGATGGCCCGATTACTTACAAAAAGTCTGATATTTTAAAAGAAGTTGTTAAGAACATAGAAATAGGCAAACTGTTAGTAGAAACAGATTGTCCCTATCTTGCTCCACAAAAATATAAGAGAACTCGTAATGAACCTTCTTATATAATAGAGATTGTAAAAGAAATTGCAAGTATAAAAAATATGAGTCTAAATGAAATAGAAAAAGTAACAAATCAAAACGCTTTAAATCTATTTAAGGGAATTAAATGAATAAAATATCTTATGTTTTTGAAGATAAATTGTACTTGAATATAACAAATAAATGTATGATGTCGTGTCCTTATTGCATAAAGCATAAATGGGAAAATACATTTTGTGGTAACGATTTGAAGCTAAATAAAGAGCCTAATGTAAAAGAAATTATAAGTTCAATTGATGACCCTAAAAAATATAACGAAATAATTTTTTGTGGGTATGGAGACTGTTTAGTTAAGCCAGATATTGTAAAAGAAGTTGCAAAATGGTTGAAAAATCAAGGTGCAAGTGTAAGGATCAATACTGCAGGGCTTGCAAACTATTATCACGGTAAAAATATTTTAAAAGACTTAGAAGGTTTAGTTGATGTTATTTCAATAAGTTTAAATGGGGCTAGTCCTAAAGAACATAATGATATAAACAAACCAATGTTTAAAGAAAAATCTTTTGATGAAATATTAAATTTTATTTTGGAAGCAAAAAAGTATGTGCCAGAAGTTATTATAACTGCTGTAAGATTTCCTAATTTTGATGTTGCAAAAGTGGAAGAAATAGCAAAAAAACTTGGCGTTAAGTTTAAGGCGCGCCCTTACTTAAACGAAAATGAAAAATAAATCTATTTTAAAAATTTTGAATCTTAGTTTTGTGGCACTACTTTTTTTTGTGCTACAAAAATTTTTGTTTACAGTTTTTTTGTATAGACAAAAAGCTTATATAAGTGTAGACAATAAAATTTACCAAGTTGTCCCTTATAAAAGCATACCATTGAAAGATATTTTAGCTAAAAACAATATTGTACTTAATAAAGATGATATAATTTCTTACAATGTAGAAAAACCAATTAAACCTCTCTTAAAAATAAAAATTGTTCGTGTTACAAAAGAGCAAAAACAAGTAAAAGAAGAAGTCCCCTTTAGAGTGATTTGGAAAAGACAGTACAATTCAAACTTAAGAAATGTCGAATTGCAAAAAGGTGTGCAAAAAGACATTAAAAAGACAATAAATCAAGTTTTTTATGATAATATTTTTCATAATGAAGAAATTGTAGATGAGAAAATTTTGTCAAAAGAATATTATCGAGTGGTATTGTTATCTTCGTCTAATAATATAGAAAAAATTTATGATTTACCTAAATTGAAAAGAATTGAAGTTATAGCAACTGCGTACTATCCAGGCGATCCTCTTGCTTGGGGAGATGGTACTGTAACAGTTTTAGGGCAAAAGATGCAAAGAGGAATAGTGGCAGTAGATCCTAAAGTTATACCTTTAAAAACAAGACTTTTTATATCTGGGTACGGGTATGGATATGCTGGAGATACAGGAAATCTTATAAAAGGTAAACGTATAGATTTAGGCGTAAACAATGAAAAAGAAGAAAAAGCTTGGATGTTTAGGAAAGTTACAGTATATCTACTTGAAGAGTCAACGACTTATTGATATTTTGTCTGTATTTTATGTGCCGAGGATGGGACTTGAACCCATACGCCGTCAAAGCGGCTCGAGATTTTGAGTCTCGCGTGTCTGCCATTCCACCACCTCGGCTTTAAACAACGTTTGCTTTACAAATTATTATATAATATAATATAGATATCCTATAATAAAATGATTTGCAAGTCAAATTTTTTAAGACGATATATAATATACATAATATACATAGTGGTAATTGTAAAATGCTTCAAAATCTAGTAGTAATCAGTATTATTATTTTATCAGTTGTGCTTCTAATAAGACGCATAGTAAAAAGTAGTTGTAATTGCTGCACGAAAGATAAAAAATGTTCTAGTTGCCAAAGTAATTGTTTGTTTAAAAAATAATTGCAGGAGGCATTTGTTATGAGGCGTTTTTTTTCGTCTAGTATTTTGTTATTTTTTTTATTTAGTTTATACCCTGTTAGTTATTTGAATGCTTGTACAACAATGATTGCCACAAAAGGTGCAACTACAGATGGTAGTATTTTTGTAGCTCATAGTGAGGATGACGATTTAGCAGATCAAAGTATTATTTATATTCCAGCCAAAGATTGGCCAAAAGATGCAAGGAGACCAGTTCATGGCAGTGCAGTAGCAAATGGAGATCTTCCAAAATTTAAAGATTTTTCTGAGACTCGTCTAGTCGACTCATCTCGTTCTCCGGATTATGCTAATCCGGGATATCCAAAATCTATACCTGTAGGTTATATTCCTCAGGTGGCACACACATATGCATATTTAGATGGTAATTACGGTATAGTAAATGAGTATGGCCTTATGTTTGGAGAATGCACAGATGGTGCAAAAGTTACAAATAATCCAGAACCTGGAAAACGTATTTTTTATTCTTCAGAACTTTCCAGAGTAGCTCTTGAGCGGTGTCGTACAGCTAGAGAAGCCATACAACTTATAGGCGAACTTATAGAAACGTACGGATATTATGGTACAGGAGAAACTTTACCTGTGGCAGACTCTTGGGAAGCTTGGGTTATAGAAATGGCTCCTTCTCCAGAAGGAACAGGTGGGCTTTGGGTAGCCCAACGTGTGCCAGATGGGGAGTTTTTTGTTGCAGCCAATGAATTTAGGATAAGAGACATAGTTCCTGGAAATCCTGATCAGATGTATGGTAAGTCCCTTTTTGATGTTGTGGAGCGTACAGGTATTCGTAGTCCTAAAAATAAAAAGAAGCCTATGGATTGGCTAACAACTGTAAGTAAGGGAGAATATAGTCATCCATATTATTCTTTACGTAGAGTTTGGAGAGCTTTCTCTTTAGTGGCACCTTCTTTTAAACTTTCACCTTGGGTACAAGACGGTACAACAAGAGCTTATCCCTTTTCTATTAGACCAGACGCAAAGTTAGATCTTTCTGACATAAAAAAGATTTACAGAGATCATTATGAAGGTACAGAATTTGATTTAACAAAAGGTGTTGCTGCTGGCCCGTTTGGATGCCCTAACAGATATTTAGGCCCTAAAGATCCTAGCGGAGATGTAGGAAATCCTGATATTAAACTTGAAGGTGCTTGGGAAAGACCAATATCTATGTTTTATACAGGTTACGTTTTTATTAATCAACTAAAACCAGGCCACCCTTTTCCTTTAAATGTAGTTTCTTGGATAGCCTTAAACACTCCAGCAGAGTCTGTTTTTGTCCCTCTTGCAGTAGCAAAGACTCCTAAATCTTATATTAGTGCCAATCCTAAAAAATATGATCCTAATTCTGCGTGGTGGACATATAATTTGATTGGCGAATATTCTAATATTAAATACAGCTACATGATAAAAGATATACAGTCAAAAGCTCAAAAGGATGAAGAAACTTCTGAAAAATTAGTTAATGAATTGACTTATAAATTACAAGATATAGCAAAAACAAACACTAAAAAAGCTATGGATGAATTTTCAAAAGCTTTAAATTGGAATGCTGAAAAAATTCGTAAAGATTGGCAAAACTTCTTTATTGAACTTCGTTTTAAATATAATCAAGGTTTTATAAATTCCCAAGATCAAATGGCACAAAAAGTTGGTTATAGTCAGGATTGGTTGAAGTATACGAATTATAAGCAAGGTCCTACAACATACAAAAAAAGATGAAAAGAGAGAAAGAGAATAAGAATGATTAAAATTAAAAGAAAAATAATTTTAGGGTTGGTTTTGTTTTTATTACATCAAAATGTTTTTGTATCAATTAGCGCAGCTGATGTTTTATCTAGCTTAGGTGTAGATGTTAATGGATATTTAGCTTTTGTTTTACAAGGTAGTCCAAGACGTAACATAACTAACGTGCCAAATAAATTTCAAAGTGTATTTGATGGAGCTTTTCTAGGCTCTTTATATGTTACCAAACATGTTGCAGAAGATTCTTTAATACGTACACATTTTAAGGTAACAAAAGGTGTAGGTATAAATAATAAATTTTTATTGTATAGTTCTTTAGATTCTTGTGTAAGCACAGATGATCGCTTGACAGATGGTTTCCCTCAGTTAGTTGAGGTGCTTTGGGAACAAAAGTTGTTTAATAAAAAATTGACGATAGATTTTGGCAGGTTAAATCCTACGCTTTATTTTGATTGCAATAAAA
The DNA here is from genome assembly GCA_031275795.1 of Candidatus Endomicrobiellum incisitermitis. Lineage (GTDB taxonomy): Bacteria > Elusimicrobiota > Endomicrobiia > Endomicrobiales > Endomicrobiaceae > Endomicrobiellum > Endomicrobiellum incisitermitis. The sequence continues at coordinate 21,629 of JAISOG010000008.1, forward strand.
TTGCAAATGATGGTAGTTATCAATTTTTAGCATCAATGTTTGCAAATAATGCTGCTGTGCCATTTCCTAATTATACATTAGGGTTAAGGGCAGAATATTCTGTTTGTGATTTTTTAAATCTAAATTGTGCATATTTTAATAGAGATGATGAAGTTTGGGCTGAAATGGGCACAAATAATAGCAATTTTTTTGAAATTTGCTATAAACATTGTGATAATGGAAACTATCGTTTTCTTTTATGGAAAGACTTTCAAAAAGATTATGCGCAAGGTTTTGGATTTAATTTGGATCAATCTTTAAGCAAAAATGTAATATTGTTTGGCAGATTAGGATACCAAAATAGTAATAGTCCTTATATTGTTAACAATACTTACTGTAACAAATCTTGGAGTGCAGGTGTTCAATTAAATGGAAATGGCTGGAATAGATTAAAAGATGTGTTAGGTATAGCTATTGGGCAAAATTTTGTAGAAAAGTATTCATACAAAACGCCTGAAACGCAAACAGAGGTTTATTATAAGTATGTGTTGAATAATTCTTTACATATAAGTCCGATTATTCAATATGTAGACTGCCCTTATTCAGGTTTTTTTAATAACGAAACGACAACAAAAAATATTTTTACATTTGGTGTTAGAACAAATATGACGTTTTAAAAAGGCATAAACTGCTTGTTATTAAACAGTTTAGTAGTTTCTTAGATATGTATTTGAGATATTTGTGTTTTATAGTTAATTAGCATGGAGCTAGCGGGAATTGAACCCGCATCTTATCGTTGCGAACGATACGTTCTCCCGTTTAACTATAGCCCCGTGTTAAATTGCTGTAATTATAGCAATATTTTTGTAATCGACTCAAATTGATTTTTTGATATACTAGATTATTAGGAGCTTAATATGCAGAGGTTTACAAGGTTGTTCTTAAAAGTTTTTGTGGTATTTATGCTGTTGTCTTCGATGAGTAAATTATCATATAGTGTCCAAAAAAGAAATAATGTACAACGAATCCAACAGCAGCCTGTCACTAATGAACTTGTCAAAATTTTAGAGAATAATCCTAAGGTTAAAGATTTGTTAGTTAAATCTATAGAGTCTGCTAAAAAGATAAATCCTGATATAAAGAGTAATCCAGCCCAAACATTAGAAGATTGGTATACATACATAGATTGGTCATTAAAAGCAATGCCGTGGAAAGCTTTGCGTAAAGAATATTTCCCTGGAATTTTTGAAGGTCTTGATCAAGGGTTAGATTATTTCTATTTTATTTTAGACCAACCTTTAGATGAACTTAAAGGGAAAGGGCTCTACTATAATAGTTTGCAATATTACGAGCCCATACGTTCTTGGGTGATTAAGTATGTAAAGCAATATGGGGCACATCTTGATACCAGAAAATCATGGAATTTAGACTATTATGATGCAATATATAACGATTCTCGTTTTGGCTTTAAAGATCATGACTGGTATGAGGATCCAGATAATTGGCGTACTTTTAACGATTTTTTTTCAAGACATTTAAAGTCGCCAAGTGCACGTCCAATTGCAGATAGGGATGATGATTCTGTAATAGTGTCTCCTGCGGATTCTGTCCCAGAAGGTGTTTGGCGTATAGATATGAACGCAAACATTGTACAGAAAAGTGGTGTTAAAATTAAAAGTAGCATATATTACTATATTCCAAAACTGTTAGGTGAAAAAGAAGATAGTCCTTATAGAGAAACGTTTGATGGAGGTTATTTAACACATACTTTTCTTAATGTCCAGGATTATCATAGATTTCATTTTCCAGTTAGTGGAGTTGTAAAAGAACTTCGTATAATAAGTCAAGATGATGCAGCTGGTGGAATTACAAATTGGGATCCAAAATTAAAAAAATATGTTCTTGATAGTCGTGTTCCGGGGTGGCAATCAATAGAAACCAGGGGACTTGTTATTTTAGAAACAAAAGATTATGGGATTGTTGCATTACTTCCTGTTGGAATGTCTCAAGTTAGTTCAGTTAAATTTGAAGATAATGTTAAGGTAGGAAAGTATTTTTCTAAAGGAGATCCGTTAGGGTACTTCTTATTTGGAGGGTCAGATTTTATTATGCTTTTTCAAAAAAAATCTGGCTTTAAAATGACTGCTCCAAAAGAACAAAATGGTACATATAAACATATTTTAATGGGTGAAAAATACGGTACTTTTAATAAAAAATAAAGCTGGTTTGATTCAATATTTTCTTTTTCCCAATAACAAACCAAGAAGCCAATACAGATTAAGTATAATCCAGATGAGAACAATAAGTTTGCGTTTATCAAGGGAGATTTTTCAAATTTTAATAGGATGATGAGTAACTTAATAAACAATGCAGTGGAAGCAGTAGAGAATATAAAAAAAGAAGGAGAAGGGATAGTAGAAGTATCATATGAAGTGAAGGAAGAAGAAGTAGAGGTAAGGATAACAGATAATGGAGAAGGGATGCCACAACATATGGTAGAAAAGATAAACAAGGGAGAGTCAGTAGGAACAACAAAAGAAGATGGGAATGGGATAGGGATGGAGCAGATACTAGGCACAATAAAAGAGCTAAAAGGTGAGCTAGTAGTAAAGAGCAAACAAGGGGAAGGGACAGAGTTTAGATTAAGATTTGCTAAATGTGAGAAACCAAAATGGTTTGCAGACAAGATAGAGATAAAGAAGGGGAGCACAGTTGTAATAATAGATGATGATATATCTGTACATGAGATATGGAAGAATAAGTTTAATGGATATGATGGAGAAGTCAAATATTTTACAACAGGGATAGAAGGGCTAAATTA
>JAISOG010000018.1 GCA_031275795.1 Candidatus Endomicrobiellum incisitermitis
ACCTTACTCCCTTTCTTTATCTCTATCTTGTCTACAAACCATTTTGGCTTCTCACATTTAGCAAATCTTAATTTAAACTCTGTCCCTTCCCCTTGTTTGCTCTTTACTACTAGCTCACCTTTGAGCTCTTTTATTGTACCTAGTATCTGCTCCATTCCTATCCCATTCCCATCTTCTTTTGTCGTTCCTACTGCCTCTCCCTTGTTTATCTTTTCTACCATATGTTGTGGCATTCCTTCTCCATTATCCTTCACTATTACCTCTACTTCTACTCCCTTTACATCATATGACACTTCTACTATCCCTTCTCCTTGTTTTTTTATATTCTCTACTGCCTCCACTGCATTATTTATCAAATTACTCATCATCCTACTAAAATTTGAAAAATCTCCTCTTATAAACACAAACTTATTATCCTCATCTGGATTATATTTAATCTGTATTGGCTTCTTGGAACATTCATATCTTTTCCTGTCTATTACATCCTTTATACTATATGGTGCAATGTATTGGTCATCTTTTTTATTCTCTTCATCTTTTTCTTTATTTTGCATACTCCTGTATTTACTTAACAATCTCCCTGATATGCTTTTTATACTTCTTATAGCCAATTCAAACATCTTCTGTTCTTGTTCATCTAATTTATCATTGCACATATACTTTATCATTTCGAACGCACTAATTGGCGAACATATATCATGCGCTACTCCTTTGGCTATTTCATGCAACTCTTTTTGCTTCTCTAATTCTTCTGCTCTCTTTCGCAAGGTTATGTCTACTCCTAGTCCTATTACTCCTTCTACTCTTCCATTTATTATCAAGGGAGCTTTCACTGATAAAAAATCTTTATGCTTATCTGTTTCTTCAAAAATCATTTGTTTCTTTTCTTTCATAACCAAAACAGAATTATCCCAAGTCTTTAGATCTAGTTCTTTAGCATTAACTTCTTCTACTATTTTACTTAAGGAATTATTTTTATATATATGTTTGCCATATCTATCTATTACAAAAAAGTTTACATTAGTAGCATCTTGCGTTATAAATTTAAGTATCTCATTATTAACTTTATTTCTATCTAATACTAAAGCTCTATTTTGTTGTGCATGCCATGAAATTGTATAAGATAAGTGACGCACATTTATATTGTATTTTTTATTAGCAATGTTTATAGGCTCTGCAAGCGCCATAGGGTAGACCATGTTTACGTTATTAAAATTCAAACAAGTATAGGTTGTCTCTTCTAACATAAAATCTATATTTCTACCTATGTCCAAAATATCATCTTCTCCAGACTCTAAAAGTGCGGCATTGGCTATATCTATTACTGAATTCTTAAAATCAGAGTCTTCCACAAAATCTTTCTTTATTTTCCTATACCATTCCTTATATTCTTCTTTATTAATTTCATTTGCCCACGATTTTATTTCAACATCAACAGCTAATTTCTCAATTGCTTCTTTGTTCTTTAAGTACCATTCTGTTGGAATGTTAACATCGCAGTATCCGGAAAGCTGCGATATAATATGCCTATAAAGGTAAGAAGTATCTGTTATAACAACTTTCTTTACTTTTCTCTTAATACTTTCATTGTTTATTGAATTAACTAGCTCTTCAAATCCTTCTCCTGTTTGGCTTGCGCATCCATAAGATATAACTAAATCTAATACTAAACTATTATCTTCTGCTTTTTCAAAAAATTCTTGTGATTCTTTGCTCCATTTTACTAACCTGTGTGTTGACATATAGCCTCCAAATAAAAATCTAGACCACCATTCTACCATCAACTATGTTTATAACTCTATCAGTTCTAAAAGCAAGTTCTTGATTGTGTGTCACTAATACAAGAGTTGTTTCTAAATTTGTAGAAAACTCAAAAAGTAAATTTTCTATCTCTACACCTATAGTTCTGTCTAAATTGCCAGTAGGTTCATCTGCAAAAATTATTTTTGGATTGTTTATTAAAGACCTAGCTAAAGCTACACGTTGCTGCTGCCCACCAGAAAGCTCGTTTGGGAGACAGTTTATCTTAGAGTAGAGTCCAACTCTATTTAAAATTTCTAAGGCATAACTTTTTTTGCTTATTTTGTTTTCCCATACAGGAATTAAAACATTTTCTAAAACTGTAAAATCCGGTAAAAGATAATGAAACTGAAAAAGAAAACCTATACTTTTTTTTCTCATATTGCACAAATAGTTATCATCCATTAAAAAACAGTCAATTCCATCTATAAACACTTTGCCAGAAGTAGGTCTATCCATTAAACCCAATATATGTATTAATGTACTTTTGCCTGCACCAGATGGACCTGCTAAAGCTATTTTTTGTCCTAGAGGAATTTCTAAATTAACATCTTTCAATACTTCTAAGTCAGGGCCTTTTTCCTGAATATAATTTTTGTTTAAATTTTTAGCCTGTATGTTCATTTAGTTTATCATCCAAACCTTATAGCTTCTAAAGGATCCAACTTAGAAATTTGATATGCAGGATAAATTCCCGCTAAAACAGTTATTACAAACGCACTTAAAGCAACAAATATAACATCCTGCGTCATCAGAGATACTGGCAATTTGTCCACATAATAAACACCTTTAGGAAGTTTAAATATGTCTAAATATTTTAAAGCAAAACTTACACCAAGCCCAAAAACGATACCTAAAAATGTACCCACTAAGCCTACGGTAATACCTTCATAAAAAAAAATTTTTGAAATAGAAAACTTAGAAAACCCAACAGCTGACATTATTCCTATTTCTTTTGCTTTTTGTACACTTAAAAGTAAAAGATTAGAAACAATATTAAATGCTGCTATCAAAATTATAAGGCCTAAAATCAAAAACATCATTATCTTTTCTAACCTTAAAGCATAAAAAAGGTTTTTATTCATGTCTATCCAAGACTTTGCTTTATAGGGGTATGCTAAACTTTTTGTTATTAAGGAAGTTATTTGTGCAGTTTTGTCTAAACTTTTTACATAAACGCCTAAACCAGTAATAGCCTCGCCTATATTAAGCAAACGTTGTCCTTCCTGCAGATCTATAAAACCTAAAGAAGTATCAAAGTCATAAATACCGGACTTAATAATTCCAACTACTTTAAACTTATACATTTTTGGCAAACTTGTAAAACTTTCTGGAAACATCAAAATAACATCATCGCCTGGACTTACAAAAATACTTTTTGCAAGTTCCTGACCTAATATTATTGAATGCTCTCCTATCTTGCTTGAATTAAAATGTATGTCTGAAAATACTATTTGTTTTGACAGATTAAGAATATCGTTTTCCTGTTTATAATCTATAGCTTTTATTATTATTCCAGAAGAAGAAGTGTTTTGACCTCTAATAACACCTTGTTTATATATAAAAGGCAACACATTTTTAACAAAACTATTTTTTTTTATTATATCTTCAATATTTTTATAATCCTTAAAAGCATCACTATCTACCCTACTAACAACCACATGAGGTTGAATACCTAAAATTTTATCTCTAATATCATTTTGAAATCCACTCATAACTGCTAAAGTTATAACTAAGGCTGCTACACCAAGACTAGTACCTCCTATAGCAATTAAAGTAGTGGTAAAAGAAAACAAACTCTTTTTTCTTGCTTTCAAATATCTTAACGCTATAAAAAGTTCTACAGGCATTATACTCATAAAGCTTATTCAGGCCTCATAGCGGGAAATGTTATAACTTCCCTAATTGATTCTACACCAGTTAAAACCATAACTAATCTATCTATACCTATACCAAGTCCACCAGTAGGAGGGAGTCCTTGCTCCAAAGCAAAAATAAAATCGCTATCATAAGGCATAACTTCATCGTCACCTTTCTTTTTTGCTTCCATTTGTTGAACAAACTTCACTCTTTGCAATTGAGGATCGTTAAGTTCCGAATAGGCATTTCCTATTTCCATACCATTTATGTAAAGTTCAAACCGTTCGGCTATTTCAGGTTGATCAAATTTTACTTTTGATAAAGGAGAATAAATAGAAGGGTAATCCGTAACAAACGTGGGAGCCTTCAAATTAGGAATAACTTTTTGGTCAAAAACTTGATCTAATATCTTTTTATCTGTAGCGTCTTTAGGTAAATCAAGGTTTAAATGTTTTACTTGTTCAAACATTTTTCCAGTTTCAAGGAAAGAAAGCAAGTCTAATCCTGTATAGTCTTTTATTAAATCAAACATTTTTGCTCGTCTAAAACTTAAATTTATTTTAGAGTCAACTTTTTGGGCCGCTGCTTTAATTAAAACTTCCGTTAAGTCCATCATATCATTATAATCTGTATATGCCTGGTAAAGTTCCATCATAGTAAATTCTGGATTATGGTTTTTATCTATGCCTTCATTCCTAAAGTTTCTACCTATCTCAAAAACTCTGTCCATACCTCCAACAACTAAACGTTTTAAAAAAAGTTCTGGAGCAATCCTCAAAAAAAGGTCTATCTCTAAGGCATTGTGATGTGTTATAAAAGGCCTTGCATTAGCTCCTCCTGCAAGAGATTGTAAAATAGGCGTTTCAACCTCTACAAAATTCAACTCTTCCAGTTTATGTCTTATAGCCGATATCACAAGGCTTCTTTTTACAAATATATCTTTTACATCCGTATTTGCAATTAAGTCAAGATACCTTTGCCTATATCTTGTTTCTGTATCTTTAAGACCATGCCATTTTTCTGGGAGAGGCCTAAATGCCTTAGTAAGCATTGTCCACTTTTTTACCATTATGCTAAGTTCATTGGTTTTTGTTCTAAAAGGAGAGCCTTCCACTGCAATAAAGTCAGATAAATCTACCATATCTTTAAATAATTTATATTCTTCTTGACCTACTTGGTCTGCTCTAATATATATTTGGATTTTAGCATGGCCATCTCTGATATCTAAAAAAGCTGCCTTACCCATATTTCTGTAAGTCATTACTCTTCCAACAGCTTTAACATTAACATCTGAAACTTGCCCTGTTTCTAAAGAAGCAAATTCTTTTTGTAAATCTGTATTATTTTTGTCTAAAACATACTTTGCAGGATAAGGATTGATTCCAACTTTAACAAGATCTTTTGCTTTTTGTCTTCTTTGGTCCATTATCTGTTCAATAGGAGTTGTTTGTTGGGCTTGCCCTTTGTTTTCCATTTGAAACGTTCCTTAAACTAAAACTTATGATTACTTAACATTTACGACACCTGATTTTACCATTTTTTATAAACACGGTCAAACGGTGTACGCGTTCATAACATATTAGACTTTTGAAGCATTAAGGACTGTTGAATGAAATCAAAAGGCGTTTGCCAATTTAATCCTTGGTGAACCTTTTTGCTATTATACCAAAATAAGTAATCTTTTAAGTCTTCTTCTACTCCTTCTATGTCTGTTAAATCTCCTTCATAGCTGTTTAAAAACTGTTCTCTTAAAGTTCTGTTGAAACGCTCTATGTAGGCATTACTCTTTGGACTTCTTGGATAATTCCAATTATGTATTTTGCTCATAGAACGCTCTTTGAGGTAACTCCGTTAAGATTCTAAACTAGACCTATACAGCATAGTTAACAACGATTGTCCCTAAGTCATTAAGCAACCGCTCATACGTCCCCCAACACCCCACTTACTGCAACACTAAACGTGCTATGAGTTACTAAATTAATTGTCTTTAATGTTTTAAGACGAGACTAACATTTAGATTATATCTCCCAGACAGGAATAGATACAACATTGCGACTCAATGGGATACGTTCAGGTTGTAGACAAACAATTGCTCCTATTCCAACCTTTTTGTTCAATTTGTTTATTTGGTTAAAATACTTGCAATCAAAAGGTTGTGGATTTGCAGTTTTTTTAATTTCTATTGGATAGAGAGTCCCATTTTGCTCTATAACTATATCAATTTCTTTTTGATCTACATCTCTGTACAGATACATAACAGGTTCTTTTCCGTTATGAAAGTATGATTTGAGAATTTCGCCAACAACGTAAGTTTCAAGCATTGCGCCGTCCATTGCTCCGCTCATAAGAGATTCTGAGCTATTCCAACGTGTAAGATAAGAACATAACCCAGTATCTAAAAAATACATTTTTGGAGTTTTTATTATACGATTTGTTATATTAGGAGAATATGGCTGCAAGAGATACACAAGTCCAGAACGTTCTAATATTCCCATCCAAACTTGGGCAGTTTTTATATCTACACCCACATCTCGAGCAAGTGAAGCGTAATTTAGTAGTTTCCCTGTTTGTGCAGCAACTACTGAAACGAAATTAAAGAACTGTAGTGGTTTTTCTATATTATAAAAATCTTTTACATCTCTCTCAATATAAGATTGTATGTATGAGCTATAGTATTGCTCTCGATCAATGTTTTTATCAACTACAGGTTCAGGCAATTGTCCTTCCCATATTAGTTTATAAACTTGTTGGATTGTTAATTTTTTTATATTTTTTAATTTGTCATAAGATGGCAAAAAGGGTTTTGATAAAAAAGGGCATTTTGTTTTTTCGCGATAGGATAATCCCATAAGATCAAGAATTGCTATACGCCCGGCTAAAGATTCTTTAACCCCTTCCATTAACTTATATTTTTGAGATCCTGTAAGCCAAAACGCTCCTTTAATATTACGGTTCTGGTCAGCAGAAAGTTTTATATAAGGAAACAACTCAGGTGCATATTGTATTTCGTCAATAATTATCGGAGGAGGGTTTTGTTGTAAGAAAAGTTCTGGATCAGTTTTTGCCAGTTGACGAAACTTCATGTTATCAAGAGAAACATAATTACGATTTGTTTTTTCAGACATATTTTTAAGCAAAGTCGATTTACCAACTTGTCTTTGTCCATTTAAAAGAACTACTCTAAAACCTTTTGAAGTTTTTTCAATAATTTTACTTAAAGTACGTTCTAAGTCAGCCATATTTGTACCTCTTTTTAAACAAACTATCAGTTTGATATGGAAACAAAGTCCATTATACACTAACTATTTTAAAACGTCAAGAAACGATAAAAAGTATAAGCGGCTAGTTTAAGCTAGTTTTAAAACCTTACCTACGTTACTAAGGTAACTCCAATAAGATTCTGAACTAGATCAAGCCAGCATAGTTTTCTAGTCATTAAGCAACCACACATACATCGCACAGGCACTTAAACTTTGCATCAGCTCAGTAGTTTTTGTTTAGCCTAGTTTAGACCCTTATCTACGTTACTAGAGCAATCGCAATAAACATTTAATCAAATTAGCAAACTCGCAAAATGAAAAGACAAGAAAGACATAAATGTATTTTGCTCAAACAAGACTAATTTGCAATATTAAATGTTTGTTGCTCATAGAACGCTCTTTGAGGTAACTCCGATAAGATTCTAAAACTAGATCTGTTTTTGACATATTACAAGATTCTATAAAAAACCCCTTTAGTTGTTCCATGTTTTTGAATACGTCCTTTTTCTATTAATCCCCTTAAAAGATTGTTTGCTTGTTGCCTAGAAACTCTTAAGAATTTGGTAATATCATTTACTCTAAATTCTCTTATATTCACAAATTTCTCTAAAATTTGCGCTTCTCTTGGTGTAGGCCTCATAGACACAGCAATTTGTGACAATGAATTTTCTGCTTTAGAAATTGCACTTTGCAATGAATATCTTATACCGTCTGTAAAATATTCAAGCCATGTACTTAAATTCCCAGAATCAGCACTAGACAACTTGTTAGAATAGAGAGCTCTATCAGTATCATAGTAATCATCAAGGACAAAATATTTGTTAATAAGATATCCGTTTTGTATTAAAAATAAAGCAGTTAGTAATCTGCAAGTCCTGCCATTACCGTCAGCAAATGGATGCAAATACACATATTGATGATGAAATATACCTGCCTTTAAAATAGGAATTGTCTGATCATCTTCTCTAGCCCAGTTTAGAAGATATTGTAAATGCTTTCTGATTTCTATTTGTTTATGATAAGGTGGATTATGTTTAATAACAAGTTTTACACCTTTAAATGTTTTTACATGATTGCCTACCACTACAACACTATTTCTAATCTTTCCAGCAATTTTATCATTAACTCCAGCAAGAAGTTGTCTGTGTATATTTAACAAAGTAGCTATGTCAAACGATTTAAAAGATGTCAACTGTTTTAATAATACAAAATAGTTAGCAACTTCCTTTTCGTCCCGTGTTACCGGGATTCTACCTCCTAACAATAAATTGGTAACTTCAGCAAAGGATAGAGAGTTACCTTCAATACTATTTGAAACATATGCTGATTGTATAAGGTTGCCCCGCTCTAAATTTAACCATAAGCTTCTAGGTAAACGTAACTGTTCAATTTGTCCATATAATCGCTCTAGGGCAGAAATATTTTCAAGCAATTTTTTTGTTAAATTATATTTTGGATCAAACATGCCCATATTATCTCTTTTGTCAAGGTTATTGTCAAGGTTATTGTCAAGGTATTTTCTTTGCACAAAAACAAGTACACTTTTTCTTCTTTGCCAATATTGTATTCATTTATTGATTGTTTGAGCTGTGGAATGTATTGTTAAGCAATCTCTACTGAATGTTTTTTCAAAAATAAACTTTTCACACTTATTTGTGGCATAGAATAGTGTCAATCCCTCATTTAGAGTTGTTTAATTGCTATGTGTTATACTAATTAATTGCGTTCTTACAACGAGTATTTTATATGTTTTTTAAACAATTCAACAATGATGTATGCAAAAAAAACACCTATGCAAGCTCCAACAAAAACGTCTGAGGCAAAATGACTTCCTGCATATATCCTATAAAAACCTGAAAAAATACCAAAAAATATGTATAAATACCAGTACTTCTTTACTTGTATGAACATAAACATGCACACTGCGACTGCCATTTCCGTATGTCCAGATGGAAGGGCGTTTCTGTGTAGTTGCTCATAAAGCGTATTTACACTTTCGCTCCCAAATACAGATAAAGGACGAGGTTTTTCAAAATAATTTTTCATAAAATATACTATAAGACTAGTAACTGCTAAGATGCTTGCCAAAAGAGCGAAGTTTGTCCAAAAAGTGTCTTTTTTAGTTTGCCACAGTATTAATAAAGATATTATAAGAATTACAAAAAAACTAACATTAAAATCCTTAGAATCACAATAAGAGATAGGAGCCATAAAGAAATCTAAAATCTTACATTTTAAAGAACCGTTAATAAATCTAAATACTACATAGTCATACCTTCTTAACTCTTTAAATATATTATTTTTTTTACTTGTATAACTTTTAGAATATTCTTCAGGAAGTTTTAAAGGATTAAACGATTTGCATAAAGTAAAAAAGAAATTTTTTATTTTTACATCATTTCTGTAAATTGGTAATATCTTTATTTCCTCATAAGATGCAAATGCTTGGTTGCCGTACCTGTCTTGTGGGTTAGCAAAAAAGAAATCATTGCAAATAAACAAACCATCTTTATTTTTAAAGTTTTTTAAATCTTGTTGCCAGAAATTATAAGCATTAGGACTATCGCTTATGCAAAATACTCTTAAATCTGGAATACAATACTGAAGTTCACTAGCAAGGTAACTTTTATAAGTAAAAATAAAAGGTTTATTATCTTGTGGGTATGAATCTAATATCTTTTTTATTTCATTGCCAACGTCTTGCCAACCGTAAACTTCGTTTGTAATATCTATCCTTTCAGCTTCACAAATACCATGTTTTACATTTTCAATTTGTTCTTTAGGCAAAAACTTTTTTATTGGTACTATTCCATAAAGAATATGCAAAGGAACAATAACAACCATAATTACTGCCAGAGTCCAAGACAAATAAGAGTATATTTTAAACCATTTTATGTTCCAAAATTTTAGCGTTAAGTTGGCCACATAAATAGAAAGTACTAAATATCCCATGATAGGCCAGTGCGGTAATATCTCATGAAAAGTTGCAATAAAATTAAATAAAAAAAGTATCGGTATTGAAAAACAAGCAATTAGTAAAGATGACCTATCTTTTTTCTTAAATATGTCTTTCAAACACAAAAAAACAGCTACTAAAAAAATTAAAAACAATAAAGGAGAAATATACCCAGCTTGTGCTCCTATAGCTTTGGCAAGTAAATCAAAAGAAAATTTTGGAATTGAACTACCAAAACCATGATCGAGCTGAAATCCAAAAGATGCCCAATTATTCTGTATGTTCCACAATATTACTGGTAAAAATATTATAAAAGATACTAAAATTGCCAGATATGGTTCTATTTTTGCAATCCAAAATCTATGTTTTTTAGAAAAAAGAAGAAATAAGATTGCAGAGATAGGTAAAAACACAGCATTATATTTAGAAAGCATTGCAAAACCTGTACAAATGCCAAACAAATACCAAAATTTACCCTTAGATGTTTCTATCACTTTGATAAAAGTAAGTAATGATAAAAGCCAAAATAGTGCTAAAGGGGAATCCGGAACTGCTACTGCTGCTCCAAGAAAAGAAAATACAGGTAAAACGTTTAACAGTAAAACACTAACAAAAGCAGTTTTTTCATTGTATAGTTTTTTTGCGCATATATATAAAATCCAGCTGGATAAAAAGAAAATTAAAACTGCTGGGAATCTAACTGCAAATTCTATGTTTGGAAAGATAAAGTTAGATGCTTTAATTAAGTATGCTATTAGCGGAGGATGATCAAAATAAGATAGACTTAAATATTTTGTATATGTAAAATAATGTGCCTCATCTATTGTGAGCCCTATTTTGCCTATTATTAAAAGTCTAATAAGACTTGAAAAAATGTTTATTGCCCAGAAGCACATTCTATAATTCATGCGATTATCTTCCTGATATTTTTAATTTTAATACTTTAAATAAATATTTAATTAAAGTTATTGGTCTTAATTTAGATTCTCCAGAAAAGCGCTTGAGAAAAATTATAGGCGATTCTTTCACTTTAAGTTTGTTCTTTTTTATTTGATATATGACTTCTGTTACTATAAAAGGATCACTAGCTTTTAATTCATATACAAATTTTGTAAGAGCATCTTTTTTATACATTCGATAACCTGAACTAGGGTCTTTTATAGTTACACCTAAGATTGTAGATAGATATAACCTTGAAAAATTGCTTACTACTCTTCTAAGTAAAGTTCTTTCTTCATCTTTACCATTATCAACGTATCTAGATCCTATAACAACATCGCAATCTCTTATAACTTCTAAAAATTCTGGTATATACTTAGGATCGTGAGAACCATCTCCATCCATCTCTACTATAAAATCTGCATTCATTTCTAGGGCTTTAATAAAGCCATCTTTACCAGCGTATCCTCTACCTTTTTTTTCTTTTCTGAGCAATAAGTGGACTTTACTATTTTGTTTTGCGATATCTTTAACTATTTTATATGTACCATCTGGAGACATATCATCTACAATTAACACGTCTAAGTCTACTCCACAATTTAGAACATCATTGATTATTTTTTTTATAGTAGAGACTTCATTATATGTTGGAATCATGACTACAATTTTCATTGTGTTTCCTTATATTTTCTGATTTTGTTTAACAAGATAAACTAATGGTACTTTTCTATAGCTTCAATTACTTCCTTTGGTTTGATTGTTTGCATACAATTATTTTCTAAGTAACATTCTTGTCTATAACAAGTAACACAGTCTTTTTTACCTTGTATTTTTATACCTCTTGAATATATTTCTATTTCGTTAATAGAAGTTGGGCCAAAGAGCGCCACAACATTCTTTTTAAGACCTAATGCAGCGTGTAAAGTCATTGTATCACCACATAAAACGGTATTACATAAGTTTATTTTTGCAAAAAAGTCAGCAATTGTATTGTTTGTTCCACTAGATATGACATTAGGAATGTTTTCTTTTAAAATGGCATTAATTTCTTTTTCATCTTGGTTGCCACCCAACAACAAAACTGTGGTCCCTTTTTGTGAAAAATATTTTGCAGTTTCAATAAAACCTTCTAAGGTCCATTTTTTTAAGGTCCATCTTTTGCCAGCTCCAGGATTTATGCCTAAAATCTTTTCATTTAAAGATACGTTGTTAGTATCTAAAAACTTTAAAGCTTTTTCTTTTGATTCTTCTTGAAGAGGTACTATTATTTCATAGTCGTCCTTTGGCAATGACACAATTTGCGCCATCCAGTGTTGGTACGTAAACAAATTGCTCTTTTTTAGTTCGTCATAAGCGCTCATTTTTAGCCATTCTTGAGCAAATTGGTTAGAAGCAACAATGTTTCTATTGTCATCTAATGTAAAACCTAAAACTTTTGCTTTATTTGATAATTTTGCAAGAGATAAACTCTCAAAGGCAAGATCTAGATTTATAACAACATCAAAATAGTTGTCTATAAGGAATTTTAGTGTGTTTTCATCATTTGCGATAATATTATTTATAAATGTGTTATGCTCAAGGACAGCCACGTTATTTTTGTCTACAATCCAAGATATTACACTTTTTGGGTAAAGTTCTTTTAATCCCCAAAGCAAAAATGTGGTTCTTAAAACGTCGCCCATTGCACCAAGTTTTATAATTAAAATACGTTTATTTTCTTGCGAATTTGAAATCTTTTTATATTGATTGCATTGTTCACATAAAATGTCGTCATTTTTCTGATAAAAACATGGCCTATCTAGTGGAAAATTTGAGCAGTCACTATTTACTGTAAAGTTTTTCATATTTTGGTATAGTAAATAGCATATCTTGATAGACATTTCAAGAAAATAGTACAATCTTACGATCGTTCGATCGTCTAAATTCATTCTTTTGAATTCTACGGGAAATATATGGAAAAAATTTTTAACAAAAGAAACACGCTATTTTTAGTTGGTTTTGTAGTTTTATTTAAAATCTTTTTATCTGCAACTACTTCTCTTCACCCAGACGAAGCATATTACTGGCTTTGGTCAAAGCAATTAGCTCTTGGATATTACGATCATCCACCCATGGTTGCGTGGTTTATAAAAATTACTACGCTCTTATCAAATTCCGAACTTGCTGTTAGATTTTCTTCTATAATTGTAACAATAATGTTAAGCATTTTGGTATGGAAATTTGCAAAAAAATTGTTTCATGAAGATGAGACAGTTGCTTCTGTTTCTGTTATTGTGCTAAACACGTTGCCACTTATGTTGGTTGGCTCTATAATAATTACACCGGACACTCCTGCTTTTCTGTTTTTTGCACTTGCTGTGTACTATCAATGGCTCTTAATAGAGTCCTGCAAAACAAAATATTGGTACATAACAGGTTTCTTCCTTGGATTATCGTTTCTTTCAAAGTATACTGCAATTTTGTTTGTGCTAAGTTTGGCTGTCTATATGTTATTAGATGGAAAATTAAAATGGCTGAAAAATAAACATTTTTATTTTATGTTCGTTATATCTTTTATAACTTTTTTGCCTGTTATTATTTGGAACTCTCAAAATGAATGGATTTCTTTTACTTTTCAATTTAACCATGGATTGTCTGGCAATAAATTACATTTGAATTATGTGTTTGAATATTTAGGCTTGCAATGTTTAATTGCAGGACCGTTTGTGTTTGTTTCAGGTATCGTTGCTTCTATATACTGTTTAAAATCTAAAAATATAGCATATCAGCATAAGCATAGGTTCTTATTTTCTTTTTCTGTTCCCATAATAGCAATATTTATAATTACTGCATTAAAGAGCTACCCTGGCGCAAATTGGCCTGCATTTGCTTATTTTGCTTTTAGTATAATGACAGCCCAGTACTTACTTGCTTCAAATTCTAAGTTTAAAAGAAACATCCTTTTAATTGGGATTGTTTTTAATCTTGTGATTTCGACTCTTTTAGGATTACATATAAGATATGCAATATTTCCTGTTTATAGATTTTCTACAGATGCCGCGATTGCTGATGCTACAAATTGGTTTACAGGATGGCAAGAATTGGGTAGTAATATTTTGCATAGGAATGTTAAGTATGCAGTAACAGATTCTCATCAGTGGGGTGGAGTAATAGCTTATTACACAAAAAGTAAGGTTGGTGTTGTGTTGGACAATGATAGGCAGAACCAATTTGCGTACTGGAGCGTTCCTAAAGATTTAGAAACTTCAAAAACTGCAATAATCAAAATTGATAATCATCTAAATGAAGATTTTAATTCTATAAAAGATGTAGAGGTTATAAATGTTCAAAGAAGAGGTATTCCAATACGTCAATATGCTATTGTAGAGTTGCAAGGGTACGAGCTTAAGAATAAAAAAATCAAAAAAAGTAAAAAAATAGCATAATCGATCATGTCTCTTGGTTAATATACACTTAATTTGTAACCCGTATAACAAATATGATAAAATTACATAAAAAATATTTTAGCTAATATCTATTATTTTGTTAAGGAATGATATGAAGAGATTACCAATAGGGACACAAGCATTTGAGAAGTTACGAAAAGATGGAGCAATATATGTAGACAAGACAGAACATATATACAATTTGATAAGTAATGGAAGTGTATACTTTTTATCACGTCCCCGTAGATTTGGGAAGTCATTGCTGATAAACACATTAAAGGAATTGTTTAAGGGGAACAAAGAAATATTTGAAGGGTTGTACATATATGACAAATGGGATTGGTCTAAACAATATCCAGTTATTCATTTAGACTTTACTGA
>JAISOG010000042.1 GCA_031275795.1 Candidatus Endomicrobiellum incisitermitis
GTGTACGGGCAATTAAGCCCTATATTTGATCAATCGTCCAACGCCTTTTACTCTTTATTATATTCTTTTTTTAAGGAACAATATTAGACTTTGAAAATATATAATACTTTGTTAAAGGAAGGATATCCTTGCTTTGACAAAGGCAAAATTTTTGAGGGATTCTAAATATGAGCTATATTCAAATTTAACACAAAATTGGAGCAAAACGGGCAATAAAAGGGCTGCAAAAAGCAGTAGTAGAAGGCCAAATAAGCCAAGAAGCCAAATACCCTAAAAGAGTCATAGAGCATTATCAACGAGTTGGTCTAGCATCAACATTAGATGCCTATGCAATAAGCAGAGCAACGGTGTACATTGGGATAATAGCAAAAAGGTTCATCAAGGGTTAAATTGGCAAACGCCTTTTGATTTTGCTCAACAGTGCTTAATGCTTCAAAAGTCTAATATGTTATGAACGCGTACACTTTCTTTGATATCTTTTTTTAATAGTATATAATATATATTTAGCAATGCCTTAAACCCAGATCCCTTGGACGCTTTGGAAGAGCATGATGATGTTAAAAATATTTATGCAAATTTTGACATTTCTAATGAAGAAATGGTAAAAATTTTTCTAAAACTCAAAGAAATTCCAAAGCCTGACGATACAGTAGACGCACTTGCAATAGCTATATGCCACATAAACACAATAAAATGGTAAAATATGTTAGATTATTTAATAGGTACTTTAGAATCAAAAACGACTGGTAATATTACAATTGATGTCAATGGTATAGGATATGCTGTGTCTGTATCTATTGACACTTTTTCTAAACTTCCATGTTTAGGAGAGCAGGTAAAAGTATATATTGTAGAAGCTATGTCAGGCATGTATGGTGGAGTTATATACTTGTACGGGTTTTTATCTAAAGAAGATAGAAATATGTATATACTAATTAAAGAAGAAGTACCAGGTACTGGAGCAAAAAAAGCTATGGAATACATAGATAAAATTTCTAAATCTTTTGTAGATTTTAAAACTGCAATAATAAAAAAAGATACTACTTTACTGCACAACATATTTGGATTTACAAAAAAAACCTCTGAAAAACTTATTTCTGCTTTAAAAGATAAAATACAAGATATATATGTTGAAGGAGAACAAAAGTGGTCAAATGTAGACACAATTGAAAATACAATTATTGTAGAAGCAGTAGAAAGTCTTGTAGCATTAGGATATAAGGAAGCAGTAGCTCGTTCTGTAGTCAAGAAGATATATGTGCCCAGTGAAAATATTACACTAGAAAATTTAATTAAAAAATCTCTGCAAAGTTTATGTATAGCAGGAGGAAAACAATGAGTAATAATACCATGGTCATTGACGCTACAGTAGCTTCTTTTCGTAATTTACCCACAACAATACCAATCAAAGACTCAGTTGTCATATTTTGGGAATCTCATACAAAAAATCCAGAAGATAAAGGAAGAATTCAATCTGCAATAGATTTAATCCCTAAAAAATTTGATATGAAAACCTGTGAGAAATATGAAGTGCGTACAGGATATTTAAGTCGTTATAATTATTTAACAAAACCAAAAGAAAATTGTTCAATAGAAGAGTTTGAAGAAGGTGTAGTTAAAGGAGAAGAAGAACAAGCAGAATGGATTAAAAGATGTGAACCTAACTTAGAGGGTTTTACGCAAATAAATTGGCAGGAATGTGTAAGTAAAAATAAAAATCCTAATTTTATATCTTGTAGAGAGCTTTTGCTCAAAACTATAAACGAAGATGCTTCTTTTCGTAAAGTTTATCAAGAAAGTGCTGATGCTTATGCAATTAAAAGAAATACAAATAAACAAAATGGATTTTCATATCTTGTTGAAGAAAATGCATGGATACTAACTCTTCCTTACTTGTATCCAAATAAACAGATATATGTAACTCATGTTGGAAATGTTACGGATTCAACGACAATATTGTTTTCTACTTTTGAATATCTCAGAGAATCTGTAAGATTGTTATTTCCTTGTTTTTCCACACAAAAATTTGCCAATATTGCTGATTTTAAAACAGAATATGAAAACAAACACAATCAAGGTTATTTTGTAGAAGATAAAAATTTTATGAATGTAGTTGCTAATGTAAAGGAAGACTGTGAATTATCAAAAAAGGATTTATTAGATCTATTGATTAGCGAACGAGCAAATACAGAGTTTTTAACAAATATTATTGCAAAAATGCCTGGACATGTGTATTGGATGAATAGTAAACATGTGTATATGGGTTGCAATGACATCCAAGCAAAACATTTGGGATTAAATTCTCGTGAGGAAATTGTTGGAAAAACAGTTTTTGATTTTTTATCTGAAGCAGAAGCAAAGAAACATCGCAATATTAACAAATTAGTAACCGAAAAGTGTAAACTATATACTGGCGAAGAAAAAGCTTCTATGAATAATGGATTTAGGACGTATATGTCCCATAAAATTCCATTGACAAACAGCGCAGGGAAAATTATTGGTTTATTAGGGATATCCATAGACATAACTGACCGAAAGAAAGCAGAAGAACTAGAAAAGAAGTTAGCTATACAGAGTGAGTTATATGAAATAGGAAAAGAGGTGATACATGAGATATGGGCACCACTTCCAACATTAGGCATATTACATTTCGGGTGTAAGGATAAATTAAGTAAACAAGAAAGAGAAATACTAGAATGGGCTATACAAAAACTAAGAGAGGTATCAGATATGTTGCTAAAAAGATATATGCAAGCAGAAATTGACAAAGACGGTAAGAGATATCTTGATTTTAAGAAATATCTTAGTGTTTATGATTCTTTGTATGATGGTCTAGATAAAAAATGATTCTAGTAAAGGCTAAGGGATACCAATATATGGATAGAAAAGTGTATAAGTATAAATTTTAATCCAGATGAGAATAATAAGTTTGTGTTTATAAGAGGAGATTTTTCAAATTTCAGTAGGATGATGAGTAACCTAATAAATAATGGAGTGGATGCAATAGATGAAAAGAGAGAAGAAGTAGAGGTAGAAGTGTCATATGAAGTAAAAGGAGAAGAAGTAGAGGTAAGGATAACGGATAATGGAGAAGGGATGCCACAACATATGGTAGAAAAGATAAACAAGGGAGAGGCAGTAGGAACAACAAAAGAAGATGGGAATGGGATAGGAATGGAGCAAATACTAGGTACAATAAAAGAGCTAAAAGGTGAGCTAGTAGTAAAGAGCAAACAAGGGGAAGGGACAGAGTTTAAATTAAGATTTGCTAAATGTGAGAAACCAAAATGGTTTGCAGATAAGATAAAGATAAAGAAAGGGAGTAAGGTAGTAGTGTTGGATGATGATCTATTAGTACATGAGATATGGAAGAAGAGATTAAAGGAATATGAGGATGCAAATGATATAGAAGTCAAATATTTTACAAAGGGGATGGAAGCGTTAAATTATCTAAATTCAATAGAAGAGAAGGAAAAAGAAAAATTGTT
>JAISOG010000038.1 GCA_031275795.1 Candidatus Endomicrobiellum incisitermitis
GGTTGGGAGAAATGGAAATAGAGGTAAATGCGTCCAATTTGGGAGAAATGAAAGGATTGTTGAATACAAAAGCAGAGCTTGTAACATGTGGACAAATAAGAGAAGGAGTAAGACAAGCAGGGTTAAGTGTAGAAGTAGTAAAGCATATAGAAAAGGTATTAAAAGGAGTAGGAGAAGAAGAGGAAGGAACGGAGAGAGTGTTGGAAGCATTAGGATTTGCAAGGGGATTAGTGGAGGCCACACTAGTAAGTAGATACATGAGAGCGTTTGATTTTACCCAGGAAGTATATCAAGCAAATAGTGTAACAGACAGACAAGCATTAGGGATAGTAATGGTGAAAGCTTATTTAGCAAGTCCTGAAAAGTTTGATAGTAAAGAATCTATACAAGAGTACGTGAAAGAAGTAGAAAATACAATGATTCAGGAATCGACTGTATCAACATTTGAAGAACAAAGAGGAGTAATGGCAAGATATGTAAACAGAATAACAAATGAAATAGAGATGACAGGATTGATAGAGACAAAAGAAGGAGAAAGTAGGCAAATAGATATAAGTTTAGCAGTGTTAAACAGCTCGATAAACAAGATATCGTTTAATAGGATAATAGAAGATGCTAAACGTAGAACAAAAGCTTCTACTAATGTTGTTAAAAGCATCCTTGGCGCTGCTTAATTTTTATAAAAATAATTTATATTTACTTCAAGGTTGGCACATATTCCAACCTTGAAGTTTTTTGTTAAAAAAAAGTAAAAGAAAATATTATATAATCAAACGAACTGAAAAGAGGTGGTGTAATGATATGACAAATAACGATCTAGAAATTTTAAGGCATTCTGCTGCGCACATAATGGCTGCGGCTGTAACTGAACTTTTTCCCAAAACAAAGGTGGTTATAGGGCCAGCTATAGAGGACGGTTTTTATTATGATTTTGATAGGCAGGAGCCTTTTACAGTTGCCGATCTTGAAAAAATAGAAGAAAAAATGAAGGAGATAATTGGTGCAAATTATTTGTTTGAACATTATTCTGTGTCTAAGGAACAAGCTGTAAAAGATTTTGATCAAAAAGGTGAAAAATATAAGTCAGAGATTGCTTCACAAATAGAAGGAAACACTGTAACAATGTATAAGTCTGGCAATTTTACAGATTTATGTAAAGGGCCTCATGTAAAATCTACAGGGGAACTCAAATATTTTAAGCTGTTGTCTGTTGCGGGCGCTTATTGGAGAGGCGATTCTTCTAAAGAACAACTTCAGAGGATTTATGGTACAGCTTTTTTGACAAAAGAAGGGTTAGATGAGTACTTACTCCTGCTCCAAGAAGCTCAAAAAAGAGATCATAGAAAGTTAGGTAAAGATTTAGATTTGTTTAGTGTAAATGAAGCAATTGGTGGAGGGCTTGTCCTTTGGCATCCAAAAGGGGCACTTTTAAGAGATATTATTGAAAGTTATTGGAAAAAATTTAACATAGAAAATGGATATGATCTTTTGCTTACTCCTCACATTGCAAGCGAAGAACTTTTTAGAATAAGTGGCCATGTACAAACTTATTCTGAAAATATGTACGCTTCTATGGAAATAGAAGGCAAACCGTATAGAGTAAAACCGATGAACTGTCCAATGCATTTGATGATATATAAAACAAAACTGCACTCATATAGAGAACTTCCAATAAGATATGCGGAACTTGGTACCGTGTACAGATTTGAGAAGTCAGGTGTTTTGCACGGTCTTTTGAGAGTTAGAGGGTTTACTCAAGATGATGGTCATGTTATTGTTTCTCCAGAACAACTAGAAGAAGAAATGCTTAGAATTTTTAATATGGCAGTTAGTTGTTTAAAAACTTTTGGGTTTAACGAGTATAAAATATACCTTGCTACAAGGCCAGAAAAAAAGTATGTAGGGGAAATAGAAGATTGGCAAAAAGCACAACAGTCTATTGAAAATGCTTTAAAGAAAACAGGATATGAATATGAAGTAGACGAAGGTGGCGGTGCTTTTTATGGTCCTAAAATAGATATAAAGATAAAAGACGCTATAGGTAGACTTTGGCAATGTTCTACTATACAGTTTGATTTTAATTTGCCGGAACGTTTTGATATTTCGTATGTAGATTCTTCGGGTAAAAAGAAAAGACCTTATATGATACATAGAGCATTGTTAGGCTCTTTAGAAAGGTTTGTAGGTGTACTTTTAGAGCACTATGCTGGAGCTTTGCCGCTTTGGCTTTCTCCAGTTCAGGTTGCTATAGCAAACATAAATGAAGAGCAAGAAGCCTATTGTAAAGATTTATTTCAAAAGTTAAAACAAAATGGCATAAGAACAATTTTAGATGACAGAAATGAAAAAATTGGTCATAAAATAAGAGAAAATGCTTTGCAAAAAGTTCCTTATATAGCAGTTGTTGGTAATAAAGAGAAAGATTTAAATTCAGTTGCTCTAAGGGCACGTGGGAATAAAGATTTAGGGTTAATGCTAGTTGACGCTTTTATCGCTCTAGTAAAAGAAAAAAGTATGCCTGGTTAAATGAACTGTAAAGTTTTGATAAAGGTGGCTTAAATGAAGCATGTAGATGAACATATAATAAATTCGCTACTAGAGGCCAAAGTAACTAATGTAGAACTAAACTGTATTTTGAGTAAAACTAGGACTCTTCAAAGGTTGTCTATTGAAGAAACTGCTAAACTTTTATCAGTTAAAGATTTTGAGAGTTTGCAAAAAGTTTATGCTGCTGCTTCTTATGTTAAAGAAATAATATACGGTAAACGTATTGTAATGTTTGTTCCTTTATATATAAGCAACCATTGTTCAAATAGTTGTTTATATTGTGGTTTTGCCGCAAATAATAAACTTACTATAAGAAAAAAACTTACTTTTGAAGAAATAAAAAACCAAACGGAAATACTTCTTAAAAAAGGCCATAAACGTATCTTAATGGTTGCAGGCGAAATGGCGTCTTCAAAAGAAAACTTAGATTATTATGTAGGTGCAGTTAATGCTATATATAGTGCAAGTTATAATGACAATAAAATAAAAAGAGTTAACATTAATGTTGCGCCTATGGATATTGAGAGTTTTAAAGTACTAAAAACGTCTGGTATAGGAACATACCAAATATTTCAAGAAACTTACCATGAGGAAACTTATAGAAAGCTTCATGTTAACGGTGCAAAGTCTGATCCAAACAATCGTTTAGATGCAATTGACAATGCTTTTAAAGCTGGCATTGACGATGTTGGTATAGGCCCGTTATTAGGACTTTACAATCCATATTTTGAAGTGCTTGCTATGATGATGCATATAGAGTATTTAGAAAGAACTTATGGCATTGGCCCTCACACAATTTCAGTGCCACGTGTTGAACCTGCTCCTGGTTCAGTATACGCTTGGAATCCAGAATATAAAATTAATGATGAAGAATTTAAAAAGATAGTTGCAGTCTTAAGACTTTCTGTTCCGTATACTGGCATTATAATGTCTACAAGAGAAACTGCACAGTTAAGAGACGAGCTTGTAAATTTAGGTGTTTCTCAAATAAGTGCAGAGTCTAAAGTTACTCCTGGCGGTTATGATGGAAATTTTTCACACAATGATAACTTACAAAGACAGTTTAGTCTTAATGATCAAAGAACTCTAGATGAGATAATGAAATCTTTGTTATCTCAAGGTTATGTGCCGAGTTTTTGTGCTGCTTGTTATCGCAAGAATAGGACAGGCGAAAATTTTATGAACTTGGCAAAACCTGGACACATAAAAAATATGTGTGATATCAACGCTTTAGTTACTTTAAAGGAATATCTTGAAGATTTTGCAAGCCCAGAAGTTAAAGAAATGGGGTATAGTTTAATTAAAAAAAGTAAAGCTAGGCTTGACAATGCAAGTTTAAAAATATTGGACAACTTTTTTAAGGATATAGACAATGGAATAAGAGATAAATATATTTGAGTTGCCGAACAAGAATAATTATAAAATAGTATTGACAAAAAAATTTTTTTGTCATATAATAGCAGTCGCACATTGATAGTGCTAAAAAAGCACAAACTAACATAAAGGAGGAGGGGTAAGATGTTTAAGCCATTAGGTGACAAAGTTTTGGTTAAACCTACAGAAACCAAAGAAGTAAAAAAGGGTGGTATTATTATTCCTGATACTGCAAAAGAAAAACCTCAAGAAGGTGAAGTTATAGCTGTAGGTACAGGTAGAAAGACTGATGATGGAAAGATAATTGCTTTAGATGTAAAAGTTGGTGACAAAGTTCTTTTTGGTAAATACTCTGGAACTGAAGTAAAACTTAATGATGAAACACATCTTATAATGTCTCAAGATGATATTTTGGGAATACTTGGTTAATAAAAAATAATATAGGAGAGAGAGTAATATGGCAAAACAGTTAATTTACAACGATGAAGCTCGTAAAGCCATGAAAAATGGCGTTGACAAACTTGCAAATGCTGTAAAAGTCACACTTGGACCTAAAGGTAGATATGTGGTTTTAGACAAAAAATTTGGTTCTCCTGCTGTTACAAATGATGGTGTAACAATTGCAAAAGAAATAGAGCTAGAAGATCCATTTGAAAATATGGGTGCTCAACTTGTAAAAGAAGTTGCTTCAAAAACAAATGACATTGCTGGTGACGGTACAACTACAGCTACAGTTTTAGCTCAATCTTTAATTAATGAGGGATTAAAAAACATTACTGCTGGGGCTAATGCAAATCACATAAAAAGAGGAATAGATAAAGCTGTTTCTTTAGTTATAGCAGAGATTAAAAAAAATGCAAAACAAGTTAAAAATAAAGAAGAAATAGCTCAAATAGCTTCAATATCTGCAAGTGACAAAGAAATTGGAAACTTAATTGCAGATGCTATGGAAAAAGTTGGTAAAGATGGCGTTATAACAGTTGAAGAAGGCAAATCCTCGGATACAAACCTTGATGTTGTAGAAGGTATGCAATTTGATAGAGGTTATAACTCCCCTTATTTTGTGACAGATACAGAAAGAATGCAAGGCATTTTAGAAGATCCTTATATAATACTTACTGATAAAAAAATCAGTTCAATGCAAGAAATTCTTCCTCTTTTGGAAAAAGTTGTTCAAACAGGAAAACCTTTCTTAATTATTGCAGAAGATATTGAAGGTGAAGCTCTTGGAACGTTGGTACTTAACAAAATTCGTGGTACACTTAAAGTTATAGCTGTAAAAGCTCCTGGTTTTGGGGATAGAAGGAAAGAAATGCTTCAAGATATAGCAATTCTTACTGGTGGATCAGTTATTAGTGAGGAAGTGGGTTTAAAATTAGATAATGCGACTTTGGAACTTTTAGGTCAAGCTAAAAGAGTTGTTGTAGATAAAGAAAACACTACAATAGTTTCTGGACTTGGCAATAAAAAAGAAATTCAATCAAGAATAGCACAAATTCGTAAACAAATTGAAGACACAAAATCAGATTATGACAAAGAAAAACTCCAAGAAAGACTTGCAAAGTTAGTTGGTGGAGTTGCAGTTATAAATGTTGGCGCTGCAACAGAAGCAGAAATGAAAACAAAAAAATTTAAAGTTGAAGATGCTCTAAATGCAACAAGAGCAGGCGTAGAAGAAGGTATAGTTTCAGGTGGTGGTGTGGCTTTACTTAAAGCTCAATCAGTTTTGGAAAAAATTCAAACACAAGACGCTGACGAAAAAACAGGTATAGATATTGTTCTTAAAGCTCTTGAAGGTCCAATAAGAATGATAGTAGAAAACGCTGGCCTTGAAGCTTCCATAATAATAGATAAAATTAAAAATTCTAAAGATGCTTCTTATGGTTATAATGCTGATAACAATGAGTATGTAGATATGATAAAAGCTGGTATTGTTGATCCAGCCAAAGTTACAAGAACAGCTTTAGAAAATGCTGCTTCAATAGCAGGCCTTGTACTTATTACAGAAACATTGGTAACAGATATTCCTGAAAAATCCCAAAAACCTTCTATGATGGGTGGAGCAGGAATGCCTCCAATGCCGGAATATTAATAGTTTAGCAGATATCTTGATTGTTTAGTTTAATAAAGGCCTTCCCTAAATAAATTTGGAAGGCCTTTAGTATTTTAACCTTTTCCTGACTTGACCTGTATTAAGGAAAAACAAGGGATTTAAACATAAAAATATAAGATTGGGGTAACCCTAACGGTCAAGTCAGATTGTGAAAGCTTTTACCAATGCAAGATTTTTTCCCACCAAAGTTGTTTTTCTCCTAAGGTTTTTAATTTGGAATTTTTCTGGACTATTGCAAAGCCCGTTATGGAAGACGCATAATATAAGTGTACTTCAAAACTTTCGTTTTTATAATAAACTTTTTGCACAGTTGCAGGTATTGGTGATATAATGCCGTTTTCTTTACCGCCAATTAAATGTAAAAGATAATGTGCTATATCTCTTTGATCTATTATTACTGAAAATACTGTTTCTCCTTCTTGAATTTTTTTTATAGGTTTTCCATCCGCATCTTCTAATATTTTAGCATCAAGTTTTACAAAACCGATATCATATCCTTTAGAGGGCATGATGCCCGTTCTTAAATTTTGGTCTGGAAATTTTTTAAATTGTGTGAGATTTAATTCTTCTTCTAGGACTTTAATGTCTATATTATTTGGACTAAAAAATGCTTTTATAATGTCTGAAATTTCATCAGCTGAAACAGAGATAAATTCTTTTATTGCTTGTTGAGCATATAGTCTAAAGTTTTCTTCAATATTTTGAGTATATTTTTCTAAAGAGCCAGCTTCAAGCCTAGCTGAGAAAATTGCTTTTTCAAAAGAAAACCAATCTATATTTTCAGATATTTCGTAAATTGCTGGATTTTGCGAAAATGCTGTACTCAAACGTAAGATTTCTGATGTTTTCATATTGATTGCTACCTGCACTAGTCCATATATGTTTTCTTTTGAAAATATTAATTTAATTTTAAATATTTTTATAAATTTTAATAAGAAACCTATTGTAGCTATGGCTTTTTCAAGATTGTTGTCAGAAAGGTTTAACGCAAGCTCTGCTTGCGATTGTTCACAGCCAGTTTCTTCCATTAAAAGTTTTAACTGGTCACCTTGTTTCATAAACTTAATATCCTTCAAAGTTATATTTTGTTATTTTGCTCTCGGATGCGTTTTTTTGTATATTTTTTTTAAACTTTCTATTGTAACGTGTGTGTAAATTTGTGTAGTAGAAAGATTTTTATGTCCAAGCATTTCCTGCACACTTCTTAAGTCACAACCTCTATCTAAAATGTGTGTTGCAAAAGTATGTCGTAAAGTGTGAGGACTTACTTTTTTTGTAAGCCCTGCTTTAATAAAGTGTTTGTGTAAAATTCTTCTTGCTGTTCTTTGGTCAAGCCTGTTTAAATGTTTGTTTAAAAATAATGGAGATTGCATATCGTAAGGCAATTTGTTAGCGCGTCGGTGGTTTAGGTATTCCATTACAGCGTTTAAACATTTTTTGCCAACAGGCACTATTCTCTCTTTGTTACCTTTTCCTTTGACTATAATAGTATTAGATATAAAATCTATGTTATTAATATTTAAGTTCATAAGCTCCTCTATTCTAAGACCACAAGAATACAAAAGTTCAATCATTGCTTTATCTTGAAGCTTTATATCTTTAATGTTAAGTAAAGACTGCATTTCACGTTCTGTTAAGAATAAGGGGACTTTCTTATCTTTTTTAGGGGCGCTCATTGCTTCTAGAGGATTTTTTGCTACTATGTCATTAATTATTAAATATTTATAAAAAGTGCGCAATGTGGAAAACTTTCTTGCAATAGCTGTTTTGCTTATACTTTTTGTGTTTAAAATTTCTAAAAATTCTCTGATGTCATGCTTGTTTGCGTTTATAAAATTTTTTTGTTTATTTTTTAAAAATATAGCAAAATCCCATATATCTTTTAAATAAGCTCTTAAAGTATGACTAGAAAAATTTTTTTCTGCTTCAAGATATTTTTCAAAAGACATTATTATTTTTAAAAATTCTTCTAGGATACTTTCTTTTGTGTTTTGGAATTCTGGTCTTTGACTGTTTTTATCCATTGTAAGTTCCTACATTTAGGAAATGCTGAACAGGTAAGAAACGGACCTCTTTTACCTATCCTTTTTAGCATTTCTGAACCACATTTTTCACACTTAATGCCAGTATGTTCTGGCTCTGGCTTTATAACTTTTTGACCATTTCTGTCTATATTATAAGTTGTTTTACATTCAGGATACATTTTGCAAGCCAAGTATTCTTTGCCTTTAAAACCTACCTTTTTAATTAAAGGTTTTCCGCATTTGTCGCATGTCATATCTGTTTCTTGCTCTTGCACAGGAGTTCCTTCTTTGTTTAACGGCAATGTAGTTTTACATTCCGGATATCCAGAACAAGCTAAAAACTGTCCTGTTCTGGAGTCTCTAATTACCATAGTTTTACCGCAATTAGTACATTTAAATTCAGTTTCTTGAGGTTTAATTCTTTGTCTTTCTAAATTTTTTTCTGCTTTTTTTAAATCTTTTTCTAAAGGTTTGTAAAAATTTTGTAAAACGTCTTGCCAGATAGCTTTATCTTCGGCAATTTTGTCTAATTTTTCTTCAACGTGTGCAGTATACTCTATATTAATAATGTTTCCAAAATGATTTTTTAAAACATCATTTACAATAATGCCAAGGTTTGTAGGTATAAACTTTTTTTTGTCAAAGCGCACATAAAGCCTGTCCAAAATTGTTTTAATTGTAGGAGCATATGTTGATGGTCTTCCTATACCGTGCTCTTCTAAAGCTTTGATCAAGCTTGCTTCATTGTAACGGGCAGGAGGTTCTGTAAAATGTTGGGCAGGTATAATTTTTAAAAGAGTTAATATTTCTTTTTCTTTTAAAGGTGGTAATTTTATTTCTTTTTCTTCTTCATCAATATTGTAAACTTTTAAAAAACCTTCAAAAATTAGCGTGCTACCGGACACTCTAAAAGAATATTTGTTTGCAGATATGGTAACTGTTACTACATTATAAATAGCTTCTGTCATTTGGCTTGCTAAGAATCTTTTCCATATTAAATCATAGAGTTTAAATTCGTCGTTAGATAAATATTGTTTTATGTTGCTTGGTTTTCTTTTTGCAGATGTTGGCCTTATAGCTTCGTGTGCTTCTTGTGCCCCTTTTGATTTTGTTTTATAAATTCTAGGGGATTTTGGTAGAAATTTGTCGCCATACTCAGATTCTATAAATTTTAAAGTTTCTCCTTGAGCTCCTTTTGCAATGTTTAAAGAGTCAGTTCTCATATATGTTATAAGACCTACTTGACTGTTTCCAATATTAATACCTTCATATAATTTTTGAGCTATCACCATTGTTTTTGATGCAGAAAACCCAAGTCTTCTTGATGCGTCTTGTTGCATTGTAGATGTTGTATAAGGTGCGTAGGGTAAACGTTTACGTTGTTTTGTTTCTATAGATTGTACTTCGTATTTTGCACCTTCTAGATCTTTAATTATTTGGTTTGCTTGTTCTTCGTTTTTTATAGAAAGTTTTTCAAATTTAACATCATTTTTTGCAAAGAGTTGTGCTTTAAAAGAAAAATTTTTTAATAATTCTGCTTCTATACTCCAATATTCTTGAGGAATAAACTTTTTTATTTCTTCTTCTCTGTCACATATAATCATTACAGCTACAGATTGTACTCTTCCAGCAGAAAGGCCTATTTTTACTTTTTTCCACAATAATGGAGAAAGCTTATAACCTACAAGTCTATCTAAAAGTCTGCGAGTTTGTTGACTGTTTACAAGCCACATGTCTAAATTCCGTGGATGTTTTACAGAATCAAGAATCGCTTCTGGAGTAATTTCATGAAATGTTATTCTAGAAATTTTTGAATTTGGAAGTTTGAGAGCTTCTTTTAAATGCCAAGCTATAGCTTCTCCTTCTCGGTCAAAGTCTGTGGCTAAATAAACTTTATTTACCTTCTCAGATATTTCTTTTAAATTAGATATAATTTTTTTTGATTTAGGCATATCTATATATGTCGGCTTGAAGTTGTTTTCTATGTCAATACCAAGTTTACTTTTAGGTAAATCTCTTATATGCCCAAAGGAACTTTTTATAATAAAATCTTTACCTAAAATTTTTGATATAGTTTTTTCTTTTGCTGGAGACTCTACTATAACAAGATATTTTGCCATTGTTTTACCTCTCTGAAAAATGCGGTCAAATGTATTAGTAAATTCTGAAATATATTTGTCCAGGAGCTGTTTTTATCAGTCCTGTCAATTCTAATTTTAATAATGCACAAGATGTGTCTAAAATGTTTCTATTTAGCTTATTAACAATTAAGTCTAATGGTATGCCATTTTCGTTATTTTCTATCAAATTAAGAACTTCTAACTCAAGTCCTTTTAAGTTTTGTTTGTTAGTTTTGTTTTTCTTTAAAGAGAAACCTAAACTAGTTGCTAAGTCTTTAGGGTTTAAAGCTGTATATGCCCCATTTTGTATAAGTTCATTAGTGCCTTTAGAAACTTCAGAATAAATGTTTCCAGGTACTGCAAAAACATCTTTGCCATAATCTGCGCAAATTTTTGCAGTTATAAGCGCTCCGCTATTATAAGATGCTTCTGTTACTAAAGTGGCTTTAGATAGTCCTGCTACTATTCTATTTCTTCTAGGAAAAGTAATTTTATCTGGATTTTGAGTCAAAGGAAATTCGCTTATTATAGCTCCACTTTGGGCGATTTTTTCTTGGAGGCTTTTGTTTTCAGGTGGATAGTTTATCAAAAGTCCATTTCCTAAAACAGCTATAGTTCTAGAGCGATTTTCTATAGCAGAACTGTGAGCCAAAGTGTCTACCCCTCTAGCAAGTCCAGATATTATTGTTATTCCTAACTTTGCAAAATAAGAAGCAAATTCCAAAGTAACAGTTTTGCCATAGTTGCTTACCTTCCTTGAGCCTACTATTGACACAGAATCGTAATCAGACTCTATAATATTTCCTTTTACGTACAGAACAAGAGGTTTATCTGGTAAGTTTTCTAAAGTTTTTGGATATAAACTGCTATTGTATAGTATTACTTTTATGTTGTTTTTCTCTGCAAGTTCAAGTTCTTTTAATGCTTTATCTAAATTTAAAGAATTAGAAATTTTTTCTGTTAGCGCGTCTCCTATTCCGTTTATTGACATCAAATCTTTTTTATTTGACTTAACAATATTATCTACACTACCAAATTTTTCAAGTAGTTTAAAAAATTTTGTAGCGCATATATCTGTATTTAGAATAAAATTAAATAAAAATAAATCTTTTTCATTCATGAAGAAGTTATTGTAAACAAATTATTAAAAATTTGTCAAAATATGCCAGAATAAAAATTGTGTATAAGAGCGACAAAAAACATAAAAATATGACGGTAAAATTTTTAATAACCTATTTGAGATAAATAATATTTATAGATTTAGGTCGGTCTAGTTTAGAACCTTAACGGGGTTACCTCAAAAGAGCAGCTTATGAACAATAAACATTTAATATTGCAAAAGGGGTCTGTCTAAAAAACCCTAATACCTATAATTGCTGTGAATTTTTTGACAATGCAAGGCAAAAACGCAGGGTTTATTGTGTCATAAACACAAATTTTTTAACGCAGCAGTGTCAAAAAACACATAGTAAGGATATGCGCTAAGGTTTTTAGACAGACCCCTTTCATTGTTTTAAGCTAAATTCATTTATAATTTCTTTAAAACTACCAATCAAATACAGTGGGATATCCCAAATATTTCCGTGTTTTCCGTATCGCCCGAGCGACGACCTCATTGCGTGTTCCGGAGCAAAATACTTTATATATGCTTGTAAACTTTTGGATTGCAAATTGCGTTCCGCCTTAACTTCTAGAGGGATAACTTCTTTGTTATGCTGAAATAAAAAATCCACTTCCGCCACGCCTTTACTCTTGTCATTAGCCCAGTAAAAGATATCCGTGTTAAGAGGCAAAGATTTTAATTCCTGCAAAACAAATTGCTCCGTAAGCGCGCCCTTGAATTGATTGAAAACCGACGGGTCAGGCTCAGCCAGCGTTTGTAAAGATAAGCCAGATTTAGCTGATAATAAACCCACATCAACCATATAAAGTTTAAACTGTTCTTTGGCATAAGATTCCAATGGCAAAGACGGACTTTCAACTCGACTGATTTTATATATTAACCCGACCTTTGTTAACCAATAAAGTGCGGATTCAAACTCTTTTGCCCTCGCACCGTGTTTCATATCGCGATAAACAAATTGCTTATTTTCTTTTGCTAACTGAAGCGGAAGCGAATTCCAAACCATTCCGACTTTTGGTATGGACGATGTGTCAATATGCTTTGAAAAATCGCTTTCATAATCACGCAAAATAGTTCTTTGCACCTGGCGAACTTTTTCATAATCTTTTGTTTCAATAAAAATTTTGACCGCATGTGGCAGTCCACCAATAAAATAATATTGCTTTAACAGCGCAACTAAATCTTTATCTATAACCGCAAATTGTTCAAAAGCTTTATCTTGCACAATTTGCTGGTAGCGCGTTTCGCCAAGTGCAAGCAAAAATTCAGCAAAATTCATGGGAAAAAGTTCTAATCTATCTACTTTCCCTACGGGAAACGAATCTCCTTTATGTATTGCCACGCCAAGCAAACTACCAGCGGAAACAATATTATGCTGTGGCGCGTCCTCACAAAAATATTTAAGCGAAACAAGCGCGCGGTTGCATTCTTGTATTTCGTCAAAAATAATTAAAGTTTTTTCAGGCTCAATTTTAAATCCAACTTTGTATTCCAAAGACCTGATAATATTTTCCGGCTTTAAATTGTTTTCAAAAAAGGTTTTTGTTTCCGGATCAATATCAAAGTTTATATATACGACTCTTTCATATTGCGTCCGACCAAATTCCTTCATCAGCCAAGTTTTGCCAACTTGACGCACGCCGTCAATTAAAAGCGGCATTTTGTTTGGATTATTCTTCCAAGCGAGCATTTTTTCAAAAGCAAATCTTTGCATTTTTACCTCTAGAATTTTCTAATTATAATATGTCTTATACTCTAATTATATGCAAGCCACAACTAAAAGTCAAGCCAATTTTGTGTTTAATATC
Source organism: Candidatus Endomicrobiellum incisitermitis (assembly GCA_031275795.1). Lineage (GTDB taxonomy): Bacteria > Elusimicrobiota > Endomicrobiia > Endomicrobiales > Endomicrobiaceae > Endomicrobiellum > Endomicrobiellum incisitermitis. The sequence continues at coordinate 13,110 of JAISOG010000038.1, forward strand.
ACACAAACATGGGCCAATGATGTGTGAAAATTATCGATTGTCTTCATGACTTGGTCACCAGGAGGGATAAAGAAAGTAATAAAAAAACTAGGATTAAAATCCCTTCAAATACCATATACCTAGATGTTTAAAAAGAATAGTAACATCGAATTATAGAAGAAAAGTGTTAGATATATTTATTAAATATGCGAAAATAAAGCAGCATTGTTATAGATGATGAAACAATTCTCTATTTTGAAATAGAAAAAGAAGATGATTATAGGAAAAGGAGTCTTAAGTAAAGAAAGAAGAGAACCACAAATAATAGTTGGATTGCTAGTCGATGAAAAAGGATTTCCACTTGAGATAAATAAGTTCATTTGAAGACAATAAAGCAGAAACAAAACAATAATACCTGTGTTAAAAGGATTTAAGCGGGCTTGTGGTATTAAAATTATAACCGTAGTATCTGATGCGGCAATGTTGTCAGCAGAGAATTTACATATATTATAGGAAGAAGGGTTCAAATTTATAGCAAGGTCTAGACTAGCAAAACCAGTAATGCAATAAAAGCATATCGAAAAGAAAAAGAGTCAGAAAAACTAACATACAGACAAATATTTGATACTACCAAAGAGTTTATAAATATGTCAAAGGTATAGCCAAAGTGTTTTTAGTCATAGGCAGGACTGAATCTACTAAACAAATAACTGCACCTATTCCTATATTTTCTGTAAAAGATTTTAAGATATTAAAATTTCTTATATCATTTACCATAGGGTTAGCTGTACGTTTGATTTCAATAGGATAGAGCGTGTTGTTGTATTCTATAATTAAATCAATTTCTTTTTGGTTTTTATCTCTATAAAAATAGACTCTTGCTTCTTTGCCATTATGCCAATAGCTTTTTATAACTTCAGATATTACGTATGTTTCTAACATAGCTCCATTCATGGCGCCATTTTGTAAAACTTTTACATTATCCCAGCCAGTTAAATAACATGCAAGACCTGTATCAAAAAAATAAAGTTTTGGAGTTTTTACAACCCTTGAAGTAATATTGGTTGAATATGGATACAATAGGAAAATTAACCCGGATGTTTCTAAAATTGATATCCAAGATTTTACTGTATTTACACTTATTCCTATATCGCTAGCCATATTGTTATAATTTAACAACTGACCTGTTCTAGCAGCCACAATTTTTAAAAATTTTAAAAAATTATGTTCTTGAATAATATTAACAAGAGCTTTAACATCTTTTTGAATATACGTATTTATATAAGAATCATAAAACAAGTTCCATTTCATCCTGGTCTCAGCTAATAAGCGAGGATATGAACCTTGCCAAATCATTTCATATATTTTTTCTAAATTTAAAATTGGCATATCTTTTTTATTGCTAACTTCAAAAGAAGGCAAAAATGGGGAACAATTGGGTTGTTTATTCTTTTCTCTTTGAGATAGTCCTTGCAAATTTAATACTGCGACTCGTCCAGCTAAACTCTCTGTAATATTTTTCATTAAATAAAACATTTGCGAACCTGTTAACCAAAATAAACCGTTCTTTTTTTCTTTATCTATGATCATTTTTATATAAGGAAACAGCTCTGGAACGTATTGTACCTCATCTATTAAAATTGGAGGAACATATGTTTTAAAAAATAACGCAGGGTCATTTTTTGCAAGAGTCCTAACGCGTGGATCATCAAGGGACACATAAATTCTCTTGTCGTTTATCAAATACTCAAAAAGTGTTGTTTTGCCTACTTGGCGAGGACCATTAATAAGTACTGCTGGGAATGTGGCAGATGCGTTCTTAACAATTTTTGAAAGAGTTCTTTTATAATACATTTGTCCAACCTCCTTGTATTACAAGTATATCAAACCTAAGGCTAATTTGCAATGATATTGCAAATTAGCCTTAGGTTTACACCTGATACGAATGATTTTCAGCATGTATTGACTAAGATAATTTATTGTAATAAATTTAGTAAAACTAAATAAAAAGGACTAGGTTATAGATGTAAAGTAGAATGGACGGAAATTGCTAAAAAAAGTTAGATAAGTTAGACAATCCTATCAAAGAACAAATTTTGACATTTTTCAAAAAAGAAAATCTTATATCTGCACCTGGAAAAACTGGAAAACCATTACGTCATAGCCTTGTTGGCCTTTGGCGTTATCGCATTGGAAATTTTAGAGTAATAGTAAAAATTAAGAATGATATTTTAGTTATTTTAATTATTGAAGTTGACAAGCGCGATAAAATTTATAATAGCTAATTCTTATGACAATCTAGCTCCTGAATTTGACAGAATAAAAGGACAAAAATTGAAATATTTAAATCTTTAAATAACAAAGTTGTTCTAAAAATGGTAAATTTGCTTGATATTTTAAAAGTTTTATGCTAAATTGGTATAAAACTTTCAAAATACTTGCGCTTCAAGCTATCATAATCAAATTATAGGAAGGCAATATGAATAGTCTAATACAACGTTGGCTCTACATTGATATTCTTATAGATTGGAAAGACAGCGAGTTTATAAAAATAATAACAGGAATTCGTCGTTCTGGCAAGTCAACTCTTTTTTTATTATTTCAAAATTATCTTAAAGAAAATGGCATAAAAAATGAACAAATACAAACTATAAACTTTGAAGATGCCAATTTTGCACATCTATTGGAGTGGAAAGCTCTCCATGACCATATACAATCTAAACTTGTTTTAGACAAAAAAAATTATATATTTCTTGATGAAATACAAAATGTTGCTGACTTTCAAAAAGCAGTAAATAGTTTACGTCTAAAAAAGAATGTGGATTTATATCTTACAGGATCTAATTCACATATATTATCTGGAGAATTAACTACATTACTTGCAGGAAGATATGTGGAAATAAAAATGCTTCCTCTCTCATTTAAAGAGTATCTCTGTGTGTATCCGTTTAATAAGACTATACAGGACAAATATGCAGATTATATCCACAATAGCTCTTTTCCTGCATCGCTAGAATTTATAAAAGAACAACAATGGAATAATGATAGAATAAGACTTTTTCTTGAAAATATATATAATGCTGTTGTCTTAAAAGATATAGTTAGTAGATATAATTTTAAAAACATAATACGTCTTGAAAGTATAATAAAATTTATGTTTGACAATATAGGCAATGAAATATCAGTAAAAAGAATAAGCGATATACTTAAAGCAGAAAAAATATCAATACAACCAAGAGATGTAGACACGTATATTGATGCAATGTTAACGAGTTTTATACTTTATAAAACAGACAGATATGATGTGAGGGGAAAGCAAATATTAAAAACAAATGCAAAGTATTATGTTGCAGATATAGGACTTCGCTATTACCTTTTAGGTAAAGAGGGCGATGAAGGACATATATTGGAAAACATAGTGTATTTAGAACTACTACGAAGGGGATATAAAGTTTTTATAGGAAAAGTTGACAATGCTGAAGTAGATTTCGTAGCTATAAAAGATGGGAAGATAAAATATTATCAAGTGGCTCATAGCATTGAAAACCAAGATACTTTAGCGCGAGAGTTAAAATCTTTATCTGCTATACATGATCATAATCAAAAATTTATCTTAACAACAAATGCAGGTGGACAATCTTTTAATGGTATAGAGTATATAAATGTATTTGATTGGCTTATAAAGTAGCTTCAGATACAGATAATATAAAAATGAACCTACTCACCTACAGCAAGGTGCGGGCGGGGTATAGGATAATAATCATTTAGATATTTTTGTCTATTGATTATTTTGCTAATAAAATTTATATATTATCCTTGAGAGAGATATAATACAGCATTGTTGTAAAGTTTTTTACATTGAAGTCAAAAATTCTACAAAATGTAAATTTTCTAGAATTGACAATCTAAATAATTTAGAAGATGGAACAAGCGGAGCTTGTATTCTGATTCCAATTAGATTGATGTATATATTATTTTAGCAAAATATATGAATATTAAAATATGTTATACTGTTATAGAGCTTAGAAGTGATTAAATTTTAGCTTAATAGTTAAAAAAAGGATTTAAATGGTTGATTCTAAGAATTTGCCAGATAAGACCATAGATTATATTAAGTTTGCGTTAGAGAAATATATACACAGTTTTTTGGTTGGTGAAAAAGTTGATTAAAAATAAATGCAACGTATTTATTTGGAGTTAAAATGTTGATAAAATTAGATGTGACGAAAAAAGCGTCTGAAGATATAGAAAAAAGTTCTCAAAAGTATATAAAGGACACTATTCGTGCAGGGTTAATACAAAATTTTGAATTTACATATGAACTTAGCTGGAAATTTATGCAGCGTTATTTAGAGATGAATAATCAAATAGACAAAACAATTCCCAAAAAACAGTTGTTTAGAGAGGCTTTTGAAAATGGATTAATAGAGGATCCTGAAACTTGGTTTAAATATCACGAAGCTCGTAATAAAACTTCTCCTATGTATAGTGCAGAATCATCAGATATTGTGTATGCTTTATCTAAGGATTTTATAAATGATGTGAATGAACTTCTGAATAATTTGAGAAAAATAAATGAACACTAAAGTAATAGATTTAGAACCAAAGTATTTATGTATGATAAAAAATATTCTTAGAGACCAATTAGGAGATTTAGGTATTAAGGTATATATTTTTGGTTCTCGTGTTCAAGGAAAAACAAAAAAAACTTCTGACATAGATTTAGCTTTGGATAACAATGGGAATAAAGTAGATTATATTGATGTAATATGTAAATTAAGAGAAACTTTTGAAGAGAGTGATATAAAATATAGTGTTGATATATTGGATTTAAATGCAATAACAGATGATTTTAAGCAAAATATAAATCACGATTTTGTAGAGATAGTGTATTAAAGTTGGGTTTTAAAATAAATATTGCTCATAAACAAATCTTATGGAAACTGCAAGCCTAAAGCCGTAGCAGTTGACATTTAAATGGTTCTTGTTTACTTATAAAATACTTCTTTCTTAAGCGGTAAATAAAATGGAGAGATTAAAAACCCGTTTTGAAGCCAAGCAACGCTATATTCAAATGCGCAAATGTTGTCAGTTGTTAATGCTAATCAACTTTATTATATATCAATCTACTACCTGACTTGACCATTAAAGTTCCCCCAAAGTGGCTATTTCATGAATAAATGACATTGTCAGGGAAAATTTTACTTTATATTTTTATCTAGCAATTTCCACATAGGCTTTTTTCTACTTGCCATATTTGTAATAATTCTATCTCTGCGCATTTTTGTAAGCAAATCATTAATTATTCTATCGTATTGTTCTTTAGAGTTTTGTTCTTGAATTTCAGGAATAAGTAATTTATCAATCTGTGCACGTGTCAGAGAGTCATTTTTATTAAAAGCAACTACAAGAATATCTATTAAGTATCTAGTAAATTGCTTTTTTGTCAAAATCTGTTTTGATACAGATACTTCATTTATTTTTTTCGCATTTGCATAAAAATAATTAACCCAATTTTCATAAACATCTTGTGCGCTTTGAAATGTCTCTATAAGAAATCCAGGCTCTTTGTTATACTCACCAAGTCCTCTGTAATAATACTGCTTATGAAATTTATCCAGAATAATAAACGGCATAATAGAGTTTTTTAAACATTCTTTAAATATTATAAGTCTGCCTACTCTGCCGTTGCCATCTTGAAAAGGATGAATATCTTCAAAATTTTTATGGAACGTCGCAAGGTTTTCCAATGAAATTCTTTTTAACATATTATATTCTTGCAACAAAATTTTAATTTTTTTAGGAACGTGCTGAGGTAAAGAGGTAAAACTGTCTCTTTGCCAGATACTTCATTGTGGTAAATCTTATATTCTCCTATAGGGTATCCTTTTGTACTATCAAAAGTATCATTTTTTAAAATTCTGTGTAATTCCTTTATATGAGCTTCACAAAGAATTTCATCTGCAATATCGAGTAAAAAATAAAAAGCCTTAAAATGGTTTACTGTTTCAATAATATCATTAACAGAAATAGCGTTTCCATCTTTAAATCCTATTATTGTTTTTGTTTCAAAAATAAAACGTGTTTGTTCTTCGGTAAGAGTTGAACCTTCTATTCTGTTTGAGTTGTAGGCAATGGAAATTTGAGTTTTATGATATAGTCCACCTTTAAGACTTATAGATTTCTCTTTTCTTAAATTTTCAAGAATAAAATATATCTTTTTCATATGTATATAACATATGATATTCTTCATAATAAAATTTATCTTTAACAGAATTCTTGAAAAGCCTCTAGATAATATAGAATGACACTGACTTGAGAAAAATAGTGCTTTTGTACGTCACTTGACTTGATTTCTTATGACTAAATCTACTCCTCTTAATCCGAAAATGTCAAGACCCTAGTTAGTTATAATTACTATTTTAAAGATTCATACTTAATATACATTGACTTTACCATATCTTCTATTATTTTTATCTTTCTCAAGATTTCTTCTATTAAACAATGTCTACTAAGCATATTAAGATCAGAATATCGTGCTTCCTCCAGTTCTTCGAGTTCTTGAATAATCTCTCCATCCATATTTAATGCATCAGTTTCAATTGATTTTAATATTTCCTCTTTTGTTTTTTTCATTACTTCTTCCTTTTTTGTAAATAGTTTTTCCGATTCTTTTGATATATTCTTTTAACGCTTGGTTATTCAAATCTCTATCATAGTGAATAAGTGTAGGGTATATTTAAATCTTCAAAATCGCCATACATTTTAGCTTAAATCTTTATATGTAAGAGTATTATCTATCTCTAAATGTGGTATCAATATTAGTTCCATTTTTTGCGCGACTACCATATAAATAACTCTCTCTAAACCAGTAATATCATTTAATGTTTTAATAGTTCGTTCAGACAAACTATAACTATGTTTAATAATATCTATTCCTCGGATACTTCCATCATCTTTTTCTCAAAACTAAACTAAAAAATTCATTGTAATACGTATCAACTATATTTTTTATCAACATGCGATTTAAGAAAACAAAAACTTCGCTCCGAGCTTCGAACCCCATCGCAAAGCCAAATCGTTGGCTTTGCCTTTGACCCTAATAACTTAAATTACTACTTCTATCAACATTGACTCTAAGAGTATACGGAGAGAGAGGGATTCGAACCCCCGATAGAGTTTCCCCTATAATAGCTTTCAAAACTATCGCCTTAAACCGCTCGGCCATCTCTCCCCTTTAATTTTTCAAATTTCTGTATCTTTCTTAACCTTCTACATTCTACTATCAACGTGCTTCTTGCCAGGAGGCGCTTCCCGGGTGCTCACTTCTCGCACCCG
>JAISOG010000030.1 GCA_031275795.1 Candidatus Endomicrobiellum incisitermitis
AGAAGATACAGGAATCAGTGAAGAAGCTCACGCTAAAAATAGAAGAGTAGTAACAAGAGTAGTGGGAAAGTGAGCAATAAAGTGATGAAGTACAAATAATTCGTACTTGGCGAACCCACGAAAAAATAAGGGGCATGGAGGATATACTCCATGTTCCTTGTTTTTCGTAATAGTGGTATCTAAAAACTTTTCTAAAATCATTTCTGGCTTAATTGTTTTTGCCTTTGCCAAAAACTCGAAAGAACTTTATATCAGCTTTTCCAACTTCCAAGACAAATACGCATCTATAAAACTATCTATTTCCCCATCCTTTCACATAAATATGATCCTATAAATCCTACGACTCCAGTGATTAAAACATTTTCCATTATACTTCCTTAACATACGTTATAGTGGATCTATTTTAAATAATACCCGGAAACCTTCCAATTATTGTTTTCTTTCATTAAAATTACAGTTTCAATTACTGTCCTTTCTTTAAAAAGAGATTCGTAACAAATTATAATGTATTCAGCTTCTGGGGAATTGTATAGTTTTGTTTCATATGCTATGTATATCTCTTTCCTTTTTTTAAAGTCTCCAAGAGTTCTACGTAAATTATTTAAAGCTGATATCCATTCACCTTTTTTTACATTATCTCTGAAATACTTAGATGTTTCATCATACCCTTGTGCATATTTATATTCATCTTGCAAGATAAGCCATGAAAGAGAAGATGTTCTAGCTCTTTGAGCATAATCATTTGGAATTTTACCAACACATGCATAATTAAAAATAGAAACAATTAACAAAGCACTTATTATAAATATTTTTCTCATCATTTCTCCCATGATAAAAATCAAGTGTATGTTTTAAAATCTACTCTGATTTTTCAATTGTTTTTTTTTTAATACCCAGTTATCAAAATCTTCAAATTCCCATCCATTTTTTAATCTACGGTTATTATCTCTAACTTCTTTCTTGCTACTACTATTATTGTCTTTCCACTTCCTTTTTTGTTTTTTAACTTTAAATAAAAGTTTCTTAAATACTCATTGTACTTTACTGCTCTCAAGGCTGCCTGAACCAATGTCGTCCTGACTATTTTATTATCCATTCGTGTTATGTGTCCGTTATTTATACTATCGTCTATATTTCTTACTCATGCGCGGAACTAATCCTATTTACCTCTTTTTACATAGAAAAAAGTTGCTACAATAGCAACTACAAATATTAGGGGATAGAATAATAAAAAAAATTGTACAAAATTAGAATTAGCATTAATAAAACCATATTGGTAAAAAAATGCCGATATATTTGAAATTGCATGAAGCACCATAGCATAAAATAAATATTTAATAATATTGCCTTTTTCTATTCCAATTAAAGCAACTATTGTAAAAATTTGATGACAAAAACAACTTATAATACGTTCATAAATATACCCATAAAAGTGATACCATTTGTAACCTATAAAAGCTATATCTTTAGCAACAAAAGATGATATTAAAAACATTTCTCCTATGCCAAAACCTAAACCTATCATACTCCCATATAAAACTATATTTTTTTTTGTAATGTTATTTTTATATAACGGAAGTACTAAAATTGGTAATACCTTGACTATTTCTTCTATAACTGGAGCATATAGAAATGTGACAAAATAATACCATATAGGAACTTTATTATGAATAATATTTGCGTAATATTTTATTAAATCATCCAATGGGATTCTTATGTAATGAAATGCTAAGTATGACTCAAAAAGAGAAATAACAAACAATATTACTATTGAAATATTGAAATTTTTATGTAGCCTTGTTTTTTTTGTTAAAACAAGATAAACAAAAGTGAAAATAACAATACTAATTAATGTTGCAAAATATATGCCATGCATAAATGTTATATTTTTTTAAGTCTTACTAAAACTATGTCTTAAGCATTTATCCATCTTTTTAAAAGCAAAGAAGAATTTGTACCCAAAAAACCACCGTCATTATTTAAAATATACTCACTTTCCAACCATCTAGGTGTATTAAACAATAATTTAAGTCTAAATCTTCATCGACAACAACATCTTCACAGTATGTTGGAGGGATTATACTTCTAACTCCGCTTATAACACATGTCAATGTTTCCAAAGCACCACATGCTCCTAAAGTATGTCCTATTATTGGTTTAATTGTTGATGCAAAAATATTTCTTCCAAATACTTTTTTAACACCAAAGCTCCATTAAATCATTATAATTATGTGCCCGTTCCATATGCGTTTACATATCCAATCCTTCCCGTTTTCATTTTATCCATATATAAAATAAACCTCTTCAAATAGACATATTTCTTAACCATTCAAAATTATTTCTGCTACTCTTTTACTTACACCAACATGGCCTAACATTTTTCTAAACAAAAGAAGTTCTTGGACTTTTAGCATATAATTTTTAGGTTCTAATTGATTAAGTATGTATGTCGATATTTTTTTAGGATTTGCGTCAAACTGAATAAATTCACAAACAACATTTTTAGAAGATAAAATATTAACCATAGTTATGTATTTTACTTTTATAATTGCTCTCAAGAAGATATAACTAAGGTATGGAAGTTTATATATTATTGCCATAGGAATACCCATTAACGCATTTTCAAGACTTACCGTACCAGACGGGCAAACAGCAAAATCTATAAGTTTTCTTTGTTCAAAAGAGCCTGAAGTATCCAATTTAATATATTCTGGCAAATCATAATCAATGTCAGAATTCACACAAAACATTATAAACTGTGCATTTATCTTTTCTTTGAGTATCTTTGCAGTTTCAAGAAGTATTGGAACGTGGCGTTTAATCGCCTGGCTACGACTACCAGGAAATAAGCCTATTAAAGGAGGGTTAAGAGTGCTAAACGGTTTATTATTAAAATCGTTTTTTTGCAGTATTTTATCTATTAACGGATGCCCTACAAAAATAGCGTCAACCCCATTTTGTTTATACAGTGCCTCTTCAAAAGGTAAAATGACAAGCATCTTTTTTACAGTTTCTGCAAGTTTTTTTATTCTTGAACTTCTTGATGCCCATACCTGAGGACTTATATAATAAAATACTGGAATATTTAACTTCTTTGCAAGTCTTGCAATATGTATATGAAACCCATAATAATCTACAAGTACTATTTTATTAGGTCGTTCTAAAGTAAGTATAGAAGCTAACTTTTTAAATAATTTTTTAAAATATAAAATTTGTTTTAACGATATAAGACCAAAAGCGTTTGTGTTAACTATATCCTCGATAAAATAATCAGCAATACTCTTTAAATTATTTCCACCCAATGCAATAACATGATAATTTTGATTTATATTCTTAATTTCCTTTATGATATTTGCAGCATGAATATCTCCAGACAAATCTCCCGCTGATATAAAAATCTTATCATTTACCATAAAAGCACCATTTGATTTTCTCATATTTTAAAATTGGAAACTTTCTCTTCTCATGTCCACATATTGCGTCCACTTTTAACAAACTTGGCAAGTTTGTTCACATTTTCTTATAACCTTCATAGTAATAAGATTGCTCTATACCTTTAAAAATAATTTCGTAATTATCAACATCATCTGTTAAATTATCTCCTAGCAACGTCCTAATTTCTAAATCATTGATAGGACTGCGTTCCATTGCCTGCAAATATAGTTCTTTATCAACATTTTGCCAATTAACAACTTTGTGTAGATTTTTCTTTAAGACTATATCAAGCCAAATCCTTGTAGCTCTGCCATTTCCTTGCATAAAAGGATGGGCAATGTTCATTTCAATATATTTTGCAATAATTTCCTTAAATGAACTTTCCGGCATTTGCTCAATTTTTAGCAAGGCTTCTTTAAGATATAGACTATTAGCAAACTTAAAATTACCTTTTGAAATATTTTTTTCACGAATTTTGCCAGCAAAATCATACACTCCATCAAATAAATATTTATGGATTTGTTGCAGGCTTTTTGTGGTCCCGATTTCAAAATGATTAATTTCACTGGTTTCAAATAGTTTATAAGCATTTTCTAAACTTTTCTTGTCAATTTCTTGCATTCTTTTCCGCCATTAAAACACCATGTTTTGCAAAATGTTAAGAGCAAGTTCTACAGCATCTCTACCCTGTTCTCCTGAAACTAAAGGTTTTTTACCTTCAATTACATTACTTAAAAAATTATCAAGCTCATAAAAAAGAGGTTCATTACTAGGAAGTTTAGGCTTTTTTATATCTATGTCAAACAAAGAATTTATTTTTTCTTTCCCCTCTTTTTTAGTGTAAACCTTAAGACTTTTACCAGCATAATCTATAGAAATATAACTGCACCCTTGAAAAATCCTTATCTTCCTGTACTTATCCATTGACACTCTACTTGCAGATACATCTGCAACACATCCATTTGCATATTTCAATCTTACTTTTGCAATATCTTCAGTGTCAGAAAGAATTTTTGCACCGTACGCTTCAACAGAAACAACTTTATCTTTTATAAAAGAAAATAGAATGTCTAAATCATGAATCATTAAATCTAGTACCACACCTACGCGATTTGTTCTAGGGTCATAAGGGCCAAGTCTGTTGACTTCAATAAACTTAGGTTTATTTATAAACGGGATTGCTGCAATAATTGCAGGGTTAAATCTTTCTACATGGCCTACTTGTAAAACCAAATCTTTAGATTTGGCAATTTCTATAAGTTCTTGAGCTTTTTTGACATTTAAAGTGAAAGGTTTTTCTACAAGACAATGCAGGCCAGCTTCTAGAAGAGGTTTGGCAACTTGATAATGATACTCAGTAGGGACAGCAATCACCACAGCATTTACTTTGCCTATCAAATCATTAAAATCTGTTAAATAACTTGTTTGGTTTACTTTTGCAATTTTTTCTGCTCTTTTTAAGTCTGAGTCAACAACAAACTGTAGTTGAGAGTTACGATGTTGCCTTAAAATTCTTGCATGGTGCTGCCCTAAAGAACCAACCCCTATAACAGCCGTTTTTACTATCATTTTTTATAACCTTGTACAACTTTTATTATTTTAAGTATTTCATTCTTTTTAATAGATGGATGGACCGGGATAGATACCACTTCTTGAGCTGCTTTTTCAGCTTCTTTACAAAGACCTTGTTTATATCCCAATTGTTTATAGAATGGTTGATTGTACATAACCGTGTTATAATAAATGCCACTACCTACACCATTTCTTGAAAGATATTCAATAAACTTTTCTCTTTCTTTATCACTAACTCTGATAGTATATTGATGAAACACATGCCTACAATGTTTAGGAACAAAAGGTATCTGCAAAAAATCTAGCTCTTTAAAAGCTTGGCTATACATATTTGCATTTTTTATTCTCTTGCCAATCCAACTTTCAAGCTGTTGTAGTTGTGCTATACCAATTGCTGCAGCAAGGTTTGTAAGTCTATAATTGTACCCTAAAACAACATGTGTAGAATGTCCATCTCTTCCATGATTTATAATTTGTCTTCCATATTTATCATAGTCTTTATTATTTGTTAAAACAATTCCACCTTCGCCAGTCATCATATTTTTTGTAGCATAAAAAGAAAATGCAGACACGTCTCCAAAAGATCCAGCTTTTTTATTTTTAAATTCTGCTCCATGCGCTTGGCAAGCGTCTTCAATAAGTTTAAACCCGTACTTTTTTTTAAGTTTTAGCATTGCATCCATATCACAAGTAAGTCCATATAAATGTACCACTAAAACTGCTTTTACATTTTTCTCTTTTTGTAAAACTTGCTCAAGTTCTACTGGACTTATATTAAAAGTTTTTGGATCAATATCTACAAATATAGGTTCAGCGCCACACATCAAAATAGAATTTGCAGTAGCTATAAAAGAAAAAGGAGTAGTTATGACTTTATCTTTGGGTTTAATACCACACATTAAAAGAGCAGTGTGCAAAGACGTTGTTCCATTTGCATTTGCAATAGCATGTTTTGTACCACAATACTTTGCAAAAGATTGTTCAAACTGAGCAACATACTTGCCACTTGCTAAAATTTTTGAATCTAAAACTTCCTTTATTAGCTGTCTTTCTTTTTTGCCAATAATTGGTCTTGCTACATTAATCATTTTATTTCCTTATGGTAATCATAAATTATATACCAAAAATAGTAATTTTTTCTTCTTTTGCTTTTGCTATAACTTCATTTTTGTCTAAAATCAAGGTAACACCCGCTTCAACTGCTATTGCTCTTACTTTGTTTTGCTTTAAAGTATTTACTGTTTGTAGTCCAATAACGGGAACATCAAACCTAAAATCTTGATTTGGTTTTGCCACTTTAATAACTATAGAATTTTCTCCACCAAGTTTATATGCTCTTTTTATACACTCGTCTGTACCTTCAACAGACTCAACAGCCAATACAGATTTGTCTTTAACAACAACAGTTTGCCCAATATCAAAACTAGCTATACCTTTTGCTATCTTATATCCAAAATCAACATTTTTATTTTCATCTAAAGAAAGCTTTTTGCCACATATCAAACCCTTAGGAGCCAACAAATGTTTTAAATAAGTATGAGAAGGCATTAAATACATGCCATCTTTTTCAAATTCATTAGCAATAGTTTTTAAAATAGTGTCAGTTTTTTTATTTACTAAACTACCCATAACTTTTAAAGCACGAAAATCCATACTTATAGCAGAATAAATTTTAACATGTTTTACCTGTCCTGCCATTATAACGCTTTTTACATTTTCACTTTTCAACACGTCTATAATTTTTTGGAACTTCCCTACAGAAAGCCAAAAAATTTTATCGCAAACGTTTTCTAACTCGACATCAGCTTCTTCCTTTAAAGCAATACAAATAACTCTATTGCCACTTCTTTTAATTTCTTGTGCCACTAAAAATGGTAACCTGTTGTTACCGGCAATAAGACCTATATTTTCCATTTTGTGCTCTTATAATCTTTCAAGGCCTTGCAATGCCTCTTTTAGATTCTTTTATAAATTGAACAATATCTTTGACACACGTTGACTGCATTTGTTCAAGTTTTGATAAAGCATTGTCAAGTAAAAGTTTTGATTTAAAAAGTATACGATAAGCTTCTTTAACAGCGCTTATTTCCTCTGAAGAAATTTTTCTTCTTTTCATACCAACAAGATTTAATCCATCAAGTTTTACTCTATCACCTGCGCATAAAGCGTAAGGAATTATGTCCATAGTAACAGCTGCACCAACACCTGTCATTGTATCTTTGCCAATCTTTGTAAACTGGTGTATTCCAACAAGACCACTTATAAAAGCATTGTCGCCAATTTCAACATGGCCACCAGCTGCTGAACAGTTTGCCATTATAACATTGTCCCCTATACGACAATCGTGAGCTATATGAGATGAAGTCATAAAATAACAATTTTTACCTATAATAGTTTTTCCTGTTTTTTTTGTAGCTCTATTTAAAGTTACAAATTCTCTAATTGTAGTACCAGATCCAATATAAACTTTTGAGGGTTCATCATTATAACTTAAATCTTGAGGAGCAGTACCTATAGAAACTGAATTATAAATTTTACAGTTATTGTCTATTTGTGCATGTTCTATAAAAACATTAGAACCTATTATCACGTTTGAACCTATAACAACATTCTTACCTATTACAGTATATGCTCCTATAGAAGCATTATCGCCAATAATTGCAGACTCGTCTATTATAGCCGTTTTATGAATCATTTTTTTTAAAACTCCAAAATTCAGAAATAGGTCTTGAATAAGTTTATTATAAAATAAAACATTTATTATTTCGGTCTTGTAATGCCCCGCTGAGAATTTTTTATAAAATCTGTTATATCTTTAACATATGGAGAAGCCGATTCCTCTAGTTTTGCAACAGCATCATCTAAACTTAGCTTAGACATAAAAAGAATTCTATATGCAGACTTTATATCCTCTACTTCTGAAAGCTTAACTTTTTTCCTTTTTAAACCTATAAGGTTAAGGCCAGCTACAACAGCTCTATCTCCTTGAGCAGTTACGTAAGGTATAACATCCATGTTAATCATAGCGCCTGCCCCAATCATTACAGATTTTCCTATTTTACAAAACTGATGTACACCAATACTTGCACTAAGAATTGCTCCATCATCAATTTCTACATGTCCAGCAATACCTGTTGAATAGCCAACAATTACATTGTCCTTAATAATGCAGTCATGAGCTATATGAGCACAAGCCATAAGCAAACAATTTTTGCCTACAACAGTCTGTCCTGCTGCAGCAGTTCCTCTATTTAACGTAACACTCTCTCTTACAGTTGTACCATCACCAACTATAACATTAGTGTGTTCTCCTAGATATTTTAAATCTTGAGGGCGTTTGCCTATAGAAGAAAAGTTAAAAATTTCACAATTTTTGCCTATTTGTGCATATTCTATAACACACTGTCCGTGAATTTTAGTTCCATCTTTTATAACAGTTTCCGGTCCTATTACTGTATAAGGCCCTATTTCCACATTATCTTCTATAACAGCATCCTTACTTACTACAGCTGTCTGATGTATCATAATCACCTCTTAAACTACTGTCTCTATCCACAATAATAAATATAAACTCCGCTTCCGTTGCAAGCTTCCCGTCTACATAAGCTTCACCTTTCATTTTTCCGCGCTTACCACTATCTTTTATTATTTCAACACGAAGCTCAAGAAAATCTCCCGGCTTTACAGGTACACGAAACTTAGCCTTATCTATACTCATAAAGTAAGCCAACTTACCCTGCATCTGTGGCCTAGAAAGAAACATAACACAAGATGTTTGCGCCATAGCTTCTATAATTAAAACCCCTGGCATTATAGGAGAGCCTGGGAAATGCCCTTGAAAAAAATTTTCATTCCCGCTTACACATTTATAGCCTACAGCTTTTGTATTATTACCAGTATCTATTTTAACTTTATCTATCATCAAAAACGGGTACCTATGAGGAATATATTTTAAAACTTCCTCATGACTTAAAATTTTTTCAGTTGGAGATAACTCTACACCTATACTCACTTTTCCCTCCGAAATTTTATTTTTTTCAATGATTGCTTTACTTACAAATTCTTTAACAAAATTTATATTGTTTTGATGGCCAGGTTTTTGTGCAACTATTTTTGCTTTAATAGGTTTACCTGCTAAATAAAGATCTCCTATCAAATCTAAAATTTTATGTCGCACAAATTCATCACTATAACGGAGAGGCTCTTTATTATGTATTCCACCTAAACCTATAACTATGGCATTTTCCATTGACCCGCCAAGCGCAAGACCATTTTTTTGTAAAGCTTCTATTTCATAATCAAAGCAAAAAGTCTTAGCACTTGCAAAATCACTTAGATAGCTATCTTTATTTAAGTCTGTTAAAGTTAAACTCTGGTGTTGTAAAAAAGGATGATCAAACCCTATAGTGCACTCTATTTCTAAATGATCGCTGGGATATGCAAAAATTTTAGTCTTTTCAGATTCAAAATAAACTGGATCTTTAATTGTATAAAATTCCTTTTGTGCATCTAACTCTTGTACACCTGCATTTAAAAGCGTTTCTGTAAAGATCTTGGAACTTCCATCTAAAATTGGAGGTTCGTTATTGTTTATTTCTATAATTAAATTGTCAATATTTAAAGCCGCACATGCAGACATTATATGCTCTATTGTGTGTACCCTTACACCATCTTTTTCTATTACAGTTCCCCTTACAGCAAGCCCGGTGGATGTATTTTTATAATTTGCTTCTATTTCAGGTTTATTAGGCAAGTCAACTCTTATAAATCTTATACCGTAATTAGCATGTACAGCTGGCTTAAACACCACAACACTTTTCTTTCCTGTATGAAGACCTACTCCTTCAAGCAAAATCTCTTTTAAAATAGTCGTTTGTCTTATCATAATAAAGCTATTTATCCCTTAAATCTTTTTTTATTTTTCTTAAATCATTATAAATTTCAGGCAATTTTCTAATTAAAGCTCTTATTTTTATACTTTGGTTTAAAGGTGCCATGGGATTTCCACCTACTTGTTGACCATCTTCGATATTTCCAGAAATGCCAGATTGACTTGCTATAGTTACATTATTGCCTATTTTTAAATGTCCAACAAGGCCAGTTTGTCCTGCTATAGTTACATTATTACCTATATGTGTTGAGCCAGCTATTCCTACCTGTGCAACAATAATACAATTTTCACCTATTTCAACATTATGCGCTATCTGTACAAGGTTATCTATTTTTGTACCATTACCTATCTTAGTTGAGTCAAAAGTAGCCCTATCTATAGTGGTATTTGCCCCTATTTCAACATCATCTCCAATTTTCACATAACCTATTTGAGGAATTTTATGGATTTTTCCAGAAATATTTGCAAAACCAAAACCATCTCCCCCAATAACAACTCCGGACTGTATTATAACTCTATTGCCAATAATTGTACCTTCTCTTATAACTACATTTGGATACACAAGGCAATCGTCTCCAATTACAACATTTTTACCTATATAAACATTCGGAAAAATTTTTGCATTATTTCCAATTTTTGCGCCACTTTCAACAACAACATTTTGGCCAATATAAGCAGATGAACCTAAAACAGCCTCACTAGATATAAAAGCACTACTATGTACTTTCTTTTCTATTTCTTCCAATCTTTCCTTTTCTATTAAGCTAAGCACTATACCATAAGAATATTGAGGATTTTCTACTTTTATAATATTTTTATCTTTAAATTTTAAAACATCTGTATCAAATGTTACAAAAATGACACCAGCCTTACTTATTAAAGCATCTTGCAGATATTTTAAGTTTCCTAAAAAAGAAATTTCATTTTCTTTTGCATTAGAGAGACTATTAACACCTGTTAAAATGATATCGTTACTGCCAATAAATTCTCCAGAAACAATTTTTGCAAGTTCATAAGCAGTTAAACGCATTTATTTTTCCTTTATCATTTTTATAACTTCATCTGTAACATTTTTATATTTGCCAAACAAAACACTTTTTTTATCTAAAATTGTATCAACATAATATTTTTTTGCAAACTCTTTTAATAAAACATCTATATCTTTTAAAACTTCTACACTATAACGTTGCTCAAGTAAAGATATATCTTTTTTTGAACTGTCAGACAAATCTGAAATTTTTACACTTTGTTCTTTTAAAGTTATTAAAAGATTTTCTAACTCTTTTGAAAGTTGAGTGGTAAGCACTTCATTATTGTTTAACTTTGCTTTTGATATTTCCGACTTTAAAATTTCAGCTCTGAATTTTAATTTATCAAACTCTTTTATTAAATCTTCTATAACTATTTTTCTTTTATAGACAAAATCTTTAATTTCATTTTTATATTTTATAGTTTTTGGATGGGCATTAAATATCTCATCCATATCAACACAAAAAACGTTATTAAAAAGTTCAACATTTAAAGGATCATCTACACAAAATGCCTTTAAAGATATAAAAGCCAAACAGAAAATTAATAAAAAAATTTTTTTAAAAAGCATTTCCCATAGTAAAATAGAACTGTTGTAGAGGTTCACCTTCTTTATGATTTAAGCCGTATCCCCAATCAAGTCTTATAGGGAAAACTGGCGTTGCTATTCTTATACCAAACCCAACTCCAGAACGTAAATTCTTTTCACCTGTACCAAACTCTAAATTTATAGTATTAAAATCTGCCCAAGAACCACCTATATCGTAAAAGAAAGCGCCTACAAGTATTGATCTGCCCTTTTCTGCAAGTATAGGGAATTTATATTCTACATTTAAAACACCTTTTACTTTTCCACCATTAGCAGGCCCTATTTCTACTTTAGATTTATAGCCTCTAACATCACTTGGTCCACCTACATAAAACTTTTCATAAATAGGCACCAATTTCTGATCTCCATAAGCTGTAATTGCACCAAATTCAAGATTAGTAGTTAACACAAATTTCCAAAAAGTTGGGAAATACCAAGTAGACCTTGCAATACCTCTTAAAAAATTTATATCTCCTCCAAGCTTATTACTTGCTATTTGAAAATTAAGAAGTTGCCTATTGCCTTTGGTAGGGTCAAAAACATAATCCCTAGAATCATAAACAATCTGTGTAAATACACTGGATGTTTTACCCTTTGAAAGATCAGCAGCTTGCTCTATTTGTCTTTTTACATCATCTTTTATATCTTTAAGTTTTATATCTTCAAGAGTATACCCAAACATCAATGCCACATAATCACTTAACCGCGGACCAAGCTTTGTAGAAAAACCTACTCTTGCCTCTTCATAAGCATCTGTAGTAGTTACATAATCTCTTTTTCTGTTTGTATTAAAAAGGCTTAAAGTTAAACTCATATTTTGATTTAGAATCCTTGGGTCAGTCCAGTCTATCTCATAATTGCGCCTACGAGCACCAAACTCGCACAACAAATTTAATCTTTGAGCTAATCCAAACAAATTCAAATGTTGCAATTGTAAAGAACCTATTAATTGATCAACTGAAGAATACCCAATGCCTGCAGTAATCATACCAGGCTTACCTTCTGTAATGGCAAGAGATAAGTCTAAGACGTCCTGAACACCCGTTGGCATAGGTTGTGTTTCAACACTTTCAATAAAACCTAAGTTATAAATTTTTTCTACGCTTCTACGCACTTTCTGGAAAGAAAAAACATCGCCTGGAGATAAAAGAAGCTCTCTTCTTATTGTTTTATCCTTTGTAGATACAAGCCCATCAATATAAATATTTCCTACATATACAATTGTGTTTTCTTGAATTGAAAAGTTTATGTCCACCAGACCAGAAACTTCACTTGACTTGTTAAATTCTGGCTCAATTTTTGCATTTAAATAACCTTTATCAGAATATAAAGAATATATATCTCTAACTATTTCGATAATTTTATCTTGATTATAAATTTGTTTCTTTTTCAATTTAATCACTTTTCGAATGTCTTTATCATCAATAGCAAAAGTTCCACTATAACTTACGTCACCAATTTTGTACTTATTACCTTCACTTATACTGACTTTTAAAAACATTTCTGTTCTGCTTTCATTATAAGTAATAGAAGAAGACAACAGTTGATAGTCCATAAAACCATTATCTTTATAAAAAGTCTGTACTGTCATCAAATCTGCTTGAAAAATACCTTCTTTAAATATTTTTTTCGGTCTTGTCTTCATAAGTTTAAGAATTTTTTTAGTATTAAATGAAAACACACCATCAACATCAACTCCACCTATAACAATCTTATTATTTTCTGTTATAATAAAAGTTATAGTGATCTTATTTGTGTCTGCATCTACGGTTGGGTAAGCTTCTATTTGGCAGTCTGTGTAGCCTTTATCACTATACAACTTCAATATTTTATTTTTAGTTTCTTCCAATTTTGAAAGATCATAATATTCTTTTTCTTTTAATACACTTGTACTTTTTAGTTTGCCTGTTGAAAAGGCGGAATTTCCCTTAAACATAACACGATTTATATAAGGTTTTTCTGTAACTGTAAAAGTTAAAATTCCTCTTTGATCATCAAAACTTACTTCAACATTTTCAAAATAGTCAAGAGCAGATATAGAGCGAACATTTTCTCTAGCAACATCTGCAGAGTAGACTCCACCTTTTTTAACATTAATAGCTGATAAAACTGTTTTCAATTTAACACTGTGAAGTCCTTCAACTAAAACAAAAGATATTGTATCTGTAGCATAAACAAAAGAAGCAAAAGATAGCATAAGAAATACAAAAATAACACGAATTTTCATCAAAAACTCCCAAGAATTATGATAATTTTATTATTTTATCAAAAATACATGTCTTTCTCAAGGTGTAAAAATCAAAAACCTACAAACATACCTAAATTATAAGTAGGCCTATCTTCATAAATAAAAACATCTATAACAAAACTAAAAATGCCTAAACTAGCACTTAACCCTGCCCCATAGCCAAACCCATATACATCTGAAGACATACCACAATATTTAGACGAATACGCCTTAAGGTGAGTAATATCATAATTTAAACCTATGTAAGGTTTGATAAGTGGAACTTTAGAAAATTGTAAAAGAATAGAATTTTTTAAGTTCCAAGCTTTGAATTCGTTGCCATGAGCGTTAGCAGACGCATCATTATAAACAGACTGTAAAGAAATAGCAGGAATTATAATAGTTTTTGGTTTAAACAGTTCATAAAGTAAACCTGCTCCAATAACAGTTGTATCATCAAACCTTGAGAGTCTTAAAATAACATTAAAATCATAAGGCAACCCTACACAAAAGTGAAGCATAGGGAAAAACAGCCCTTTTGAAGCTGTATCTTTAACAATTATGTTGTCTTTAGAAATAGTCCTATAAGAAACTTTTAAACCACCATATACTCCAAGAAGCCCAAGCGCTGCACCTATACCACAAGACCCTCCGGAAATTGCTTGTCCAAAATCTTTTGTAAAAACATCAAGACTTTTCTGAGCGTCTTCTTTAGGCAAAGTATCTAAAACAGAATTAAAAGATGTATATGGGTTTGCTATACATTGAGAAACTAACAAAAAAAACATTACAAAAAATGTAAGAATTTTGTTCATTTTTCTAATCTCCTATTTCTTTTTTCCATATAATTCTTATACCTTCTAATGTCAAGTTTGGAAGTATAACTTCTATTTCATCTATTTCATTTAACATCAAACTAGCAAGTCCACCTGTTGCAATTATATGATTAACTTTCATTTCTTTTTTTGTTCGTTTTATAATCTCTTTAACAAGGCCTACATATCCAAAATAAAGGCCTGCTTGTATACATTCAACCGTTGTTGTACCTATAGCTTTTAAAGGTTTTTTAAGTTCAACTTGCGGCAATTGAGCTGTTTTTAAACTTAGAGACTGCGCAGAAATTAACGGGCCTGGAGCAATTGCACCACCTAAATATCTTCCCTTAGAGTCTATACAATCAAAAGTTGTTGCTGTACCAAAATCAATAATAACACAACCTCCACCATACATAACATAAGCAGCAACAGCATCTGCAATTCTATCTGCACCAACTTCTTTCTTATCTAAAGATTTAAATTTTAAACCACCAGAATTTTTATGATTTACGAAAAATATCTTTTTATTAAAATACTTTTTTGCCATTTCTTCAAAAACAACGTTTAAAGAAGGTACCACACTTGCAATAGCAATATGCTTTACATCTTTACAATCAAAACCATTATAAAAAAACATATCCATAAGCATAGTTGCATATTCATCTGAAGTTTGCACTTTTAGTGTAGACATTCTCCAAACTTGTAAAGGATTATTTAAAACCTTTTTCCCTTCCATTTTAAACAATCCTATTGTTATATTTGTGTTTCCTATATCTAAAGCTAAAAACATTGTTAGCCTCTTACAAAAATATTGTTGCCAAAAGTATCAATAGCAACAATAAGCGGCATATTTTTTACCTCAAACCTATAAACAGCTTCTGGTCCTAAATCCTCAAAAGCAATCAAGTCCGCTTTTACTACAGATTTAGAAATAAGTGCTGCAATCCCTCCAGTAGCTATAAGATATATTGCCTTATTTTCCTCTATTGATTTTTCAACATTTTTAGACCTATCCCCTTTACCTATTAAAACTTTTACACCTTCTTTAAGTAGCCTTGGAGTAAAAATATCCATTCTAGAAGATGTTGTAGGGCCACAAGCTCCAACAATGTTTCCTGGCTTTGTTGGCGTAGGACCGCAGTAATAAATTGCAGAATTATTTAAATTAAAAGGAATCTTGTCTTTATTTCCAAAATCTAGTAAATCTATAATTCTTTTATGAGCAGCATCTCTTGCAGTATAAATTGTTCCACTAAGTAGAACCTTTTGCCCAACTTTTAAGTTATTTAAATTAAAAATTAAATCATTTAAGGATACATTCATATTGTGATAGTCTGCCTTCTACAAGAATGACATTGAATACTTACAGCTATTGGAAACAAAGCTATGTGAGTAGGTTTTGCTTCAATAAAAACTGCTAACGCAGTAGTTTTGCCACGCAATCCCATCGGTCCTATATTTAATTTATTTATATCTTCTAAAAGCTCTCTTTCCCTCTCCTTATAAAAAGAATTACTGTTTATACTACCTATTTCTCTAAGTAAAGTTTTTTTTGCTAAAAGACCAACTGAAGAGAAATCTCCCCCTATACCAACACCAACAATCAAAGGAGGACAAGCATTTCTAGCATAATCGTTTACAACACTTAAAACAAATTCTTTTACTCCATCCCAGCCACAAGATGGCACAAGCATTTTCAAAGCACTTGCATTTTCACTTCCACCACCTTTAGGTAAAAAAGAAATTTCTATTTTATCCCCACCAACAATATCAATATAAATATTTGCAGGCGTATTATCTTGTGTATTTTTTCTATCTAGAGGATCAGTAACAATAGACTTACGTAAATAGTTGTTTTTATATCCTAAAGACACACCTTCATTTATTGCATCATAAATATTTCCATCTTCTATACATACATCTGCACCTAACTTTACAAAAAAGTTAGCTGTCCCAGTGTCTTGACATAATGGCAAACGTTCTGTTTTTGCAATATTTGCGTTTTCAATAATTTCTTCTAAAACATTTTTTGCTATGCCATGTTCGTGCAAAATATTTTGTTTTAAAGAATATAAAACGTCATCGGGTAATTGAAAGTTAGTTTTAGCACATAAATCTTCTATTGTCTTTGTTATAACTTCAGATTTTATATTTCGCACTTTTTATGTAACCTTTTTTCATCATTGTCTCTGTTACTTGTCTACTTCTTTTTATAATTTTTTTCGCATTTTCATAAATCTCATCATAACTTAACTTTCTGTATGCAATTTTTTCTTTTATAGCTTTTACACCAATTGCAGCTGCAACTTTAGGGAAAATTTCCCAATCATCCATGGTTGGAAGAATTTTGTCCGGCTTTATTTTATTGCCAGGTACACAAGCAGCAAGTTCACAAGCAGCAGTTATACACATTGTATCTGTAATTGTTGTAGCTTTTACATCTAAAACTCCTCTAAAAACACCAGGAAATCCTAAAGAATTGTTTACTTGATTAGGAAAATCACTCCTACCTGTTGCAACTACAGCCGCACCTGCTTCTTTTGCTTTCCAAGGCCAAATTTCCGGGACTGGATTTGCGCAAGTAAACACTATTGGATTTTTCGCCATTAAGGATATATGCTCTTTTTTTATTACTTCAGGTCCTGGTCTAGACAGAGCAATAACAACGTCAGCATTTATTATTGCTTCCTTAATACCACCTCTAATATCGTTGCCATTTGTGTCTATGGCAAGCGACCATTGCTCATAGCACGACTTTAAATCAAATCGTTCTCTATGTAATGTGCCATTAACATCAACCATAATCACATTTTTAGGATTTACACCATATAAAATTAAAAGCCTAGCTATGCATACGTTAGCTGCGCCTGCGCCTATCATTGCTATTTTAACCTTGTGTGCTTTTTTACTTACAACTTTTAAAGCATTTATAAAACCTGCTAAAGTAACAAGAGCAGTACCTTGTTGATCGTCATGCCAAATTGGTATAGAACATTCTTTTCTTAAAGTATTCAAAATAGAAAAACATTTAGGTTGTGATATATCTTCCAAATTTACGCCACCAAAAGAAGGCTGTAAAATTTTAACTGTTTGTATTATTTCTTTTTCATCCTTTGTGCCAAGGCATATTGGATATGCATCTATTCCGCCAAGATATTTATAAAGAAGAGCTTTACCTTCCATAACAGGCATACTAGCTTGTGCACCAATATCGCCAAGTCCTAAAACTCTGGACCCATCACTTACAATTGCAATACTATTACCCTTGTTCGTGTATTCATAAACAAGCTCTTGATTCTTATAAATATCTGTACAAACTGCACTAACACCAGGACTATACCATATAGAAAAATCGCTTAAACTTTTAACTTGACATTTCGGCACTACCTCTATTTTACCTTTATAAAAAGAATGAAGTTTTTTTGCCATTTCAGATGGTTTCTGAGCAACTTTTAAAAGTCTTTTTTCACTAGTTTTTCTCTTCTTTTTCATAGCAATCCCTATTCATAGCAAATCCCTAACTTAAACACAAAAATATGCAATAATTATACATCTTTATATAATACTCGTCAAACAAAGATAATTTTTGTATAATTAAATAACAAAAGGTTTTATACAAAAATATGTTGAAAGTTTCAGTTATAATTCCAATTTATAATGTTGAAAAATATATCAAACAATGTCTAGAAAGTATTATATCACAAACTTTAAAAGATATTGAAATACTTTGTATTGATGATTGTGGAACAGACACTTCTATAAAAATCGTTGAAAATTTTGCAAAAAAAGATATTAGAATAAAAGTAATAAAACTAGACAACAACAAACTCCCCGGTACTGCAAGAAATATTGGCATAGAAAATTCAACCGGGCAATACATTTCTTTTATTGACCCTGATGACTATGTAGAACCTAATTTTTTAGAACTTGCTTATGCTAAACTAGAAAACTTAAACTTAGACAGCGTATGGGTTAATGTTAAAATTTTCAATGACAATAAAAAATCTTTTACAAAAGACAACTACTTTTTAAAAACTAACAATGGTCCACTAAATATAACCCCTGAAAACATAAACAATTTCCCTGTAAACTGTTGGAACAAAGTGTACCGTACAAGCACAATTAAAAATAACAATGTTAAATTCTCAGAAAATATTCTTTTTGAAGATTTAGAGTTTTATTATAAATTCTTTACTCAATCAAAAGAAACTTATTTTATCAGCAAATATCTTTATATTTACAGACTAAGGCCAAACTCTATACTTTCTAGCAAAAAAAACAGAGAAGATATTTTAAAAGCTATTAAAAACATTTACAATTACTTAAACAAAAAAAACATGTTTGAAAATTACAAAGAACCATTTATCCAGTTAATTGCTCAAAGTATAGAACGTTCACATAGTATTAAAGTTATGCTCCCATATATCATAGACTTATTAAAACAAATTAACTTCCCTAAAGACTACAATAGAACTGATAAAAATAATTTTTATGACTTTTTAAAGTATATAATTCATTTCAACAAACTATCAAAAACAAGACAAATTTTAAATAAATATTACTTTGGACTAATTTTTATAATTTCAAAATTTTTACCTAAAAAAAGTTACAGAAAAAAGTATAGAGAAAAATTTAAGAAGTATATTTTTTAAGACTTTTCATGTTTTTACCTACAACTAAATATGAAATTGAAGTTCTTAGATGGGACAGGTCCGGATATAATTTTAGTATCAGGAGATACACATATTGATAGTCCTTTTATAGGTATTGCTGTAAGAGGAAACTATCTTACTTCAAAAGGTTTCAAAGTTGCAATTATAGCTCAACCTGATATTACAACCAATGAAATTACAGGATGTAGGATCACATAAGCTATTTTGGGAGTAAGCGCCAGCGCAATGGATTCTCTTGTTTCAAATTATACTGCATTAAACAAGTTTAGAACCAATGCCGACTTAACCCCCGCTGGAATAAATAGAGGATGTTTTGGAAAATGTAATTTTTATCGAAAAAGACAGAAATGCTAAACAAAAACAGAAAAGGATAATTTGTAAATAGATTACCAAATAAACTTCATAGGATCTAAAGCTTTGTCACCTTTCTTTATTGTAAAGTGTAAATGAGGGCCTGTAACTCTACCAGTCGCTCCACTTTTAGCTATAAGTTGACCTTTCCTAACTTTTTGTCCAACTCTTACATATAACTTAGAAAGGTGCCCATAGTGGGTTATATAACCATTTTTGTGATCTATAAAAACAGCAGTACCATAATGACTTACATTAGTACTTGCAACTATTACAACACCATCATCTGCAGCCCCCACCCAAGTACCAGACGGCACTGCAATATCTATACCACCATGAAAACTTACTTTCCCTGTTACAGGATGTAGTCGCTTACCAAAAACAGAAGAGTATCTACCGCTTAATGGAGATTGAAACAAAGATCGTTGTTCGTATTTCTCTTGCATACTTTTATTCATCAAATCTAGTGATGGATATTTACCTGGTATAAATACATATTCTCCTTGAACCAACTTAGAAACACCAAAGTTTTTTAACTGCAACTGGTCAACATCTATATCATAGCGTTGAGCTATCTTTTGCCAAGTATCATTATCCTGGACAGGATGTAAACAACCACCAGAAGAAGGTATTAAAATTTTTTGATTTACATTTATTTCATACGTTTTAAGTTGAGGATTTACACCTATTAATGTATGTACTGAATATCCTTGTTTTTTTGCAAGTTTCCAAAGATTATCTTTAGGTCTTACTGTATAAACAAAAAAATTTGTATCCCTAACTCTAGCAGCAAGATATTTAACTCTTAAATTTACGTCATTTAACAAATCTTGAGGAGAATACGTAGGCAAACTTACAATTGGAACAGATGATAGTATAGCTGCTGCCTTTTTTACTATAATTATTTGAGTAATAACAACAGCAGAAAGAGTAAAAATTACAAATAAAACCCATCTAAAAATAATATCTTTAATTTTAATCATGTTTGTATTATAATAAAATTTAAATTTACTTGTAAAATTGTAATAATATTAATATCATATTCTCATGAAATTTTTTAATCTAGTTTCAAACTTATATTGGAAACTTCGCGAGAAAAAATTTTTGTTTCTTGTTGCTATATTTTCTATTCTTTTAAACTGGGCTGGATATTCTTTCGTTTATGAAAACAGCTACAACTTTTTATATTTTGATATGGTTGGGACATTTGTAGCAACAATAGTACTAGGAAGTTTATGGGGAATAATAGTAAGTTTTGCTTCCTCAATTCTACTTTCAGTGTCAACATCTCCTCACTTTATTTATCTTGCAGCTGTAAACATTGTTGGAGCATTATACTGGGGCATTTTGAATGAGTGTGGAATTGTCACTATATTTAAAAATAATAACTTAGAACAAAAGTCTTCACTAAAATCTAATTTTAACAAAGCGATATCTTTTTTATTATTTTATGGTATTGGCGCTGGCCTTTTGACAGCATTTTGTTCTTCTATAATAAGAAGCGCCCTTTCCCAAAACATGTTATTTGATAAACCTTACTCTTTATTTTTTGCTCACCTATTTGGCAACTTTTTTAATTTTTCAAGTTCTGGTGTTAGCATAATATTTATAAATTATATAGCAGACACGTTTATAGAAATTCCTGATAAAATTATAGATGTATTCTTTGGACTAACAATATGCTTAACAATATTTAAATTTAATATTTATACATTAACAAACACTTATCAAAAACAAATATATAAAAGCGACCTATCTTGGCACAAAATAACTTTAACTCATTTTTCTTTAACAGAAATTTGTATTTTTTTTACATTAATTATTATCTATATTTTAAAAATAAAAACAACTTCTCTTAAACTACTTATGGGTTTTATAAATAACTTATCATTATATTCTTTACAAGACTATATATTTTTAGAAATTCTTACTTTTCCCATACTCATATTTATTGCTTTTACGACATTAAAAATTTTTTTCACAAATAGTTATAAATATTTACAAATTACACCAAAATATAATTTTTATACTGAAAGTATAGATAGAGACAGCAAATATTTTCTTATTGACATTCTTTTTATATCAAGCATATTAATAATTATATATCTATTTATCCTCGTTGCTATAACAGGAATAACACCTGTAGCATATTACTATACCATTACTAACATAAAAGCTAAACCAGAACTGCTATTGTGGTTACTATTAACTGTATGCACTTTCATATTAATTGACAGAAGAAATAATAGAATTACAGAGTCTGTTACATTAAACAACGAACTCATAAAAAAACAAACTTCTGAACAATTGTCTGTAGCATTTGACGAGCAAAAACAAAAACTACAACTTTTGGAATTAAACTGGTCTGCTAACACATTAGAATTCTTAAAAAGTGCTAGGCATGACTTAATAAATGATTTAGAAAAATCAAAAACAAACCTTAACGACCTTTTATCTGAAGTTTATGACAATGTAGTAAAACCATACAGCGATTTAATTTTAAAAAATCAAAAAGAAATATGCCAATATATTGAAGAGATAACTAGTGGCACTCTAAAAACTTATTATTTACAAGACATAATAAAAGAAATAGAAAGTACTATATCAACATTACAAACCAAAGCTCCATACATTGCAATCAAGTTTATTAAATTTAAAAAAACTGACATTTACTGCAAAATAAATAAATCTTTTTTTATAGCTTTTAATAACATTTTAGATAATTCAGTGTATGCCTTACAAAAGCATATGCTTTATAACAAATTTAATGCAATTATAAACATAGAGTTAAAAATCAAAAACGATAAATTTGTATCCGTGTCAATCTTAGATAATGCTGGAGGAATCTCAAAAAACAAAATTTCAAAAATATATAAATCCCCTATAGAAAGCTCTAAAGGTAACAGGTTCGGAGAAGGTACTATAATAGCAAACAATTTTATAAAAGTATTAGGTGGTTTTATTTATGCAAAAAATATTCAGTTTAGAAAAATGAACGGTTTAGAAACTGTAATTAATATTCCATACTTTAGAGAAGACTTCTCAATTGGAGAAAATGATGACTGAAATAAACAAAAAAATAATTGCTATAACAGACGACAACTCTAGCGTACGCATGTCCATAGAAAGAACAACAAAAAAACATTTTCAAGATATAGATGTATTACAATTTAACAACACAATAGAAATAAAAAAATTTCTTTTAAACAATCCTGACAAATTAGATCTTTTAATTTTAGATATCTATTTTGGGTTTGGAGAAACAGGTATTGATATTTTACCACACATAAAAGAACTTTCTCCAAACTTGCCAATAATATTACTTTCTGCCATGGAAAAAAATTATGGGTCCGAAATTACAAATATAGCAGGAGACTATATAATAGATTTTATTTCTAAACCAGCAACAGAAACAGAACTTATTATAAAAATCAAAAAAGCTTTAAGTGTCAAAGACGACAAAACAAAAACGATTGAAAACTTACAAAAAGAAAATCATTTACTTACAGAAATGTTAAATCGTGCCGATAAAGGTGCTGGACAACTTTTTGAAGACGAAGTTCAAAATAAGTTAAAAAGCATGACAAAAGTATTTATGCAATATCCTTACGAACCAAAAGAAAATATTATAATTAACGGACAACAAATAGATATAATAGCTTTTACAGCATCTCCGCTACCATTTGAAATAATGTTATTTGAAGCAAAATATTTCCCTAATGCAAAAATTACAGGAAGCATTAACGATCTTACAAAAGTTGTTACAAATAATATAGAAAAAGTTTCTACTAAAAGAAGAAATTTTTTTGAACAGTCTGAAAATCAGTTTAAGCAGGTAAGTAAGCGTATAGAAAAAATTTTATATGACTTTAAATACACTAAAAAAGAAGAAAAGTTTAGACCTTTTATACAAAATTTTATAGTTTTTACCGATACAACAGACATATCTCAAATACAAACTAAAAATGCAAATAAATACACAAAAATATGTAAACTTAAGGACTTAACTCAAGATTTTTTAATAAAAACTGCTTTTTCTATACCAAAACGAATTGTGGACGAAAAGGTTAAAACAATAATATTACAAAACTTGTTCTAGTCGCTTTAATGCAACATTAACCTAATGCTTTTATCTACGTTACTAGTACTAGAACAATCGCAAATAAACATTTAATCAATTTAGCAAACTTGCAAAATGAAAAGACAAAAAAGACTTAAATGAATTTTGCTTCAGACAATGAACGGGGTCTGTCTAAAAACCTTAGCGCATATCCTTACTATGCCTTTTTTGACACTGCTGCGTTAAAAAACTTGTGTTTATGACACGATAAACCCTGTGTTTTTTGCCTTGCA
>JAISOG010000034.1 GCA_031275795.1 Candidatus Endomicrobiellum incisitermitis
ATCGCTGTAAAGCTTTTTATGCTCAACGTTCTTTTATTAACGTTTAATCTTTTTCCTAGCTTTACTTTATATTCTTTCCCTCTTTTTCAAGTGGGTTGATGTGTTTGAACTTTTACATATTGAAATATCACACATATAAATATTTTTTTAATCTAATAGTTTAATTTTTTTAAATATCATATTTAATTTTTAGAACAATTTGTGCCAAAGCAAGAGAAAGCATGACAATATTTGTTACATAAATAGCAGGTTCTTTTAAAGATATCCCATAAATTATCCATAAGATATTGCTTATTGTACATATTATAAACGTTTGAATAGAAACACCTTTAGCAGATTTGTTTTTCCAAGTTCTATAAACTTGTGGAACAAAAATTGCCATGGAAAAGAACCCTGCTGTAAATCCTAGTATATCTAAAAAAAGCATTTTTTAAACTCCTGGTCGGTTAAAGCTCGGTACGTTTTTCTTAGTAAAAAAGATTTTATTGCTTTTTGAGGGCAATAAGATATGCATCTCATACATATTTGACAATTTTGAGCTTTAAATATCGGGTAATTTCCTTTAATTACAATGTTTTTTGTTGGGCAGATTTGAGCACAAAGTCCACATCTACTACATTTGTTTTCTTTAAGTTTAAATTTAACAATTTTTTGAAATAAGTTACTTTTCCACCTATCAGTTATAAAGCTTGTGATAGTAAAGCATAATTTGAAAAACAGGTTTATTTTTATAGGTTTTGCATCTGTGTTAATTAAATTTTTTGCAAAAATTTCTATTTGTTTATAAGATTTTTCTCTTTTTTTTATATTTTTGTTTTCTTTTTGTACAGCTATAAAATTATTGGGCATTAAGAAACCATTAGCTCCTACTAATTTATATCCTTTACTTTTAAGAATAAGTCCAAAATTAGATGCTGCTTTTAAAGATGAATTGCCCATAGTAGTAAATACAAAAACTTCAGTAGTACCGACTATATTGTTAGGTAAAGCGTTTATAAAATCTTTAACAATAGGATACGTGTTCCAAAATGCAGTAGGGAACCCTATACCTATTGTATGGGATAAATTTACTGATTTAGCATCAATTTTTGCCATATCAAACACGGTTACTTTACAATTGTAACTTTCAAGAGTTTGGGCAATTTTTGATGCAGCAAGAAAAGTGTTCCCTGTACCTGTAAAAAAATATATATCAACTATTGTGTTTTTCACTGACCTTTTGTTTACGCTCCTTTTTTTGTTTTTCCAGATGTATTGTTATTATAGCTATATCAGAGGGCTTAATAGCGTGTACTCTTGAAGCTTGTCCTATTGTTTGTGGACGTACTTGCATAAATCTTTGCTTTGTTTCTGCAGATAAAGAATCTATCTTGGTATAATCAAAATCAGCAGGGATCTTTTTATCTTCATTTTTCTTCACTTTCTTTGCCATTTTGTCTTGTATTTCAATATAACCTTCATATTTTTTATAAATATAAACTTCTTCTTTTGCTTTTTCTAATGACCATGGCGATAAATCTTGGTCTGCTGGAAGATTATTGGTATCGTTGTTATATATATCATTTAAAGTGTTTCTATAAAGTTCAAATTTTTTATAGGCTTTATCAGAAATAAGTCCTATAGAATGTCCTATATCCATAAGTCTTAAATCAGCGTTATCGTTTCTTATAGATAGTCTATACTCTGCTCTAGAGGTAAACATTCTGTAAGGTTCGTCCATTCCTCTTGTTGTAATATCGTCTATTAATATTCCTATATAAGACTCGTTTCTTTTAAGTATAAGAGACTCCTTGCCTAAAACTTTCAAAGCTGCGTTTACACCAGCTACAAACCCCTGAGATGCAGCTTCTTCATATCCTGTTGTTCCGTTAATTTGTCCACCTAAGAAAAGATTTTGACAAGTTTTTGTTTCTAAAGATTTTGTTATTTGTAATGGGCTTGAATAATCGTACTCTATAGCGTACCCATAACGTATAACTTTTGCGTTTTCAAGACCAGCTATAGAATTAATCATCTGCTGTTGTAAATCAAAAGGAAGGCCGGTATATAAACCGTTTAAGTATACTTCATTTGTATTATATCCTTCGGGTTCTACAAAAATGTGGTGGCTTGTTTTTTCTGGGTAGCGTTCAATTTTTTCTTCTATAGCAGGGCAATATCTTGGACTTTTGCTGTTTACTTCACCTATATCAATTGAAGAAAGTCCCAAATTATCTCCAACAATTTTGTGTGTTGTTGGGTTTGTGTATGTAAGCCAGCAAGAAAGTTGCTTTAAGTTTTTTCTCCAAGACTCTACTTCTGTAAAATGTGAAAATGGTTTTGGTTTTTCATCTCCGGGTTGTTCTGTCATTTTTGAATAGTCTATTGATAAAGTATTAATTCTTGGAGTTGTTGTTGTTTTGAATCTTCCAAGCTTTAATCCAGCATCTTGAGTTAGTGATTTTGAAAGATAAGAAGCAGACCTTTCATTGAACCTTCCTCCTTCAAAATACATTTTGCCAAGATGTATTGTACCTTTTAAAAATGTTCCGGTTGTAACTATAACAGCTTCTGTTTCTATTGTTTGGCCTGTAAGAATTTTAACTCCACAAACTTTTCCATTTTTTACTATTAGGGATGTAGCCTCAGATTGCAATATGTCCAAATTTGATTGATTTTGAAGGGATTTTGACATTAAAACAGAATAGAGTTCTTTATCACATTGTGCCCTTGGAGACCAAACTGCTGGGCCTCTAGAACTATTTAAAATTTTAAACTGAAGGCCGGCATGATCAGTTATCCAACCCATTTCTCCACCCATGGCGTCAACTTCTCTGACCATTTGTCCTTTGGCTATGCCTCCTATGGCAGGATTACAGGGCATTCTTGCTATAGAGTCAACATTTAATGTAATAACAATTGTTTTTAATCCCATTCTCGCAGAAGCTAAGGCTGCTTCACAACCCGCATGTCCAGCACCGATAACTACAACCTGGTACTTTCTTTCCATGAGACTCCTCTTTTTTATATTAAAAGTAATAGAAGAATTTTATCTTTTTATATAGAAAAAAGCAAATAGTATAAGTTTTAAATTTAACGGTTTTTTCAATAATTTTTCATTGACAAATATATTCAAAAAAACATAAAATAAAACATCAATTTTTTAAGTGTTGTAAATTAATTATAGGGAATCTAAATGAAAGTTTTTGTATATATAGTTGTTTTTATTTTTTCAGTTATAATTCATGAAGTTTCGCATGGTTATATAGCTCATTTAAGGGGTGATGATACTGCGAAAAATCTTGGACGTATAACGCTTAATCCGCTTGTCCATTTAGAACTTTTTGGGAGTATAGTTCTTCCTTCTATGCTTTTACTTATGAAAGCTCCTATACTTTTTGGCTGGGCAAAACCTGTCCCTGTAAATTATGCTAATTTAAAGAATCCAAAGTTAGATACGGTTACTGTATCTTTTGCAGGGCCTGCTTCTAATATATTGCTTGCTATATTTTCTGGTATTGGAATACGTTTTATTAGTCATTTTTCTGACGGTTTTTGTGGGTCAATACTAACTTTATTGTATGTAATGCTTAATGTAAACCTTATTCTTGCTGTTATAAATTTGATACCAATTCCTCCGTTAGACGGTTCAAAAATTGTTGCTTATTTTTTGCCTAAAAATATTTCTAGAAATTATTTAAATTTAAATCCTTTTGTGTGTTTAATAATTTTATTTATAGTACTATCTTCAGGTTTAGTTTGGAGTTTTTTGTACCCTATGATTAATTTTTTTGTAACAAATTTGAGTGGTATTATTTTTTAAAGTGACGAGACAATTTTATGAATGACAAAAAAAGAGTATTGTCTGGTATGCGTTCTACAGGGAGACTTCATTTAGGTCACTATTTTGGGGCTTTAAAAAACTGGGTAGAAATGCAAAAAGATTTTGAGTGTTTTTATATGTCTTCTGATTGGCATGCTTTAACTACAGATTACCAAGATACATCTAAAATAGACGAAAATGCTTTTGAAATGGTTGCAGATTGGATTAGTGTAGGAATAGATCCAAAACAGTCGGTTGTTTTTAAACAATCTAAAGTTGCTCAACATAGCGAACTATTTTTAATTCTATCTATGATAACGCCTTTGGGTTGGCTTGAGAGATGTCCGACATATAAAGAACAGATAAAAGAAATAAAAAATAAAGATCTTAATAACTATGGTTTTTTAGGGTATCCTGTTTTAATGGCAGCAGATATCTTTCTTTATAAAGCAAATTTTGTACCTGTAGGAGAAGATCAGCTTGCTCATTTGGAATTTGCTAGGGAGATAGCTAGAAGATTTAATAATTTCTATGGAGGCGTTTTAATTGAGCCAAAAGAATGTTTAACAAAAGCCTCTAAGCTTTTAGGATTGGATGGTAGGAAAATGTCAAAATCCTATGGGAATTCAATTTTTCTTGGTGAGGAAGATGACATTTTGCAGGAAAAGATTAGGAATATGTTTAGTGATCCATTAAAAGTAAAAAAAGATGATATTGGTCACCCTCAGGGCTGTGCAGTATTTTCTTTTTATAAAGCATTTAACGCAGATTATATGAAAAGAGAACAAGAATGTAAAGCAGGTTCAATTGGGTGTATGTTATGCAAAAAGCACTTAATGGAAATACTTTCAGCATTTATGAAACCTTTTAGAGTAAAAAGAAAAGAAATAATTGCAGATAAAGCTTATTTGCAAAAAGTAATTGATGAAGGAAACCAAAAAGCAAGTGAAGTTGCTCAGGAAACTATGAATGAAATAAGGCGTGCACTAAAGTTTTAAAGTTAAGGAACTTAAATGGTTTATGATATACATATAGACATGTTTGAAGGTCCATTAGATCTTCTTTTACATCTTATAAAGAAGAACGAACTTGAGATTAGCGAAATAAAAATAGCAGATATTACTTCTGAATATCTTGCCTATATAGGTTTAATGCAAAATTTGAACATTGAAATAGCCGGGGAATTCCTTGTAATGGCTTCTACACTTATGCAGATAAAAGCTAAATCTTTGTTGCCCTCAGGTAATGATTTGCAACAAGATGACGAAGATATGTTAGATCAGCTTAAAAATAGGTTGTTGGAATATCAAAAATATAAAGAGATTGGAAAGCTTTTATCCTATAAAGTTTTAGAAAATGCCCAAGTTTATTATAGACCAATGCCTATAATAAGCAAACAAGACTTTGTTTTGGATGTTACGATTTTTGATTTATTAAATTGTTTTCGTAAGGCTTTGCTTACTGTCCCTGAAAATATAAAAGAAATTATGTATCAGGAAATTCCTATAGAAGTAAAAATTAGGGAAATTCTTGATATTTTAGAAGGGAAACAATATGTTTCTTTTACAGAAATACTAAAAAATCAAAGTTCGAAATCTGCGTTGATAGTCTGTTTTATGGCAGTTTTAGAGTTAATAAAAAATAAGCAAATTATAGCTAAACAATCTGAACTCTTTGCAGAAATACGAATTTACAGGCTTTATAATGAAGAGAGTGTTAATGTAGAAGGAATGGGGAATGTTTTAGGTTTAGTAGAGGAAAGAACTTCACAAAAAACTAGTAATGTTATAATTAAAGATTGAGAATATGATAATATGCATGTTGTAAATGAAGTTTCTCAAATCGATGGTGTGCAAGAGGAAGAAGATGGAAACATCTGAAGTCAAAAAAATTATAGAAGTATTACTTTTTGTTTCGGAAAGACCTTTAACTTTTAAAGATTTTAAAGATATACTAAAAACCGATTGTCCTGATATTTCTAATATAAATGACATTTTAAATCAATTACAGGATGAATGTGTAAAACTAAATAAGCCTTATGATATTAAGTTTATTGCAGATGGTTGGACATTTGCTACAAAATCAGAATATTCTAGTTGGATTAAAAAACTGTTAAAGGAAAAACCTGTTTTAAAGTTATCGCCATCTGCTTTAGAGACTCTTGCCATGGTTGCATACAAACAACCTATAACAAGAGCTGAGATTGATGAAATAAGAGGCGTTGAATCTTCGGGTGTCATAGATACCCTCTTAGAAAGAAAACTTGTAAAAATAGTTGGTAGGAAAGAAGCTTTAGGCAAACCTTTACTTTATGGAACCACACAAGACTTTTTAAAACATTTTGGGTTGGCACATTTAAGTGAATTGCCTCTTATTGAAGACGTGTCTGAAGATGTTTGTCAAACAAATGACATATCAGAACCAGAATTGTCACTTGGTGTTGTTGAAACAACTACTGAAAACTGAAACAACAGTTAAAGAAACTTCTTTATCATTGATTACTAAGTATAATTATTGTTTTTGGTTTAAATTTGATTAATATTATTTTTATTATTACAATAATAACGATATGTACATATTGATACAATAGTCACTACTTGAGTAAAAATCTAAGCAAAAGGTAAAGGTTAATGCTTGATAATCAATCTCAAAAAAGCTTGAGTATTAAATTTGTTATTAATGGACAATATGTAAGTGTAAGAGAAATTGGGGTTGGTGGTTTTGGTGTTGTATGGCAAGTATATGACTTTAGTTTAAAAAACTATGCTGCTTGCAAAGAACTTTTAAGTCATTTTTCTGAATTGAAGTTTGTTGAGATGTTTTACAAAGAGGCGTTAATTGCCAAAAATATTGTACATGCAAACATTGTAAGGGTAGAACATTTTTGGAAAGGCGATAACGGCTCTTTTTATATTTTAATGGACCATGTCAATGGTACAGATCTTGAAAGTCTTATAAAAAGATGCAATGAATACCAAATAAAAATACCGTGGGAATTTTCTATTGTTATTTGTATGAGTATTCTTAGAGCAATAGATTATATAAATCGTGTTGCTATAGATCCTATTACAAATAAACCGTATGGTATAGTTTACCGTGATATTTCTCCCGGGAATGTATTACTTTCTTTTGAAGGTAACATTAAGTTAAGTGATTTTGGTATTGCAAAAACTGCAGACGATCTAAATACTAATCTAAAAGAATCAATTTTAACTGGCAAATATTCTTACATGTCTCCTGAACAAATAAAAGGATCTGAAGATATAGACCATAGGTCTGATATATTCTCTACAGCTGTTGTTTTGTATGAAATGCTTACAGGTAAGCAGCTTTTTTCTGGTAGTATTTCTGAGGTGACATCTTGTGTGTTAAATAGAGAGTTCAACGGCACTCTTTTAGATGGGTTAGACTTACCTACTGAAATTGGAGAAATTCTTTCGAAAGCTCTTCAAATAGACAAAACTGTACGCTATGAAAGAGCTATTGAAATGTACAGGGATTTAAGACGAATTTTAAAAGGTATAGGTGAAGAGGATATTATTTCAGATTTTTCATCTTTTATTTTAAAAATAATGGAAAAAGAGTTTAATGATTCTGTTACTCTTTCAAACTTTGTTAAAACGATTGATATGAATATTGTAAGAAATGATCCCTCTGTCACTAAGATTAATACTACAGATTTTGTTGCAGGCCAAACAAATGTAGGAACTAGAAGTCCAGATGCTAAACAAGTTGATAGTGAAAATAATAAAAATGGGCAAAAAAAGTATTCACAACCGCAACCACGGGTTGAATCGAAAGGAAAAACTATTTTTGAGGAAGTTGATGATTGGTTTAAGAAGAAAATAGTAAATTTAAAAGGCATTTTAATAAAAGTCTTAATAGGTATTTTAGTTTTACTTTTTGCCTGTTTGATTAGTGACATTTTTTTACAAATTACACCGATAGGTGAATATATTTATAAAAGGATTAACCGTTCAGATGTTATAATCACTACAATTCCAGAAGATGCAGTTGTTTCGCTAAAAACAAAAGAGGGCGATACCATTATTGAAAACGCAAGTTCAAGAAAGCCTATTGCTTTAAGAAAAATTCGTCCAGGGTCTTATGTTGTTAGTGCTATCAAGCCAGGCTTTAGTCCAATACAACGAGTTATTACGGTAGAAAACAAATCTCATAAGGAGCAAGAAAAAATAGAACTTGTATTTGATTTTGATTTGAACGTTATTTCATATCCTAACAACGCAGATGTCTATGTAGATGGTAATAAAGTTGGGAACGCTCCGTGCAAGGTACAGCTTTCTGCAGGTGGAGCACATGCTGTAAGGCTTTCATTGCCAGGCTTTTCTGATCTTGGTTCTGACGCAAAGGAATTTAAAGAAGGCCAATGTAACATAGACTTAACTAAATCCAGCCAGGAAGAAATTTTTGCTGGAGTAGATAAAGAGTTTTGGGATATATTGTTACAAAGTCAGGGAAATGATCAGTTGTTTAGTATAAGTGGCCATTTTTATAAAAAGATTACTTTTGACACGAATCCGGAAAATATGACTTTACAAATATACGGCGAACCAAAACCTAGAGGTATTACGCCAGTTATCGTGAGATTAAAAGAAGGTGATTACAAGATTGAAATTCTTGATATAAGTGGTAAATATTCTGAAGTTGTAGAAGAAATAAAAGTGTCTTCTTCTACTCAAGAACAACAAATTATTGATATGCGTAAGTTGGTTACGTTTAGAGTAAAAGCTAAAAATTCATCGGTGTTTTTTAAAGCAAAATTGCAGATAGAGCGTAAATTACCAGAAGGCGATATTCGTATGCAATCTAGCAATATTGTTAAAAGTGATAGTCAAACAAAAGAAAGTGAAGTGTTGAAAGACAATAATTTATCTAATCAAGAAATTAATGCTTCTAGTAATGTTGCAGTAAATGTGGAAAATGCTGATCATGGAGAAAGTTCTTATACATCTTCTACAAATGTAGTAAATAATGAGAATTTTCAGCAGCCCATAGATTTGCAAACAGATGTAAATAAAAATAAAACTTTAAATGTAGAAAATCAAGTTGTTACTTCAACTGATAATATCCATTTACAAAATAGTTCTTCAACTTTAAATACAGAAAATGCGCAAGATCAGGTGGCTCAGAAAGTAGCAGAAGAATCAAGTGAAAATGAGTTAGATAGTGACACAGTACATGATGTGAGAGAGATAAGTGCTAATAAGCCCCTTTCTTTATCTTTGCCTATTGGTATATATAAATTTACTTTTTTTGCAGAAGGATTTGAGCCTTTTGTTAAAGATGATGTAGATATTGAAAAAATAAATTCTATAAGTGTTGAGTTATCTACTGCAAAAATTCCTTTAAAACTAAAAATTTCATATATCAATAACAATGGTAAAAGAGTACCTATTTATGGTGCTGCTGTTTGGGTTGACGGTGTAATGTTAGGTAAAACTAATCAAGAAGGGGATTGGAACTATAAATTTGCAAAAAGTAAAGTTGTAAAAGGGAAAATTATTGCTAAAGGATTTGTAACACAAAATTTTACTGTTTCTTTGACAAATGGTAATGCTAATGTTAACAAGATAACTTTAATTTCAAAGAAAGATTCTTTGCCTATTAATGAAAATATTGATGTTGTAAAAGACAGAGTAAAACAAGTTTCTAAGAGTAGACATAATAAACAATTAGATAAGAAAGCAGCTGCAACAACTACTACAAAAGATGGTGAACGTACAGTAGTTTGTTCGTATTGTGGGTATGTTAATGTAATTCCAAAAGGTAGAAAGTTAAGATTTTGTTTAAATTGTGGTAAGCCTCTTAAATACTAAATTAACAATAATGACTTGTTGCAAGGAGAAAGTTTATGTCCTTGTTGCTGCTAAAGAAAAAAGAAGAAATTTTAAGTGAATATGTTTTAAAAAGAAAAGAAAAAATTTTTATTGGGAAGAAAAAAACAAATGATATTGTTATAAACGATTCATTGGTTTCAGATAATCATTGTACTCTAATTTTAAAAAATGACAAATACTATATTAAAGATCAAAACACAATATCAGGTACTAAAATTAATGGCAAAATTATTGTAGAACAAGAGCTTCTTTATAATGGAGATACTATTAGTATAGGTACTTATACATTAGAGTATTGGCAAAAAAATTCTATTTCAGATAACAAGTATTATCTTTTAGGTGTTTATGGTAAATTTGAAGGTAAAAAGTACTTTGTAAAAAACGGTGATACGTTTATTGGTAGAGAACTTTTTACTCCAAAAGGAGGAATAGAGAATGACATAATATTAGAAAATGACAATACAGTTTCTAAGGGACATGCTGTAATTTCATTTAAAGATGGTAAATTTTTTGTGGAAGATACTGGTAGTACTGGAGGAGTTGCTGTAAATGGTTTAAAAATTGGGCAATTTGAAAGTTTTGCTATACAAAGTGGTGACGAAATATCTATTGGAAGGTCTATTTTTAGATTTGTAAATTCTAGCAATGAAGATTACTCCTTCCCACAAAAACAACAGATATTTTTGTTAAGAATTATAAAACCTTTATCACTTGCCATTACCATTTTAGTTACTTGTGCATTTTTATTTTTTGCATTTATTTCAAACCAAAAACTTTCTGTTATGAAATCCTATGATGAAAAACTTACATTAGAATTAAATACAGCTTTTAAGAAAGCCATGGTCTTAAAGTCGTCTCTAGAAGATTATCATAGAACCCCTACTCCAGCAATTGGAGACATTTTAAATAATGGCAATAATGCACTTATAGCTCTTACTGGTTCTGGTTTTTTATATGGTTGGGATTTAAGTACAGGGAAGGAATTGTGGAATCATATAGAAGTACTTAATTTAGATATTGGATCTCCAATGATTGCTGATGTAAATAACGATGGAGTAAAAGATATAATTGTAGTGTCGGCCACTTCTATGCTTTATATTTATGATGGACAAACTGGGAATTTAATAAGAAAAGAAGTAATAGGTGGGGAAATTGCTGGGCTTACACCGTTGATAGCTGATTTAACTGGTAATGGTAAGATGGATGTAGTTGTATGTTCTCAAGAGGGTACTGTTAGTTTTCTGTATAATGTAGGGCATGATAAAGAATATGAAAAGATTATAGAGTATGTTGAGGGTCCTTTATATGCAACGCCGGTTTTGTGTAATAATAAGAATGGTGTACCTATAGTTGTTGTTGCAAATAATAGAGGGAAAATTTACTTTATAAATGGTAAATCACGTGAAAAGAAAATGTTGGATTTACTAGAGAAAACAGGTAAAGAGCATTTTATTGTAGCTGCTCCAGCTGTTGGAGATATAACAAAAAATGCTATTTCAGATATCGTAGTGCAAACAAGTCATCCTCAATATGTTAGTGCAATTGATGTTACTAATTTAAATGTTTTATGGACTTTTTTAGTTGAACCTGCTCCGCCATTAAACTTGGAATATACTGCATCGCCTTTAATCTCTAATGGTGATGTATTTGTTGTTTCTGCTAATGGAAGTGTATACAATTTAAAAGGAAAAACAAATTATCCATCAGGAGAACTTTTGTCTAAACTGGATATTCCTGATGCAAAGAGAATAATATCTAGTCCATCCAAGTATGATTTTGACAAGGATGGATATGATGAATTTGTTGTTGGTACAGAAGATGGAAGGATAGTAGTTGTTAAAAATAATATTAAAAGACAAGAACTTGAAATTCTTGCTGAGATAAAAGCCAGTAATACTCCTATAACTTCATCTCCTTTAATTGCTGATGCTTTTGGTTCTGGTAAGCTAAATATCATATTTGCAAATGCGACTAATGCTTTACAAATCATAAATACAAATTCAAAAAGTCTAAAAAACTTTTGTCCATGGCCTATGTATTTAGCTGATCCTTCTCATACAGGCCAGGGGACTCCTCAATCTAAAATCAAGTATTATTTGATGTTTTACTCATCTGTCTTAATTTTTGTTTGTTTTGTGTTTTTTAAAATTTTTATATTAATAAGAAAAAAACTTAAAAGGGTTAAGGTTAAATTTTTGTGAAAGTTTCTTACTATGCTAAAACAGATATTGGACTTTTACGAACAGAAAACCAAGATTCTTATGGCATAGGTGAAGATTTTTATGTAGTTTGTGATGGTATGGGTGGTGGTGTTGCTGGAGCGTTTGCTAGTCAATTAGCTGTTGAAGTTATTCTTAAGTCATATAAGACTATAAATGATGAACAGGTAAGAGACATTATTGGTGATGATCTTGCTAAAATAGGTAATGATATAAATAGTGCTATACCTATTGTAACGGTTATGCTTGCAAATAGAATGTTATATAATCTGACTATTAAATATAGAAAGCTTGCTGGTATGGGCACTACAGTTGTAATGTGTAAAGTTGATAGAGAGTACAATATATTGAATGTTTATCATGTAGGGGATAGTAGATTATATAGAATTAGAGAAGGAAACATAAAACTTCTCACGAAAGATCATTCTAAAATAAACGATTTGTTAGATGGAGGGAAAATAGCAGAGT
This sequence comes from Candidatus Endomicrobiellum incisitermitis, assembly GCA_031275795.1. Lineage (GTDB taxonomy): Bacteria > Elusimicrobiota > Endomicrobiia > Endomicrobiales > Endomicrobiaceae > Endomicrobiellum > Endomicrobiellum incisitermitis. The sequence continues at coordinate 12,348 of JAISOG010000034.1, forward strand.
CAGATATAAAATTTGTAGAGAATCAAAGCATTATTACAAGAGCCTTAGGTATAGCTTCAAGTGTAAAAGTAGATTATCAGCAATATGATTATAAGCCTGGCGATTTTTATATTATGTGTAGTGATGGCTTAAATGGTGAAATTGATGACAATTCAATTAAAGATATAGTTAATAGAAATAGTGCAGGTTTAGCTTTTACTGTAAACGAGCTCATATCATCTGCAAACCATGCAGGTGGAAAAGATAACACTACAGTTATTGTGTTTACAATAGATGATGACGGCCAGCCTGTTAAGTTGTCCAAAGATATTCAGAAGGATCCTTTGTCATTTAGTGTTGATGATTTAGAGAAAAATTTATACGAAGATAGGATTTTAAAGAAAATATCAAAGAAATTAACTGTAGAAATACCAAAAAATCTGATAAAAGAAAAAAAATTAGAAAATATTTACATATACATATATGTAGTTGCTTTTATAACGTTGTTAACTTTTTTTGGATATTATTTCTTTGCTAAGAAAAATGAAAAGAAAATTTACAATGAAAAGTTAAATGAAGTTTCCGGTATAATACTAAACATAAGACATTTAAAAAAGGATAAACTAAAAACTATTATGGAAGTAGATAATTACCATTATAGAAGGCAATTGTTGGAAGAGGCTAAAAGTTTTTACAAAAATTATTCTTTTAATTTTATTAATGCTATTGTCTTTATTGAAGAAAAGAAAGGGTATAACAAATTTATTGCTTTGTCAGGAAGTTATCCTATAAAGATTTATCTACCTGTTGGAGAATATAGAATGTTGTTAAAGTATCCAAGATATAGTTTAGTTGATAACAATCTCAATATTGTAAAGTATTTGGATTTATCAATAAGCTTAACTGGTGGACTAGAAGAAAAAGTAATTTTAATGGTTCCAAATAGTTTAGGAGAGTAAATTTATGATTCAGAATAAAATATTGGTTGTTGACGATGATGTAACATTTTTAGACTCTATAGATATGATTTTTTCTGCTAAAGGGTTTGAGGTTACAAAATTATTAGATCCAAAAAATATTTTTGATACATTAGAAGAAGCAAAACCAGATATAATTTTATTAGATGTAAGTTTTCCTGAAAATAGTGGTTTTGATGTCTTAAATAAATTAAAGACTCATTGTAGATTTTCAAGTATTCCAGTTATTATGATAACAGCAGATGTGACAGTCCATATAGATAAAGCGTTTGCACAGGGTGCAGATGATTGTGTTTTTAAACCTTTAGCTGTTCAAGATATTATAAAAAGAGTGTCAAGGCTAATACAATGAAAAAAATATATACTGTGTTTTTAATATGTGTATTTCTAAACCCTATTGATATTTTTGCAGGTAATAATATTTCTTCAGATAGAGTTTTTTTTCTAAATTATGATGCACAATCTTGCGCTATGGGAAACAGTATAGCTTCTTTTTCTAATAATTCATTTTCTTGTATAAATTCTCCTTCAACAAATTTTAACTTTTTATCTAAAAGAATGGATTTTTCTTTTGTTTCTTTGCTAAGTAATACATATACTGGAGCGTATGCTATAGCTGTGCCATTTTCTTTTGGAAATTTTACTTTGGCAGGTTCTTATAATAGGTACCCTTCTAAAACTATTTATGTTAACCAGGAAAATTATATAAAAGAGAACTTTGTAATGTATTTGAACTACGTATTATCTATTTTTAAGTCATATCCAGTTTATGACAATATTGGTGCTATTGGAATAACAATTAAAGGTTGTAAATTAGATTTTAACGATATTTCAAAAGTTATATATTCTTGCGATTTTGGAGCACATTATAAACTTCATATGATAGATGATGGCTTTTTTGCTGTAATGACTGTTAAAAATATAGGAAATAATAAAATTAATTTGGAAGGTCAAAATTTAATAGAAAGTCTTGAAAATTTTGATTTTGCTTTGAGATATAATTTCAAAGGAATTTCTAATTTTGCACTTGTGGCAGACATGATTAAATTTTTTAATGATTCCAATATAGGTTATGCATGTGGGGCTGAAATATCTCCAATATATCCTGCAACATTTAAAATTGGATATACGGATTATAATAATGGTTTTTTAAAAGGTGTTACAACTGGTATTTTTTTGAATTTTGATTTATTTAACATAGGTTATGCTTTTTCAGGAATTAATAGTACCGAGGCAAAACATACTGTAAATATGGGCTTTATGTTTGGTGGTATAAGAGATATGAACAAAGCATACAAGTATTATTTAGGCGTTAATTTTATTAATGCAAAAGATGCCTATAACAAAAAAGATTTTATTAATGCTAAGCAAATGTTTGAAAATATTCTTGCCGTATATCCAACCCATGAACCTTCTAAAAAATATTTGCAAAAAATTATTTATGAACTTGACGTACAAGAAAAAGCTTTAGAAGTTTCTGTAAATAAATTTTTACACAAAGCGCAAAAAGAATATGAAAATAATAATTTAATTAAAGCAAGAATTTATTATAAAGAAGTTTTAGGTGTAGATACTGCTAACGCACAAGCATTAGAAGGAGTTGCTAAGATAGATAAAATATTAAAAGAGATAAGCATTGATGAAAATGCAAAAGCAAACGCCAAAAAAATTATATCTTTATGGCAAGAAGGTGTTAAATTTTATAATGAGAAAAACTTTGTTTTTGCAAAAGAAAAATTTGAGGAAATTGTATCTATTGATTCTAAAAATCCAGGAGCAATAAAATATTTAAATCTTATTACAACTCAATTGTCTAACATAACTGCAGTACAAGCTAAGGTAATTTTTGAGCAAGGAATGCGATATTATAACGAGAAAAACTATAAAGAAGCTGCAAAATATTTTAGTGCAGTATATGTTATAAATCCCAATATGGGCGAAGCAAAAAAATATTACATACTTTCTAAAAAAGCGTTAAAAGAAAAGTATGATGATATAGATTTATTTAAAGATAAAAATTCTCTTGACTTTAGAGTAGAAAATAATCCGCATACTTCTAAAAACAAAAATATTATACAAAAGAATATTAAAAGAAAACATTAAAATTTCGCAAAATGTTATGCTGAGATTGATTTGTGCAAGAATTACTTTTGTAGGCTTCATACAAGTCTTTTAAAGGGAACTAATGTTCCGTTTTATCTATAACCCTAAAATCGTAAATGATATTGGTTTTGAATGGGATAGCGGTCTATATGTAAACCCAGTTGCACTTGAATATGCTGCAAAATTTTTAAGAGAACTTTGTTAAGAGATATTAAAATGAATATTTTAATGGTTGCTTCAGAGTGCGTTCCTTTTGTAAAGGTTGGTGGTTTGGCAGATGTTGTTGGAACATTGCCTAAATATTTAAAAGAGCTAGGACACAATGTGAAAATTATTTTGCCAAAATATAAAAGTATAGATGGTAAAAAATATAATTTACAAACACTTCCATTTAGATTAAATGTTCAGGTAGGGAAAAGTACTCAGAGCTTTAGAATAAAATATTGCAAGACAAAAGATAAAATAGAAGTATATTTTATAGAGAATATGCATTTTTTTAATCGTATTGGAGTATATGGTAATGCTGGTTTAGATTATAGCGATAACAAAGAACGATATATATTTTTTTGTAGAGCAGTTTTAGAATCTGTTAAAGCTTTAATGTTTAGACCAGACATTATACATTGTAATGATTGGCAAACAGGATTAATTCCAGCATATCTTAAAACAAATTTAAAAAACGATGGATTCTTTTGGAGTACTTCTTGCGTATTTACAATACATAATATTGCTTATCAAGGGCAATTTAGTGCCTCTACAATAGAAGAAGCTGGTTTTTCTTGGGAAGATTTTACTCCAGATAAGTTAGAATATTATAATAGTGTAAATTTTATGAAGTGTGGTATTGCTATGGCTGATGCTGTTTCTACTGTAAGTCCTACTTATGCAAAAGAAATAAAAGAGTTTAATGGAAGAGGTATGGAGGGTGTGTTAAATTCTAGACATGATGAAATTTATGGTATTTTAAATGGCATAGATTATGATTATTGGAACCCTTTAACAGATAAATATATAGCAGCAAATTATGATAAAAATAAATTAAATAACAAAAAACTATGTAAAAAGGATTTACAAAAAAAATGTGGTTTTAAAGTAAGTGATAATATGCATCTATTTGGTTGTGTTTCAAGGCTAGATAATCAAAAAGGTTTTGATATCATAATAGATGCATTGTACAGTTTAAAAGATTGTGATATGCAGTTTGTTATTTTAGGCTCAGGTGATAATGAGATAAGGGATAAGTTAAAGAAAGCTGCATTAAATATGCCAAAAAAGGTTGCTGTATTTTTTGATTATGATGAAAAACTTGCACATAAAATTTATGCAGGCTGTGATAGTTATATGATGCCTTCTAGGTTTGAACCTTGTGGACTTAGTCAAATGATAGCTTTAGCTTATGGGACTATTCCAATAGTTAATCGTACAGGTGGACTTGCAGACACTATAGAATACTATAATCATTTCACAAAAGAGGGAAATGGTTTTGTGTTTAATATAACTTATGGTGAAAATTTTGTCCAAACAGTTTTAAAGTCAGACAAAATATTTAAAAACAAGCAGAACTGGAATACTTTAATGTTAAACGCTTTAAACAGTAATTTTTCTTGGGATAAGTCTATTTTTAAATATGAAAAAATGTATAATAACTTGGTTGTAAATAAACTAAAAGAAACAATTTTTAGTAGAAGTTAGTTTAATAGAGGTAAAAAGTTGGGAAAGATAATAGCTGATACTATAAGATTTTTAAGTATAATATTTTTAAGCTCATTTTTTATTTTGATTTTAAATTATTATTATCAAGTAGAATCATATGTTTCTTCTCTTTACGATGAGCTAAATATTGTTGTATTTTTTAAAAATGATATTAAAGATATCAACGTAATTACAGATGAAATAGCAAAGAAAGAGACTTTGTTTGTTAAAGAGGTAGTTGATTCATCGCAAGCGTATTTAAAAGCTTTAGAAAGAAACCCTTTTTTAAAAGATATATCAACTCTAGATGATGTAGAATTTATTGGTAGCTATGCTATTGTTTTGCCAAAAGCAACTTTTGATGAGAATTATTTGCTAGAAGTAAGGAAAAATATAGAAGCTATTGATGGTGTTGATGAGATAGTTTTTGATGCGTATTCTTTTAATCAATATAGAAAATTGAAAAATCTGTTAATGTTATGTCAAAAAACATTTTTTTATTTTTTTATTGTTGTTGGAGTTTTAGTTGTTTTTAAAATTATTTTTACTATTTTTGTACAAGAGTCTGCTATAAAAAAACTTGTTCGAAAATTTTGTTTTTATTTTATGGCAACTTCCTTGGGTTTTTTTATAATTTGGATGTTGAGCATATTTGTTCAATATGATTTGTCGGTCAACAAACCACTAATTTTATTTGTGATACCTTTTGTAACTGTATTTGGATTGATATTTGATAATAAGTTGTAATGATATTGATAATATGAAAAAAGTATTTTTATTAATTTTTTTGTTGTTTTATTCAAGTTTATCATTTTCTAAAAATTCTGATTTAGAGATAAAGTCAGAGCAACTATCTAAAGTAAAGAAAGCTATTCAATCAAAAAAACAAGAAAAACTTAAACTTATTATTCAAGAAAAAACTTTTAAAAAGGAGCTTGACGAATTAAATAAAAATATTGTTCTTACAGAGTTAAAGCTTAACCAATGCCTAAAAGACATAGCAGTAGCGGAAAAAAATCTTAAAAAATCATCTAAACTATACAATATTGCTTCTTTAAAAAGTAAAGAGTGCGATAAAAGTATGCAAGATGAAATGAAGTTTTTTAATAGAATAACCTTTATACTACCGTATGAAAGAAACCCTCTTGAGTATAAAATAAGACAAAAACTTTTAGAAAATAAAAAAGCAAAGTATAAAATGGCTAAAGAAGAATTAATTAACTCTTCTTTAGATTTGAAAAAGTGGCAAAATGCAAAAGATATGCTTTTAAATCTACAAAAACAAGAGCAATCTTTAGTCGAAAAACATAGAAGTATGATAGAGAAAAAAAACGAACTTTTAAATACAACATCAGGTAAACTTATAGCTGCAGAACAAGAAATAAAGGCTTTAAATGATAGCGCAAAGAGTATGCAGGATTTGATAAATAAAATTATTTCTTCAACTAAACAAGAAAGTAGTTTGCCTGTTGAGAAGAGTTTGCAAGAAAAAAGAAAAAAATCTTTACCTTGGCCAGTAAATGGTAAAGTTGTTGTAAGTTTTGGTAAAAGTAAACACCCTCACCTTGATACTTACGTGATAAGTAATGGAATAAAAATTAAGACTATAGATTTTAATAAAGTGAAAAGTGTTGCTTCTGGACAAGTTGTTTTTACTGGTGTTTTTCGTTCTTATGGTAAAGTTGTTATAATAGATCATAAAGGTTCTGTTTTTTCTATTTACGGTCTTTTGGATAATATTTATGTTAAGGAGAATCAGAAGATATCTAAAGGGGAAGTTCTTGCTAGTGTTGGTAGAGGGAAGGATAATGTGCTCTATTTTGAGATAAGAAAAAAGAATGTAGCAGAAAATCCTATCTTATGGTTAAGATAAGGTTGGAAAGTGTCATTTTGGGGAAATAAATGCAAAAAATAAAAAAAATGTTTCTTTTTTTTATATTAATAAGTTTTTGTAAAGTGTCTGTTTTTGCACAAACTGATGAGACATATGAAAAATTGGGTATTTTTGTAGATATTATGGAAATTATAAACGCGAACTATGTTTTAGAGACAAAACCTAAAAGTTTGGTTGTTAACGCAATAAAAGGTATGGTTGGTTCCTTAGATCCATTTTCACAGTATATGGAAGAAAAAGCCTACAAGGATATGCAAACAGAAACAGATGGTTCTTATGGTGGTATAGGGTTAAGAATTATGATGAAAAATGCAAACTTAACTGTTGTTTCGCCTTTGCCAGGTACGCCAGCTTATAAAGCTGGTATTTTGCCTGAAGATAGAATTATAAAAATAAATGGTAAGTCTACTGTTGGTATGTCAAGAGACAAGGCTGTTGACATAATGAGGGGCAAAGTAGGAAAAAAGGTTAAACTTACTATATCCAGAGGTAGAGACAATAAAGAAATAGATTTTGAACTTGTAAGAGAAAAGATAAAAATAGAAACTGTTGAGTCTACTGTTTTGGACGGAAATGTTGCCTATGTTAGACTTACAGAATTCAATTCTCAAAGTGCAGATGATATACAAAAAGTACTTTTAAATTGTGAAAGTCAAAATATGAAAGCTTTGATTTTAGATTTAAGAAATAACCCTGGAGGTCTTTTAGAGTCTGCATTAAAAATAATTAGTATGTTTATGAGTGAAAGAAAGTTAGTTCTTACTACAAAAGGTCCAGATCAAGATAGTAAGAAAGAGTATTTTACTGAAGGTGGAGGAGTCTTTTTTGATCTTCCAATTGTTATACTTGTAAATAAAGGATCGGCTTCTGCTTCTGAAATTGTTTCTGGTGCAATGCAAGATTTTAAGCGTGCGTTAATAGTTGGTTCAAACACTTTTGGTAAGGGTAGCGTTCAAACTGTTTTCCCTTTGTCTGATGGTACAGCATTAAGACTTACTACAGCTAAATACTATTTGCCGTCTGGCTGTCCGATTGACCGTTCAAATGAAAAAGAGGCAAAAAATGGTATTACTCCAGATATTAATGTCGATGTTACTATAGAAGAAGAAATTAAACTTTATGCAAATGCTGATGTGTTGTTTAAGAAAGATAAGGATACTAAAAAAGGTTTAAAAGATAATAATTTAGAAGATAAAGCTTTAAACAAGGCTTTGGAAATAATTAGAGGAAACAAAGTTATGGAGACTATAGAAGCTTCTAGGGTGTTATCTACCTTACATAAGAAAAAATAATTAATAATTTTTTGGTTTGGAGAGTATATGTCAAGTAAGGAAAAGAAAGAAAGTTTATGGGTCAAACTATATATAATTATGCTGTTTTTTTGTGGGATAGCCATATGGTTTTGCGTACAGCCTATAAAAAAACAAGAAATTTCTATTGACATATTTATAGAAAAAAGGATTGCTGAAACTTTAATTAAACGAGGTGCAACTCAAGATGATATATTAAAACAATACGTGAGAGAGAGAAAAGTTATTGGCGCTAAATGGAACGAATTTTATAAAGTAATAAAGTTGAAACCCAATCAAAGTGTGGAGTTTTTTCAGGAAGATTTTAGAAAAATTGCAAGGGATATGAAAGTAGGTCTAAGTAAGTTAGATAATATAGATGGTTCAACTACTTATAGATTTTACTCTCCTGATAGAACGTATTCCAATATAACTGTTGTTCCTGTGAAATCTTTAAAAAATGGATATAAAAAATGAATATTCTTTCTATAGAAACCTCTTGTGATGAAACTTCTGTTGCAGTTGTTTCAAATGGAGGAGAGGTAAAATCTTTGGTAATTTCGTCGCAAATATCTATACATGCAAAATTTTTTGGAGTTGTTCCAGAACTTGCAAGTCGTGTACATATAGAAAAAATAAATCCAGTAATAGCTAAGAGTTTACGTAGTGCTAAGATTAATTTTAATGATTTTTCAAAAAAAATTGATGCTGTGGCTTTTACTGTGGGTCCTGGTCTTGCTGGTACGTTACTTGTTGGTTCAGTTGCAGCAAAATCATTAGCAAGTGTATATAAAAAACCGCTGATACCCGTAAATCATTTAGAGGGGCACTTGTACTCTTCTTTTATTGAAAATAAATCTTTAAACCCGCCATTTTTGGCTCTTATAATATCTGGTGGCCACACAGAGCTTGTTGTAGTTGAAGATTTTGGTAAATATAGAGTCTTAGGTGTCACAAGAGATGATGCTGTTGGTGAAGCTTTTGATAAAGCTTCAAAAATGTTGGGTCTTTCATATCCAGGTGGACCGATAATTGATCAAAGAGCTTCAAAGGGAGATCCGTTGTCAATTAAGTTTACTCGTCCATATTTAAGAGATAGTTGGGATTTTTCATTTTCTGGAATTAAAACATCGCTTTTAAATTATCTTAAATCAAATCCTATAAAAAATGAACAACATTTAAACAATATATGTTCTTCTTTTAGGATGGCAATAGCTGAGACTTTGATTTTTAAAACTTTTAAAGCTGTTAAAGAATTTAATTTGAAAAAAATTGTTTTAGGTGGTGGAGTAAGTTCTAACTCTTTAATAAGACACATGTTTTTAGAGAATGGTAAAAAGGATAAAATAGAAATTTTTATTCCTTCTCCAATATATTGTACAGATAATGCTGCTATGATTGGTTGCGCAGCATACTTGAAACAAAGGAAATGTGGGTTAAATTATAACAATTTGCAACTAAAACCATCTCCATCTCTTATTTTATCTAACTGGTAAGTCGTATTGATTAAAATGAATAAATTAACTATAGGTAACATAAAGTTTTGCAGTAATATTTTTCTTGCTCCGATGGCAGGTATTACGGATTTGCCATTACGTCTTCTTGCAAAAGAAGGTGGAGCAGGGTTAGTATATACCGAAATGGTTTCAGCTAAAGCTCTTGTTTTCCATGATGAAAAGACAAAGAGTCTTTTGAGAATAAAGGATCAAGAAAGACCAGTTGCCGCACAAATATTTGGCGGGGAAGCTAATAGTATGTCTGAAGCTGCAAAAATTGTACAAGATATAGGTGCTGATATTATTGATATTAATTTAGGTTGTCCTGTACGAAAAGTAGCTAAAGCTGGAGCTGGAGCAAGACTACTTGCCAATGAATATCTTGTAGCTAAGATTTTAGAGTCTGTTGTAGGTAATGTGAATATTCCTGTTACGATTAAAATACGTATAGGACTTTTGCCAGGTCAAAATGTGGCTAAAGAAATTATACATATAGCACAAAGTACTGGTGTAAAAATGGTGGCAGTGCATGCTAGGTATGCATCTTTAGGACATTCAGCTGAGCCTGACTTAGAGGCTTTTGCAGAATCTTGTTCTGATGCAAAAATTCCAATTGTTGCAAATGGTGGTATTGTTGATGAGAAAACTGCCCAAGAATTTATGAAAATACCAAATTGTTCTGGTTTAATGGTTGGTCGTGGTGCTGTTGGCAATTATTCCATATTTAAAAGATTAGAGAGTTTTATTGCATCTGGTAAAACTTTACCAAAGGCTAGTAGAGAAGAAAAAATTCAATGGTTAAAAAAACATGTTCAATATTCAATTGATAATTATGGTATAAAAAAGGGATTACTTGTTTTTAGGAAAGTTGCACGTTATTATATTAAAGATTTTCCTAATGCTTCTAAAATACGTTGCATGGTCAATACAATGGCTAATTTAGATGATTTTAATACAATATTAAAAATCTTAGAGGCTTTGCTATAATCGGGACTGACATCTTAAGTGGTATTAACTAGCTACAGGACTAATACCAAATGGATAACTAAACCCATCATATATATTATTTTCTACATTACTCCCTGCGTTCAAAATTATCAAATAATACAATAACAATAAAACAAAAATTGTGAAATTTTAAGATATTTAAAATGTTTAAAAATAAAGCTATAATTAAATTTAAACCAAATGTTAAAATTTAAAATTATAAGGCAAGGTGGAAACTAATGCTAAAAGCTATTCTTGGTTTAATTTTTGGTTCTCAAAATGAAAGAGATATAAAAGCAATAAAGCCTATTGTGGAGAAGGTTAATGCTTTAGAGATGACTATAAAGCAACTTCCAGATGAAGGTTTGAGAAACAAAACGATTGAATTTAGAGAACGTCTTGCAAAGGATGAAACCTTAGATGACATTTTACCAGAAGCTTTTGCTTGTGTTAGAGAGGCTTCTGTTAGAACAATAGGTTTAAGGCATTTTGATGTACAGATAATAGGTGGATATATTCTGCATAAGGGTAAAATAGCTGAAATGAAGACAGGTGAAGGTAAAACTTTAGTTGCTACTCTTGCTGCATATTTAAATGCTTTGCCTAGTAAGGGTGTACACATTGTAACGGTTAATGACTATCTAGCAAAAAGGGATAAAGAATGGATGGGGGTGGTCTTTGAAAAGTTGGGACTTACAGTTGGTAATGTTGGACATGAGACAAAAAATGAAGAAAGAAGGCAAGCTTATAATTGTGATATAACTTATGTTACTAATAATGAACTTGGTTTTGATTATTTAAGAGATAATATGGTTACCTCAAAAGAGGAAAGAGTTTTACGTCCTTTAAATTATGCAATTATAGATGAAGTTGACTCGATTCTTATTGATGAAGCAAGAACTCCACTTATTATATCTGGAGCTGCAGAACAGTCTACTGATAAGTACTATATTTCAGATAGAATTGTCCCTATGTTAAAAGGTAGAAAAGTTACAGAAAGTGAAGAAATAAAGGCAAAGTATGATAATATAGATTTGTCAAAAGGTTATGACTATCTTCTTGACGAAAAAAACCATTCTGTAGTTTTGACAGAGCAAGGTATTTTAAAAGCAGAGAAAATATTAGGTGTTAAAAATATTTATGATGATTTACAATCTGAATGGGTCCATCATATAACTCAAGCTATAAGAGCACATAATTTATATCGAAAAGATGTTGAGTATGTTGTAAAAAATGGAGAAGTGATAATAGTTGATGAGTTTACGGGTAGACTTATGCCTGGAAGAAGGTGGTCAGATGGACTTCACCAAGCTGTAGAAGCAAAGGAAAATTTAAAAATTGCAGCTGAAAACCAGACTCTTGCTACTATAACTTTTCAAAACTTTTTTAGAATGTATAAAAAAATATCAGGTATGACAGGTACAGCTTCAACAGAGTCTGCAGAATTTTGGGAGATTTATAAGCTTGGTGTAATAGAAGTGCCTACAAATAATCTTATGAAGAGAAAAGATTATCCGGATGTTATTTACAGAACAGAAAAAGAAAAGGATAAAGCTATAGTTAACGAAATAGAAAAATCTTGGAGAAAAGGTCAACCTGTACTTGTTGGAACACGGTCAATAGAAAAATCTGAGAAAATAGCTTCAATGCTTAGGCAAAGAGGGGTTCCTCATCAGGTTTTAAATGCAAAATATCATGAACTTGAAGCTCAAATAATTTCAGCTGCTGGAGCTAAAGGAGCTGTTACTATAGCTACAAACATGGCTGGAAGAGGTACAGATATTGTTCTTGGTGCTCAAGATCAATTGCAAAATCAAGAAGTTAAAGATTTAGGAGGATTACATATAATAGGGACAGAACGTCATGAATCTAGAAGAATAGATAATCAGTTAAGAGGACGTGCGGGCAGACAAGGAGATCCGGGGTCTACAAGATTTTTTCTTTCTATGGAAGATGAACTTATGCGTCTTTTTGGTTCAGATAGAATGACTGTTATGATGCAAAGATTTGGGTTAAAAGAGGATGAAAATATTCAACATCCGTGGATAACAAAAGCTGTAGAAGGTGCTCAAAGAAAAGTTGAAGGTATGAATTTCGATATAAGAAAACAACTGATAGACTTTGACAATGTTATGAATAAACAGAGGGAAGTTATTTATAATTTAAGAAATGAAATTCTTGAAGGTGAAGATATTACAGATGCTATAAAAGATATGATTAATGAATCGATAGAAGAAAAACTTGATATGTGGGCATCTGCAAAATATTCACATGAGTGGGATTTTCCAAGTATAGATGCATGGCTTTTTAGAAATTTTGGTATTAAGTATGAAACTGGAAATAAAGATGAAATAAGTTTTTTGACAAGAGAAGCTTTCTTTAAAGATATTTATGATAAAGTTTTAGAAGTTTATGAAAAAAGAAAAGAGAAACTTACTCCAGAACTTATGGCTCAGATACAAAGAATGATTCTTTTGCAAATGATAGACTCTTCTTGGAAAGATCATCTATACGAGCTTGACCAATTAAAAAGAGGTATAGGTTTTAGAGCTTATGCTCAAAAAGATCCTAAAATAGAGTACCAAAAGGAATCTTTTGCTTTGTTTGAATCTATGATGAAAAGAATTAGAGAAAATACCATAGAGTATATTTTTAAGGTCCAAGTAAATATAAAATCTCAGCCACAAACTAACACGAGTGGTTCTGAAGTTGTAAGTTCGAGTTCTGTTTTTAAAAATAAAGAGACAACAAACTCCAAAAAGATTAATGATTTAAACAAAATTGGTAGGAATGAGCTTTGTCCCTGTGGTAGTGGTAAAAAATATAAAAAGTGTTGTGGTTCAAAATAGATTTACTGCGGGTTGTTCAAATAATAGAAGTATAATTACAATATCTTATAATTAGAAGCGGTGCCATAGCAAAATGAACACGTGTTTGATAAAAACTAAAGTGATTGTGAGTAATTTTATAAAAAATTATAGAAATATTATATTTTGTTGTATTACAGGTTTGCTAGCTGTAGTTTCATTTCCAAAGTTTAATTTATTTTTTTTTGTATATATAGCATTTATACCGTTACTTTTTGTAATTACAAGAAATGATTTTAAAAAATCATTTCTTTATGGTTTTATAGCAGGGTTTATTTTTAATGCTTGGGGTCTTTATTGGCTATTGCCAATGTTAGAATTCTACACAGGTTCACATTTGCAAACGATTGTGAGCTCTTGTTGTTTGTGGGCATATTTATCTTTATATTGGGGAGTTTGGGCATTATTCTTTTCTTTTGTTTATATAAATACGAGAAAAATTAAAAATATAATATTTGCTAACATTGTTGCTATTATTTTTGGTTCATGTTTATGGGTGGTATTAGAATATATAAGAACATATTTTCTTACAGGGTTTCCATGGATGTTGATTGGATACTCACAATTTAAATTTATTGAACTTATACAATTATCTGAAATTTGTGGTGTTTATGGTATATCATTTTTAATTTTATTTTGTAATTTGTGTTTTTATTTTTGGATTAAAGAAAATCAAGAAAAGTATTTATATTTAGCATTATTTTTTGTTTTAATTTCATTAGTGTTTGGGGCAATAAGAACAGAAAAATTTACTTTTTTTGGGGAGGAAGAGTTTTCTGTTGCTATAGTTCAATCTAATATTGATCAAAATCGTAAATGGGATGAAGCGTATAAAGAGCATATTTTGGATATATTAAAAGATTTTGCTGTTAAAATTTCTAAAAATAAAACAGATTTGGTCCTATGGCCAGAAACAGTTTTGCCTGGGTATCTACCTATAGAAAAATATATTTATGATAGTGCTAAAGATATAGCAAATATTGCAGGTGGATTTAATATAGTTGGTTCTAATTTTTTTGAAAAAGATTTGTCTTATAATGCTACATTTGCTTTTGAAGATAATGGAAATTGTATTTTTGTTCATAAAAAGAACCATCTTATTCCTTTTGGAGAATTTATTCCATATAAATCTTTTCTTGCAAGATTTTTTGGTGTTTTAAATCAAATGGGTGATTTTACTAAAGGGAACGATACTCAAGTTTTTAGTAATGGGAAAATGTATTTGGGAACTACAATATGTTCAGAAAATTTTTTCCCAGAAATTTCTAGGTATTTTGTTCTTTCTGGAGCAAAAGTTCTTGTAAACCAAGCAGATGATGCTTGGTTTTTTGATACAGCAGCTCCTGAGCAGCATTTTATGATGAATGTATTTAGGGCTGTAGAAAATAGAAAATCAATGTTGATATCTGCTAATTCTGGTATTTCTGGGATAATTGATGCATCTGGTTTTGTTGTAAGTCAAACGATGTCTTCAAAAAGAGTTTTACTAAGAGGAACATTCTTACAAAATGATTTTCAAACTTTTTATACAAAACATGGGGATATATTTGTGTATGTTTGTGTATATATAAGTTTGTTTATATTTTTTATAATGACAGTATTACATTGTATTAATTTTTTTGTAAAAAATAGTAAGTTTAAAAGAGGATTTTTATGTTAGAAAAACAAAAAGAAAGGATATATGCTTTAAGGAGGTCTCTTTGATTTGGATGCAAAAATACAAAAAATTAAAGAGCTTGAGGTAAAAATATCTGATTTAAATTTTTGGAATGATCAAAATAATGCAAAAAAAATTATGTCACAACTTGACAGTTTAAAAGATTTAAACCAATCTTGGACATCTATGAAAAATCAAGTGCAAGATTTAATAGATTTGAAAGAGTTGGCTGTTTTGGAAAATGACGAATATACTTTATCTGAAATAGAAATAAATACTAAAAAGCTTGAAAAAGAGTTGTCTGCTTTTGAAACTAAAACAAAATTAGGCAGCCAGCATGATAAAAATAGTGCAATTATGTCTATACATGCTGGGGCAGGGGGTACTGAATCTTGCGATTGGGCGCAAATGCTTGTGAGGATGTATTCTCGATGGGCTGAAGATAAAGGTTTTAATGTAGATGTTGTTGATAGTTTGGATGGGGATGAAGCAGGTATTAAGAGTATAACAATGATTATAAAGGGCGAATATGCTTATGGATTTTTACAGTCTGAAATTGGTGTTCACAGGCTGGTTCGAGTATCTCCCTTTGATTCTAATAAAAGAAGACATACGTCTTTTAGTTCTGTAGATGTTATTCCTGAAATAGACGATAATATAAATATTGTTATTGAAGATAAAGATATTAGGATTGATACATATAGGGCTTCAGGTGCTGGAGGGCAGCACATAAATAAAACAGACTCTGCAGTTAGAATTACACATATTCCAACAGGTATTATTGTTCAGTCTCAAAATGATAGATCTCAAATAAAAAATAGAGCAACAGCTATGAAACTTTTGAAAGCTAAACTTTATGAGCTTGAACAAGAAAAACAAAGAGCTTCTTATGAAAAGCATTATAATGAAAAAGGGGCAATAGAATGGGGTAGTCAAATACGGTCTTATGTTTTTATGCCCTATCAACTTGTCAAAGACCACAGAACAGGTTATGAAAGTTCTCAAATTAACTTGGTGATGGATGGGGAAATAGATGGTTTTATAGATGCGTATTTATCTTGGAAATTGGAGAAAAAGGATTAAATATTTCAGCAAGCGTTTATTTTTTTTAGACTTTTTATTGTCTTGATAAAATGGGCTCATTATATGATTTAATTTGCAGCGTATCTTATACAACTAGTAGGTACTATGCTAGATTGTTTTAGTATTACTTCATAGACTTTGCGACTAAAAAACTTTCTCTCTTCGCACAGAATAATACAAAAAAACGCTTTTGAGGCACACTTTTTTAGTCTTGTCTTAACTCCTAGCGCTCTTCTTGCATAAACGATTGAAATCAACAATTCGCCAGAGGATGCTGTAGTTTAAAACTGTAGAAGTACACGAGGTCTAAACCACGGAAGGATTTGTCTTGAGTACTCTAGATGTTTCTGACAATTTAAAAAAAGTAATTAGGGGTGCGAAGAATTGTGAAATTCAAAAAAAATCAATTTTTAAATGTGGTCAGTTTTGTTTTGAACAGTTCTAAGTCACTAGTCTTTGCTGTATTTTTTCAAAAATTAATTGTAGGGCTCATCCCTGCTTTTATGGTTATATCAATTTCAAAATTTATAGATACGGTTCTTAGCGTTTTTAACAATAAGTTAGATATAAAAAATGTTTATCCGGCACTGTTTTCAATTATTGTTTTATTGTTTTTTTCGTTGTTATCTGAAAAAATAATTTACTTTGCAAATATTAAAATCACAAACAAATTAAGAATAAATTTATCGAGTTTAATATTCAAAAAATATGCTAGTCTAGAGTATAAACATCTGGAAGCTCCAGAAACGACAGATTTAATTTTGCGATGTACAATGGCGCCCGAAACTAATTTAATGACTACATTTGAAAATATTTGTAATTTTTTTTCTTTAGTTTTAACAGTCTTAAGTGTGGTCGTTATCGTTTTGTCTTATGTTTGGTGGGTAGGCATTTTATTAATTGTTTTTTGTATCCCATTGTTTAGAATTGCACTTAAAAGTGGCAAAGCAAATTATCAGGCCAATGTAGAAGTAACTAACTATAATAAAAAATATTTATATCTGTCTGAGGTACTAACAGGAAGGAACAGTGTAGAAGAAAGATATCTTTTTGGTTTTGAAGAACTTTTAAATTCCAAGTGGAAAGATAATTTTGAGAAAGCAAGAAAAATTTTGTTTATAACTGAATTTAAATGGTTTGCAAAAATGAAATCGGGAAGCTTAATAATGTCTGTTATAGCATTAATTACTACTTTAACGGCACTTCCGGCAGTATATGACGGTAAAATTTCTATTGGAATATTCATTGCAATGGTAAGTACAGTTTATGCGTTAGTCAATAGAATGGCGTTAGAATTTACTACTCTAGTTGATAACATTACAAAAGGATTATACTACACAAGCGATTTACAAGAATTTTTAAATTTGAGCGAAGATGAAGGTGCTATGGTCAAACCTAGTGCTAAACCTTTACAATTAGAAAAGATAGAATTTAAAGATGTTAGTTTTAAATATCCAAACACAGATAAATATGTTTTAAAAAATTTTTCACTTACTATCGAAAATGGTAAGCATTATGCGATTGTTGGTATAAATGGTGCAGGAAAAACAACAATGGTGAAGTTATTAACAGGTCTTTACAAAGAATTTGAAGGACAAATATTAATAAATCAAAAAAACATATCAGAATATACTCCTGCAGAATTAAAATCGCTTTGCTCTATCGCTTACCAAGATTTTTCAAGGTATGAGACTACTTTAAATAAAAATATCGCCATTGGAAATATAAATAAAATGATAGCTGAAAATGCCGAAGAAGATTTTAATAAAGCTGTTGAATTATTAGAATTAAATGAATTAATAGATACTCTTCCACAAAAATCTGATACACACCTTGGAAAAATAAAAAAAGACGGAGTAGACCTCTCGGGCGGACAATGGCAAAAGATAGCAATTGCAAGACTTTTTAATAATCCTGGTGCGCTTAAAATACTTGATGAACCTACGGCAGCTTTGGATCCTATTACTGAAAGTAAACTTTATGAAAAATTTGAAAAAGTTTTTAAAGGCAAAACAACTTTATTTATTAGTCACAGATTAGGTTCAACAAAACTTGCAAATGTAATTTTCGTAATCAACGATGGTAAAGTACAAGAAAAAGGAAATCATGAAGAGCTTATGAATTTGAACGGCACTTATTCTCTGCTTTATAAAAGTCAAAGGAGCTGGTACGACTGATGAGCAATTTTCAAAAAAAAGTTAGTGTGAAAAATTTTGTCACATCAATACTCAGGGTTTTAAAAATGGCTTTTAAAGCAGGTCCTTTATATATATGTATTAACAATGTAATTGCTATTATTCATGGCCTATTGTACGGACTTATAACGCTTGCAATGCAATTATTTTTTGAATCTGTTATTAGATGTATTCAAAATAAAAATGGCTTAAATGAAGCGATTTTTATGGCATTTGTTCTC
This sequence comes from Candidatus Endomicrobiellum incisitermitis, assembly GCA_031275795.1. Lineage (GTDB taxonomy): Bacteria > Elusimicrobiota > Endomicrobiia > Endomicrobiales > Endomicrobiaceae > Endomicrobiellum > Endomicrobiellum incisitermitis. The sequence goes on from JAISOG010000034.1 coordinate 30,788, forward strand.
TTTGCAGTGGTTATACTCGCCCACACAGTAAATGGTTTAAATAACTTTATGGGAACAAGTTATTTTAAAAAAGTAGTAGGTGCTTTAAATCAGAAAATAAATATTAAGTCTTCAAGAATCGCTCCTATTTCTTATGAAAACCCGAGCTTGCTTGATGATATTAATAAAGCCACTCTAGGAGCAAATAACAGTTTAGGGCTATTATTTACTGTCACTACTATCTTTTCTTACTACACTCCGTATTTCTTATTTATGTTTATTTATCTTTATAGACTTAACCCCTTTTTGTCTTTATCTCTTGTAGTCATTTTCATTCCGGTTGCTCTTTCGCAATTTTTAAGAAATCTAATATTTTCTAAGTTAGAAGATGAGATCGCACCTATAAGGCGTGAAACAAATTATTATAAAACAACTCTAGCTGAAAAGGAAACTCGAACTTTAGGTGCTTTTAGCTTTTTTGAAAACTTGTATATTTCTTCTTTAAATTTATTTAATAAAATTACATGGAAAGTAGAAAAAAAATCAGGGCTTATTGAACTAATAATGCAAATTATTACACTTGCAGGATATTTGGGCGTTTTATATATATTTGTGTCAACACTCTTGCAAGGCAAAATTTCTGTGGGTGCTTTTGCAGCAATATTTTTTTCAATGAATATTATGTTTAACACAATGGATACAATAATTTCTAAACACATAGCTAATTTGACACGAAACATGGGGACAATAAACAATTTTTTGAATTTTTTAGATATGCCTGAAATTGTAGATTCACAAAAAGCTCAAGATGAGAATTTGGACATAAATTTAAAAAACGTTTGTTTTAGTTATCCAAACAGCAAAAAAAATGTATTAAATGATATTAATTTAAATATAGAATCTGGAAAAACAATCGCTATAGTGGGTGAAAATGGTTCCGGGAAAACTACCCTTGTTAAACTTATTTTGGGATTATATACACCAACTTCAGGAAATGTAACAATAGGCGGTTTAGATACAAAAAACGTTTCTTTAAAAAGTTTGTTCAAAAAGTCATCAGCTGTTTTTCAAAACTTTCAAAAATATAAAATGACTTTGTTGGAAAATATTATGATCAGCGAAATAAACTCTGATGATAGCGAAAAAATGAATGATTCTCTAAAAAAAGCAGGACTTTCTTTAGATGAAAAAGTATTTCCTCAAAATTATGACACCATGCTTTCGAGAGAATTTGATGGTGTAGAATTATCAGGAGGACAATGGCAGAGAGTGGCAATTGCTAGGGGATTATACAGGACGCATGATTTAATTATTCTCGATGAACCCACGGCAGCTATAGATCCGCTTGAAGAAGCTAATTTATATAAAAAATTTGCAGAGATTTCAAAAGTAAAAACAGCAGTGATAGTTACTCATAGAATTGGTTCGGCAAGAATTGCAGACAAAATTGTAGTTATGGATAAAGGGCAAATTTGTGAAATAGGTACACACGATGATCTAATTGATAATTGCGGGAAGTACAGTAATATGTTTTTAGCACAATCTAAATGGTACACAAAGTGAGGAGTTTACACATTATAGAGTTGTTCTATGTAAAAACGAATGCGAGTGAGTTTAACAGCAGAATAGAAAAAGCTAGAACAAATAGTTTATATGCCGAACTATTGGTTAGGTATTTAGCATGTAAGATTTTAAAGATTCCAAATAATCAAGTGATTTTTAAAAGAAATTTTTTTGGTAAACCTTATCTTATTAACTATGATAGTTTTTTCTTTAATGTTTCTCACAGTGAGGATTTTGTGATTTGCGTTGTCTCATCTAATGAGGTAGGAGCTGACATTGAGAAAATAAAATCTAAACCATTAGAAATCACAAAAAAACTTTATAATCTGCCAAATGAAAACGAAAGCTTAGATAATTTTTATAATAGGTGGGTTAAGGAAGAAAGTTATATAAAATATCTGGGCAAAAATATGAAGTTTTCAGCAAAAGCTGTTACTTCTTTAAAACAGGATGTTTGCTTTAAGAGGTATGACATTCATCCTGGTTATAAAATTTCAGTATGTTCAAAAGAAAATATATTTTCAGAAAATATTTTTTCAGTAGATAAAAAAATTCTCGATGATTTTTTTAATCTTAATAGAGGAGATATCAATGGAAAACTTTAATAGAGTTAGAAAAATCCTATTCAAAATATTTGTATGGAATGCTAGAAGGTGTATATGGCAAATTAAAAATAGCCGTGATAGCTTAAACGGTTAAGCGAAGTAGAGTAGTTAAGTGCTGTAAGGTGTTTAATTTACTTTGCCTAAAAATTTTATGATAAGGAATGAATATTTTCGATTTTGCTTGGATTATTGCTATAAATTCAATTACAGGAACATTTTTTAATATTAAAAGAGAGTGGTTTGTTTTTATTTAGGGAGAATAACTGTAATAGTTCACTTTATAATTGATCTTCAAAATAAGCAATATGGCAGAGCATTTTTAGATATATTTTTGTTAAGTATAAATATCTATGGTATAATTACCTGGACAAAGAAAGAAAAAACGGAAAATGGTAATGCACAAATTGATTTACAAGAATAATTTCTATTGCACAAATAAAGATTTTGAATTGTCCAATGCAGATTTTCTAAATTAGAAGTTTTTAGCCTTAGATTACTATTCCGGCGGATGCTTAACCCATGGTTACAGATATAACTTTTCGGCAACGCTTTTTGATGTATATCAATACACAGTAAATGGGGAATAGGTAAGACTAAAGAAAAGGTAGAAGAAGTTGTAAAAAAGAAAGAATGTAATGTAGATAAATTTATCAGTTAGGGCGTACAGTTCCAAGGCAAGGAGGTTGTTCCATTGATCCCAAAAATCCATTAAATATAAATAAAGGTAGTCTCAAAATTTTTGCAACTAAGAATAATAAAAAAGATTATGCACTGATTGATGAATATATAGCAATTCAGAGAATAGAACAATAATTACAATATTTCCCGTTTATAGTAAACACTGTAATGGGTAATGAGAAATTAAAATACTATATAATATTTAAATAACCTGATAAGTCATGTAAAAGTGGATTGAGGCAATAATTTTGTTCCTACTAAAAAAAAGGAGCAGGCATATATACTTAACCTGCTCCTTATTTTTTTGTGGGTTCGCCAAGTACGAATTATTTGTACTTCATCACTTTATTGCTCACTTTCCCACTACTCTTGTTACTACTCTTCTATTTTTAGCGTGAGCTTCTTCACTGATTCCTGTATCTTCT
>JAISOG010000004.1 GCA_031275795.1 Candidatus Endomicrobiellum incisitermitis
AATTATTATCAATAATCGCTGTAAAGCTTTTTATGCTCAACGTTCTTTTATTAACGTTTAATCTTTTTCCTAGCTTTACTTTATATTCTTTCCCTCTTTTTCAAGTGGGTTGATGTGTTTGGACTTTTACAGAAAGGATCACCGAGAAAATCCTTGAAGGTTATACAAAATCCAAAAGTAAAAAATTGAATCTTTTGTTAGAATATGCTTCTTCTTTTGGAATTAACTATAAGGTTGAACAGAAATTAAAGGTCCTATTATGACGATGGATAAAAAATTAAAAATATAGCAGCACTATCAAAACCCATCACTTTTAACGTTTGCCGTAAAGACTCATATTTGCCCATTACGCTTGTTATTCTAAATTTTTAGTTGCTTATTTTTTCCCAAACATTAGTCATTTCGCCGAAAACGTATTCACGAATTTCACCCGGGTCTTTATAAATTTCGCTCACATACTCTTTTGCCTCTTTTGAATAAAAACCATCCGCATCAGGAGTTGAAATTAGCATTAATTTGCATTCAATGATGAGTCTAGCTTCCTCGAAAGACATATTTCTCAGAGGTGTTTTAATAGCACCTAACTCCACTTCTTGCATTTTATTACTCTCTCTGCCAGATTTTGTTCCTAAAAACATAAATTGTTCTCTATATTCATCTGGAAAATATGAAAGTGTATAGACCTGCTCCTTTTTAATCAGCTCAAGAGTGTATCGCTTTTTAGGGAACACGCACCAAGCTACAGGTTTCTTAAAAAGAACGCCCATACCTCCACCGCTGGCAACCATGGAATTATAATTTCCATCCCTGCCTGCTGTGACAACAGGAAAAATCCTGCCAACTAATGCGAACACACTCTCACTTATCTGTTCTGGTGTAATTTGTTTAAATAGTTCATTAAAATTCATCGTTTATCACTTTGGTTTCACAGGTTTTCATATCAAATTTCTTAGGGATTAAATCTATTGCAGATTGAATTTTTTACTATAATTATAAATTATACATCTTTTTTCCAAACAAAAAAGCCGGTATATACCTTATCCAAAGTAATATATACCGGCTTATATCTACAACAAATAACTTTTAATAATTTACTATTTCTCAACTTAAATAGCATACCCTACTTTCAGCATCCCTTCTACTCCTTCTCTTTCTCCTATATACCCTCTACCACTTATATTTATATTTATGTCTCCCATTACACTACTTACTCCTATTTCTCCTAACCCGCTGCCACCTTTTAAATCTATTTCTTTCAACTCTACTCCTTCTACCTTACCTTTCGATTTCCCTAAAAACTCGTATTCATATCCAACTCCTACATACGGGACTACCTTTTCATTGCATTTATAGTCTGCTTTGACTATACCTTTTATCTTCCCACTCATTGCTCCTTCAAACTCTACCGGCATTCCATTTGACAACTTCTCTTCTTTGCCTTCTTGCCTCATCAACAACACTTTCCCCATAATATCTATATTCAACTTCTCTCTCGCTTCACATTTATATCCATACCCTATATGTCCACCTACATACATCGCTTTATATTCATATCCTATATTCTCTTCTGATAAAGGGTTCATTTCATTACTATTAAAATCTATCCCTTGTCTTCCTACACTTAGTGACATGTCCATGTATCCTTGTTCTCCTATTCTACATCTTCCCAACCCTCCTATTCCTACATAGTTTGTCATTCCTTTACCTTTTGTTTCTTCTGCTTTATAATCACCTTTTCCATGCTCTACATATCCGCCCATTACCATATCCCCATCTTTCAAACTCTTTGCTACTCCTCCTACTACTTTTATTCCTTCTATCTTTACTTCTGTCACATTTTTGTATTTATTACTTTCTCCTTCTACCACTCCAAATACTTCTATACATTTTTTACCTTTTACTGCTCCTATTGCCTCTTCTATTCCTCTATCTGCTATAAATCCTATTGCTTGCCCTACAAGTACTATTCCTGCACCTGCTACCTCATTTATCCCTTGTGCTTCGGGTATCAATCCCAGACCTCTTATCACTAATGCCAGCACATTAGGGTTTGCTAACCTTTCGCACCCATATACAACAAGTCCGCTTTTATTATACAAGTTGATAGATCCTGCTGCGCTAACCATTCCCTGCGACTCTATTAAATTTACTCTGTCTCCCTCTTTTGCCTCCCCTTCTACTTTCACTCCAACTTTTGACCTCGTTAAATTTACATCATCTACTACTTTTAGCACTGCTGGCGCATTCACAATTACTTTCTCAAAATTATAGTTCTCAAAGTTCGTTACTCCTTCCACCACTACTGGCACTTCTGTTTCTATATTCAATGTGTTACCTCTAAATACTCTTGATGCTTCATTCGGACTATATCCTCCACAGATTATCGTATTACTAGAAAATATTGGGTTCCCCATTATTTTTACTTCATTATATACCGCACTACCATCTCCAACGTATCCTCCATATATATTTTTTGCAATACTTCCACCATTAACTATTACTGTATTACTACTTACTGTTCCTCTACCCATAAGATAACCGCCATAAATATTTCCTCTTATATCTCCTTTATTAATTCTTACTATGTTATTATCTGCTTTGCCTTCTTCAACACGTCTTACTGCTCTAGTTTCGTGTACTTTAATCGGAGAGTCATCTATATCATAAATGAAATCGCCATCAATAAGACGTCCGTGGCCATCTCCCTTGCCATCATAGATATAGGTACCTTCATATACATAAGGTTTTGTTGCAATGACAACTTCGTAGGTTAACACTTCTCTGCTGCCCGCCAATACATATCCTCCATATATATCATACAATATCCCATTATCAACTGTAACTGTATTATTGCTTGATTCTCCTTTATCAACATAACCTCCATACACACGCTTTACACTTGCACTATCAATTATTACTCTATTGTTTTCTACTCTGCCTTCTGTTTCTACTCTTCCCCCAAAAACATCTTCTTTCACAACACTGGCACTAGTTATTTTCAGTTCGTTACCATGCACTATTCCTCCATATGCATATGCTCCATACACACTTCCTTTTACATCACTTCCCTTAACCAACACACAATTACCAATTGACTTATCTTCAGCAACTTTTGCTCCATATATACTTCCTGTTACATTAACACTACTAACTAATACTGAATTATCACGTGCTGTTCCAGACCCCTTAACATACCCTCCATATATATCATGCAATATACCATTACCAACCGTAACTGTATTACTACTTGATTCCCCTTTAGTAATATACCCTCCATACACACACTTCACACTTCCACTATCAATTATTACCCTATTGTTTTCTACTCCGCCTTCTGATACTCTTCCTCCATAAATATCTTCCCCAACACTAACACTACTAACTAATACTGAATTATTATGTGCTGTTCCAGACCCCTTAACATACCCTCCATATATATCATTTTTAATGTCACTATTATGAATTTCCACACTATTACCGGTTACTTTTCCGCAGTAAGCTTCCGCTCCATACACACTACCCATAATATTTACAGCATCAGCTTTTACCATATTGTCATTCATTGTTGTATTCTGAATAATGTTTGAATTTGTTTCGCTGCCACCAAAAACATTTCCTTTTATAATTCCTCCACATATTGATATTACATTGCTACTTACTTGGAAGTCTCCTGAAACTCTACGTCCAAAAACCCTTCCTCCATAAACGTTCCCTTTCACAAAAATTGATTCTTCTTCTTTTCCAACATTAACATTATTAAGCGTTACTCTATTACCAATTGATATTATCCCACCCTCCCCACCATAAATACATAAACCCACATTTGAATCATTAATTTCTACTACATTAAAACGCGCTTCTGACACTGATGAGCTCATACCAAAACAAATATGCCCACCACCAGCAACCCAACAACTTACATTTGAACTACTAACCTTTACTTTATTTCCAATTGTATTGGAATTATTTTGAGTGTAACCTCCATAAACACTTCCTTTTTTTACTATCCCTTTATTCATTTCAAGCATATTATTAAACACGTCGCCATCACCTAAATTATACCCTCCACACACATCACACTCTTTTACCTTGGTATTAAAAACCAATACTTGATTGCCAACCACTTCTACTCTCGCACCACCATACACATTCCCTATTCCTAGTCTACCCTTCTGTGCTTTAGGACGCGTCTTGTTAGTAACGTTTAATACTTGTCCTTCTATCCGGTTAGGCCCAGTCCCAGATCCCGACCCAGTCCCAGACCCAGACCCAGACCCAGACATTGATGATTGCCCCTGCCCTGCATAAACAAAACTACTAATTAATAATAAACAAAAAATTTTTACAACTTCTTTTATTACACTATTCCTATACATAAGGCACATACCCTCCTTTAGTTTATGACTTAATCTTTTGAAATTCCCTAAAAAGATTTTTTAAGTAAATCTTAAAAACATCAAATTATAGATTAATCTATTTTTGTAGAAAATATTAAAGGATTTTACTTGAGTCAAGAGCGAGCAAACTTAAAGAAATTTTACTATAAACTTTGTAGAGATTTTTTAATTAAATTTTTTAGTGTGATATTTTCAGTGGGTATGTATATCTTGTTGACTACAGAATGAGCTACTGCTTCCTACATATTTTACCATTTTATTGTGTTTATGTGGCATATAGCTATTGCAAGTGCGTCTGCTGTATCGTCAGGCTTTGGAATTCCTTTAAGCTTTAGAAAAGTTTTTACCATCTGTTGCATTTGATATTTTTCTGCAGAACCATAACCAGTCAGAGCCATTTTAACACTTCTAGGGTTATACTCAAATAAGGGAATTTTATTCATAGAAACAGTTAACACTATAGCACCTCTAGACTGTCCTACAGCTGCAACACTTTTAGCCGCTTTTAGAAAAAATATTTCTTCTATAGCCACTACCTCAGGCTTATATGTATCTATAATATCCTGTAAGTTATCATGTACAGCTTGAAGTCTTTCTATAAGAGTAGCTGGAGGAGAAGTTTTTATGCAGCCATACTTTAAAGCGTGCATTTTATCTCTAGATACAGCTTCTACAACTCCCCAGCCTGTAAGTGATAGTCCAGGATCTATCCCAAGTATTATCATTTATACTAAGCTTCTATTTTTTCCATTTCTTCATTAGAAATGTCAAAATTTGCATAAATATTTTTAACATCATCGTGCTCTTCCAAAGCGTCCATAAGTTTTAACATACATTTGGCGTCATCTCCACTAAGAGCTATTTGAGTTTGAGGGATCATTGTAACTTCACTGGACAAAATTTCTATATTTTTATTTTTTAAAGCATTTTTTACAGAGTCTAAATCTGTTGGTGAAGTAATAATCTCATACGCATCGCTTCCTTCTTCACTTTTAAAGTCTTGTGCACCTGCTTCTAATGCTAAATTCATTAAAGACTCTTCATCTATTTTAGATTTTATTACAGTTATATAACCTTTTCTATCAAACATCCAATCTACACAACCTGTCTCTCCAAGGTTCCCTTTATGGCTTGAGAACATTTTACGTATCTCAGAAGCTGTTCTATTTTTGTTATCTGTTGTTACTTCTACAATTAAAGCTACACCATTAGGCCCATATCCTTCGTAAACCATTTCTTCATAAACAGCACCTGGTATTTCACCATTTCCTCTTTGCATAGCTTTCTTTATATTATCTTGAGGCATATTTGCCTCTTTAGCATCTTCTATGGCTTTTCTTAAACGCGCATTATTTTCAATTTGAGGGCCACCTTCTTTAGTAGAAACAACAATTTCTCTAATAATTTTTGTAAAAGCTTTACTCTTTTTTGCGTCTGTTGCTGCTTTTTTATGTTTAATACTAGCCCATTTATTATGACCTGACATAGTATCTCCCTATTAAACTTTTACTACATTTTTTTACGTCTTAGACCAATCCCAGATTTAAGTTCTACTACAGATTTTTTAAGCTCAGATTCTATAACAGACATGCCAACAAATTCTTTTCTTTTTTCTTTCATTGCTTTAGCAAGTTTTATAGCATTTTCTATTTTTTGTTTGTTAGCTTCGTCTGAGTGTGTAGCAAATTCAGCAATGACGTTTACATGATTATTTTCTATTTCTATAAAACCGTTAGTTACTGAGAACTTTTTTAAACCTTCGTCACTAGTGCTAACAACTATTTCACCGTTAATAAGTTTAGTAACAAGACTTGCATGGCCTGGCAAAACAGTTATAAGTCCACTAGCTGTAGGGAACGTTGCAGCAGATAGGTTACCTTTAAATAAAACACCTTGAGGTGATAAAATTTCTATTTCAAATTTGTTCATATAGTTAGTTTAATTTCCTGATTTTTTTGCTTTAGCTATTGCTTCTTCTATAGAACCTACCATATAAAAAGCTTGTTCTGGTATAGAGTCATGCTTACCTTCTATAATTTCTTTAAAACCTTTTATAGTATCTTCACTTTTAACATATCTGCCTTCAAGACCAGTAAAAGTTTCAGCAACAAACATAGGCTGAGTCAAAAATCTTTGTACTTTTCTAGCTCTTGAAACTGTAATTTTATCTTCATCAGAGAGTTCGTCCATACCTAAAATTGCAATAATGTCTTGTAAGTCTTTATACTTTTGTAAAATTTTCTTTACAGACATTGCAACTTCATAATGATCCTTACCAACGGTATTAGGATCTAACAGTCTTGAAGATGATGTTAAAGGGTTTACAGCAGGATATAAGCCTTGTTCCATAATAGCCCTGTCAAGTGTTAATGTGGCATCTAAGTGAGAAAAAATTACTACAGGAGCAGGGTCTGTATAATCGTCAGCAGGCACGTATACTGCTTGTACAGACGTCACAGAACCTTTCTTTGTTGATGTAATTCTCTCCTGCAAATCTCCCATATCTTTTGCAAGGTTTGGCTGATATCCAACAGCTGAAGGCATTCTTCCAAGAAGTGCAGAAACTTCGCTTCCTGCTTGGGCAAACCTAAAAATGTTGTCAATAAACAACAACACATCTTCACCTTTATCATCACGAAAATATTCAGACATTGTAAGAGCTGTCAAAGCTACTCTCATTCTGTTTCCTGGAGGTTCGTTCATTTGGCCAAAAACTAAAACAGTTTTGTCCATAACTTTAGATTCTTCCATTTCCATCCACAGATCTGTACCTTCTCTAGTTCTTTCGCCTACACCTGCAAAAACAGAATGCCCGTTATGGACTGCTGCTATATTTCTTATAAGCTCTTTTACTATAACAGTTTTTCCTACTCCTGCACCGCCGAAAATACCAATTTTTCCACCTTTAGTAAAAGGAGAAACTAAATCTATAACTTTAATGCCTGTTTCAAGCATTTCTGGTGTTGTTTTTTGATCCACAAAAGCAGGAGCAGACTTATGTATAGGATCCCTTCTACATGAACTATCAATTTCTCCCAAAGAGTCTACAGGTTCACCTAAAACATTAAAAATTCTACCTAAAATTTTTTCTCCAACAGGCACTTTTATAGGAGCAAAAGTTCTTGTTGCCTTCATTCCTCTTTTCATACCGTCAGTAGTTCCCATAGCAATTGTTCTTACCTCGGAGTTTTCCATTTCAAACATGGTTTCAAGTGTTAGGTTAGTTCCGTCAGGCATTTTCATAACTAAGGCTTCGTAAACTTCAGGAACAGTACCTTCAAATCTAAAATCTACAACAGCTCCTTGAACTCTTATAACAGTACCTAGAGCATTTTCATTAATTCGTTTATTTTCCATTTCACATTCCCTGTTGGCCATTAGCAAGATCTAAAATTTCGTTTGTAATTTTTTCTTGTCTAGACCTATTATAAATATTAGTTAAAGATTCAGAAATATCTTTTGCATTATCCTTGGCATTTTTCATTGCTGTCATCCTTGCAGCTTGTTCTGAAGCATAAGCATTCATAAACGCGCTATAAAATTCTATTTCAAAATAGAAAGGAAGAAGATCTTTTAAAACTTGTTGGACATTAGGTTCAAAAATATAGTCAATACTAGTTGCTTTAAAGTTTTTGTCTTGTTTTACAGGAAAAACTTCTTCTACTATCGGCTCTTGAACAAGCATATTTTTAAATTCTGTATATATTATGCTCACCTTTGCAACTTCGTCAGAAAGATAAAATTTTTTGGCAATATCTATCATGGGATATAAATCATCATATTGAGGAAATTTTGTTCCCATATTAAAGGAAGCTAAAACATTATATCCATACCTAGTAGCTTCACCAGATGCTTTTTTACCAACAACTACAACATAGTCATCTTTCTTTAAATATGAATTTACTTTTTTAAAAAGATTGACAATAAGTCCTCCAGCAAGCCCTTTATCTGGTGAAATTATGTATATTAATCTTTTACCTTCTTTTTCTGTTGAGAATTTTTCTATATTGTCTTGTAAATCTTTATCTGCAAGGACGTGTTGAACCATGTCTTTAATCTTTTTAGCGTACGGATTATGCTTTTCAACACAATCTTGAGCTTTACGTATTTTAGATGCAGATATCATCTCCATAGCTTTTGCTATTTGTTCAATGCTATCAGAGGTTTTGATTCTTTTTTTAAGTTGTTGCAGATTCTGTGCCATAATTGTTTATACTCTTAAACTCTTTAATTTCTTTTTCAAGTTCTGCTTTTAATACATCGTCAATTTTTGAACCTGATGAAAGTTTTTTAATTGTTATAGGATAAGTTTGCTTTATATAGTCTGTCATTTTGTGCTCTACGTCTATAATATCGTTTATAGATATATCATCAAATAAACCTGAAGTTACAGCAAACAAAGATAAAATTTCTGAAATTTCATCATAAGGCCTATATTGAGGTTGTTTTAAAATTTCAGTTGTTCTTTTACCTCTTTGAAGCCTTTTTAGTGTATCTTCATCTAAATCGCTTCCAAATTGTGTAAAGGCTTGTAGTTCCCTAAATTGAGAAAGCTCAAGTCTTACAGGACCTGCAAGTTGTTTCATAGATTTAGTTTGAGCAGCTCCTCCTACACGAGAAACAGAAAGGCCTACGTTTATAGCTGGACGAATACCTGCATTAAACAAATCTGCTTCTAAATATATTTGACCGTCTGTAATGGAAACTACGTTAGTTGGTATATATGCTGACAAATCATTACCTTGCGTTTCAATGATTGGAAGAGCTGTAAGAGATCCACCACCATTTTTGTCTGACATTCTAGAAGCTCTTTCTAAAAGTCTTGAATGTAAATAGAAAATATCGCCTGGGTATGCTTCACGACCAGCAGGTCTTTTAATTAAAAGTGCAAGTTGTCTATAAGACCAAGCATGTTTAGTTAAATCATCATAAATTACTAAAACATCTTCACCTTTGTCCATAAAATATTCACCTATTGCACATGCAGCAAGAGGAGCTATATATTGCATAGAAGCAGGTTCAGAAGCTGTTGCTGCAACAACAATTGTATAATCTAATGCACCTTCGTCTTTTAATTTTGCAACAATAGAAGCTAAATTAGACTGTTTTTGTCCTATAGAGCAATATATACAAATTACTCTTTTTAGACTCATGTCGCATTTTTTTTGGTTTATTATAGTGTCGATAGCTATAGCTGTTTTCCCTGTACCTCTATCGCCTATTATGAGTTCTCTTTGCCCTCTGCCTATTGGCGTCATAGCGTCAATAGCTTTAATACCTGTTTTTAAAGGTGTATCAACTGGACTTCTATGTATAATACCAGGAGCTATTTTTTCTACAGGGTAAAATACAGGCTTTTCGTGCTTTAATTCTGCTCCATCTAGAGGTTCACCTAATGTGTTTACAACGCGCCCTATAAGTTTTTCTGAGACAGCGACATTTAAAACTTTACCTGTAGCTTTAACTTTCATTGCGCGTACAACATGTCCAGAATTTTTAAGTAAAACTATAGAGACAAAATCTTCGTCAATATTTAAAACAAAACCTATTGAGCCTTCCTCAAATTCTACTTCTTCGTAATAGCCAGCATTAGAAAGACCGGAAGCTTTAACGATTTCGTCACCCACAGATTCAACTATTCCAAAATTTACAAGTTCAGGATTAGTTTGAGTAGAATACAATTCTTTTTCTATTTTCTGTATAATTTCTTCTGGTTTCATTACAATCTCTCTTTTATTACATTTAAAATTCTTTTTACTGTTGCCTTTAGACTACAATCCAAAACAAAATCTCCATATTCCAAACAAACACCCCCTATCAAAGACTCATCATCTCTATTAAAAGTGACATTTTTGTTTGGAAACATTTCTAAAAACTTATTTTTATTTATATCGCTTAAATTTCCAGCAAAACTTACAGAAACATTATTATCTTTAATTTCTTTAGACAACAACATCATAAACAATTTAAGTTCTTTTCTAGAAAAATTTGAAGTAATCCATTTCAAGTCTTTCTCAGATAATTCATCATATTTTATAATCGACTTTGTAAGTTCTTTAATTTGTGATCTCTTCATCTATTTTTTCCAAAGCGCGTGACATAAGCTTTTGTTTTTCTTCTTCATTAAATAAGCCAGACAACACTTTTGCCAACACTTTTTCTGATAAATTTATGGACATTTTTCCAAGCTGCTTAGAAATATTGTCAAATTCTAAACTAGCTTGATGTTTTGCTTCATCTAGAATTGTCTGAGATTGTTGTTTTGCTTCTAAAGTAGCTTTTTGTTTTTCTTCTTCAATAGTAATTTTAACAGAAGAAGCTAATTTCTCTGCATTTAGTTTAGCTTCAGATAGTATTTTTCTTTTTTCTTGACTAGCATTATCTAAAGCTGTTTTAGCATTTTCTGCATCTAGTAAAGATTGTTCTATTTTACGTTTTCTCTGGTCAAGCATTTTTCTTAAAGGAGCAAATAAAAACTTTTTAAGAATAAATACAATGATTAAGAAATTAGCGAGTTGAAATAAAAACAATTTTGTTTCAAGTCCAAATTTTTGTATTATTTCCATTTTTATCTCTTAGTATAATTAGAATGCTAAAATAAGAGAGTAAATTGCTATAGACTCAGCAAAAGCCATAGCAATAAGCATATTAACCATTATTTTACCTGCAGCTTCTGGATTGCGACCTATTGCTTCAACAGCTTTTGCTCCTATATAACCTATACTCAAAGCTGGCGCAAAACCGCCCATTGCAATAATAATTCCGCCTGTAACTGTCATCTTTTTTCTCCTTTACCAAATAAAAATTAATGAGACTTATCTGTCATTATATGCATAAATGTCATGGTAAGCATGGCAAATACTATTGCTTGTATAAATGCTACCATGATCTCCAGCCCTATAAACGGTAGGGGTAATCCAAACGGACACATTCCGTACATTGTTGCCATAACTTTTTCCCCTGCAAAGATATTTCCAAATAGACGGAAAGAAAAAGATATAAATTTTGCAAGCTCGTTTGCAAATTCTAGTATACCTACAAACAAAAATATAGGGAACATTTTTAAACTAAAAAATTTTGTTAAATAACCTTTTATACCAGTATGTTTAATGCTTAAGAAATGAGTTGTTACAACAGAAGCAACTGCAAGTGCTAAAGTCAAATTTAAGTCACTTGTTGCAGCTCTTAAAAGAGGTACTCCGTGCTCTCCAGATGAGAGTGAATGAAATCTTATGGATTCAAAACCTGGAATTTGTGCCACTAAATTTGAGATTAGTATAAACAAAAAAAATGATACCACCCAAGGATATATAAAAGAAGCTCTGCTGCCAGCAATACTTTCAGCTGTTTCTTTAAAATAATCTATAACAGCTTCGACAACATTTTGAGCACCTTTTGGTTTTAAAGATATTTTTTTAGTAGCTAATATAACAATTACAATGATGACGATATCTGTAATTAAAGTAGTAATAATTGTGTTTGTTATCGGGAACCCAGCTATAAAAAATAACACATCAGGACTAATTTGCATCTTTATAAATACCTCTACAACTGTTTTTTAGTTATTTGGTTTGTCGAGTTTATCTAAAGCAAGTTTAGCACTTAAATTAGAAGAATTCAAGTCTAAAGCTTTTTTATAAGCTTCTTTAGCATCTATAGGTTTACCCATATGAGTGTATAGTTTCCCAAGGTGCATATATGTTTGAGAGTATTCTGCTTTACGTCTTTGAGACCAATCTTCTACCCAAAAATTGTGTGGAGGATTTTGTAAGTTTTGTGGGTATTCTAAATGCGCTTTTAAAATTTTTTCAGCCTCACCAAAGTTACCCGTTTTTACATATAGGCCAGCAAGGGCATAATAAGTTAGTGGGTATATTGGATCTATTTCAATATATTGTTTATAGTATTTTACAGCATTATAAAAAGCGTTAAGAACTTCCTTTTGTTGAGATTCTATAATATTTTTGGATTTTCCCTTAGATATATAATCGTTTATAAGATACATATGCGAAGATATTTGCTTTTCATACATTGCACCTGCAATATACTTTGACTGCACATAATTTGGAGCAATAGTCCATAGATCTTTAAAAGTTTGTTCTGCTTTTAATGGGTCGCCTGCTTTCCATCTTTCAATATAAGCGCTTGCTTTAAAATACAAAGACATTGCAAATGATCGGTTATGCTTATGTACTTTATCAAATGTAGCTATAGCATCTCCAAAGTTTAAAGATTTTGAAAAACCTATAGCTCTAACGTGTAGATAATCTGCAATAAAAAACCTAAATGTAAAGACTATAGCTATTGAAAACATAATTACAACAATTATTTGCAGTAAAATTTTTACTGGTTTTTTTAGAACATTTACATTATCAAAATTAATTTTTTCATTTAAAGTTTTAATTCTTACAGCGATAACCAAAGTTAACCCTATTAATAGCCATAGCATAACTCCAGAAGAAACAAATCTTAAAGATACACATAAACTATCATGTACAAGTTGCGCTGCAAACGCAGAAGTTACACCTAATTGAAGGTATAAAATAGGTAGCTTTTTAGTACTTTTATTTGAACGTAAAAATGCTATATTTTTATAACCAACAACAAGAATTAAAATTATAAAGGTTAAAAATATTGATATACCTACTATTCCCTCTTCATACCAAACTTCTAAATATTCATTTTCTGGATGGTCACTTTCTGTATTGTGTTTGTCTTCAATAAAAAATATTTGAGGTCTTCTCCAAGAAGGGTAAGTTAAGTAAAAAGTGCCTATACCAGTACCTAAAAAAGGATGTGTATTTATCATTTCCCATGTAGAAAGCCAAGTAAAAACTCTAAAAGAAGCACTGTCTGTTCTTTCTAAAGTTTTTCGGTATGTACCAAAACCAACAATTGATAAGACAATAAGTAAACAAATAGAACTAATTATAATAGTTTTTTTATTTAATTTATGACGCAAAAATATAAGAGTATATATCACTGAAAATACACAAAGGCCTGTCGCAAAGCCAATCCAAGCACCTTTAGAACCTGTATTATAAGTACACAACAGAATTGCTAGCCATAAAAAAAATAAAAAAACATTTTTTTTATAAATACACAACGCAAGCACTATAGGATTCATAACAATTAAAAAATCACCAAAAAAGTTTGGGTTACCAAAAGTAGACATAATTCTATTGCCAAAGGCTCGTTTCCACGTAAATGGGTCAAAGCCTGTTATAACATAATAGTCCAATATTTGAGCTATACCATAAGAACACACTATAATAGTTGCTGCTAAAAGCCAATTTTTTAATATTAAAATTTTTTTATCATCGTTAAATTGATCTATTAAAACAAAAACAATGCCAGAGTATATAAACCTTTTAGTAAAATCATTTAAACTTGCAAGCTTAAATGGCGAACAGACAAGCGAAAATATTCCAGAACACAAAAATAAAATCAACGGGAATATATAAATAAAATTTTTCTTTAAGAGTGACAAATTACCTTCTTCTAATTTTAGAAGAATCCAAGACATAATAATAAAAAGTCCGCCAACATGGAAAATAGTAATTTTTATTTGGGCAGAATCATAAGTGCCAAGATAAAAAGATATAGCTATAAAAAAATATAATGCTGCAGTACCATATAAAACTATGTTTTCTAGTTTAGTTTTTAACATAATTATAAATAACCTTTTAAATTTATTTTTAGACGATAAATTATACTTAAAAAGATGTTGTTAATCAAGTTTTACAATATTTTTATAAATCTTTGTAAAATACTGCACTATCTCTTCCATTATTTTTTGCTTTATATAATGCAACATCAGCAGTGTTAATTATTGCGTTTAGTTCTAAGTTATCTTTTGAATTGCAACTTATCCCAATACTTGCTGTAACGTTAAACTTTTCATTATTTTCTTCAAAGAAATTATCTTTTAAAGATTTATTAATCTTATTTGCCATAAGTAAAATTTCCTTTTCAGTTAAATTGGGGACAAATATTATAAACTCATCACCTCCATATCTACCAACCAAACTATCATCTCCTACACAAGACAAAATAACTTTAGTAATTTCTATTAGAACTTTATCACCGATTAAATGACCATATTTATCGTTTACATTTTTGAAGTTGTCTAAATCAACCATCAAAATATAAAAACTATCTTCATAGTATTTATTTCTTTGAATTTCAGATTTTAACTTCTCTATAAAATAAGATCTTAATAGTAGACCAGTTAAAAAATCAATTCTTGATTTTTGTCTTATATCGTTAAAGATATTTGTTCTTTTTAAGCCTAAAGCAAAGTGAGAAGCAAAAATAGAGCCATCTTTTATATATCTTGCCTCTAAATCTTTTTTTATAACAATAAACATACAACCTAATACGTTACTTTCAATAAGCATTGGGAAATATAAAATGCTAAAGTACTGTTTATTAAATTCTTTGTTATCTATAGCATAACAGATAGTTTCATTATTAGTTAATTTAATGGATTCTATAAAAGAAGCTAAATCATTGCCTTGTAAAATGCCAAAAGCAGATAGTTTTTTCCATCCAGGTGAAACTTTTTCTAATATAGCTCCACCAAAAACCCCATAGTCTTGACTAAAAAAGTCTAAAATTAAATTTACATATTCTTGTTTTGATGTAATTGTAGATAATTTAGCATCTAAAGCGTATAATTTAGATAATCTTTGCATGTCTTCTTCATATTCTTTTTTTGTTTTTATAGATTGTTGATATTCTATAAACACTTCTCTATATTGATTTTTTAATGCAGATCCTTTTGTGATTAAGTTTGTTTTTAATTTTTTTAATTTCATATTTACATAATATGGAAATGGTATCAAAGAAATAAAAATTAAGCACATAAAAAACGACATGAAAGAAAAATCTCTTGTAATAAACATAAAGATACAACATGCAAGGATTGAAGAAAAAATAATAGAACTTGTAAAGTATAATGAATAATAAAAGCCCACTAAAACCATAAAGCTTATCCATATAATGGCACCACCAGAAGATGGTACTGCAAAATACAAACATACTCCTATAAGGAGTATATATATTAATTTTAGTATTCTTTTATCAATCGTTATATTTTTCAATTCTATTTCTTCCTAACTTTTTTGCTTTATAAAGAGCTTTATCAGAATTCTCCATAAACTCTTCAATGTTTAACTTAAGGTTTTGTTTAGTTAATGATACAAAACCAAAACTTGCAGTTATGTTTATACTAACAGGGGAAAATTTTTCTAACGGTAAGTAGAATTTTGTTTTTTCTATAGACAACCTTACTTTTTCTAGTATTTTCAAAGCGTCATCAGTATTAGTATGTATCATTATAAAGGAAAATTCATCACCACCATATCTAGCAATAATATCTGTTTCTCTAAATATTGAACGTAAAATTGATACAAGTTGTCGTAAAACTGAGTCTGCTGCTATATGTCCATAGCTGTCGTTAATACTTTTAAAAAAATCTATATCTAAAATACCAAGCGTTAAAGGTACTTTGCTTATTTTTGCTCTGTTTAATTCTTCGTTAAGCCGCTCTTTAAAAAAACCGTGTCTATAACATCCTGTAATGTCATCAGTAATAGCAAGAGTTTTAAGTTTTTCGTATAAGTAATAATTGTCAATTATTTTGCTTATGCTTAGCGAAAATAGAGATAACTTTTCTACATCTTCATTATAAAAAAAATTGTTTATATATGAAAACCCTTCTATAGTTCCCCAAAACATACCATTAACTTCTACCCTAACAGCTAGTATAGACTTTTTTTTACTGTTTTTTATATTAAAGCGTTTGTCCTTAGCTAAATCATTTACTATTAAAGCGGTATTTTCCTTTATTATATAATTTGCAAAAGCGTCATCTTCTTTATATTTTTGTAGTTTCCAACTTCCTTTGCCCATAAAATTAGTAGCTGTATCTTTAATCTTTAAAAATAAGTCATTTTCATTAGAAAATACCTGGAAAGATTGTATAATATTACCAAGATTAACAAAATTTTCAATTCTTTTGGACAGTTTTTCTATTTCTAAATTGTTTTTTAAAATTTCGGTTTTTTTTAACATTATATCAAGTAAAACATTATTGTTTTCAGCTAGCAACTTATTTTCAATTTTTTTATACCTATTTTGATACATTTCAAAAATTATATATAACAATATAAGTGCTATACATTCAAGAGAAACTAACCTAGATTGAAAACGAATAAGTATGGGAGATTCTCCTGAGTTAATAACAAGGATCGTGGTATCTATAAATGCCACAATCACAGCTAAGCAAGTTATGGCGCTAGCATAATTACTTTTAAAAAAATAACATAAAGCTATTATTGGTAGTGTTATTATAGGAAAATTTAAAAGGATATTATTAGGTAAAATTAACGCCCAAACAATAAAGAATACTCCCAAAAGAATAGGTAAGCACACTTTCAATATATATTTAATCTTAGAATTTTTTAAAGAATCATTTTCCATGGCTTTTAGTATAGTCAACAATAAGTTTTGTTTCAACTTCTTTTTGTAAACTTTTATTTATAAATTTAAAATTTTTAACCCACTTGTTGTTAATTTTAGTGCTGGGCCAAGCTATCCATAAGCCACTTTTGCCTTGCATTATACGACACTCTACCTCAATTTCATTATCGAAAACTACAGAAGCAAAAGCTCTAACAGTAGTATTATTTTTTAATTTATATAACTTGTTGATATTAAAGGATATACTTTCAGTATTGCTAAAAACTTTGTTTTCTAGTAAAGACTCTTTTAGATATGCTTTAAAATCTCTTTTTAATACTAAAATCTGTTTGTATTGTTTGTTTTTTGATTTGTATATTGGGAAATTTAATTCATTATCTTGTAGCTCTATATTTAAAATTTGGATACTATTGTTTAAAGTTATATTAAATTTGCTGTCTTTGGTCGAAATTTCAGTAATTTTCAAACTAGCAAATGCACAATCAAAAAAGATTGTAATAATAAGAAAAAGTGGAAAAAACCTCATGTTTACTTGATAACCTTGGCTATTTCTGTAAACATGTTTTTATGCTTTGATATTTTTTTAAAAAAATTAACATAATGTTCAAGATTTGGATTATGTTTTATTAGCCCTTCTAAACCTAAAATTAAAGATTTTTCACTGAAATCGTGACTGTTTTTACAAAAAGGCATAAGTTTTGGTATAGCTAACTTTCTAGCAATACTTGGAGCTATTTTTACAATATTTAGCTTAAGATTGGTAGCTAAATGTGTTAAAACAGCTTCCTCATCTCCTATATCCTGCTCTCTTCTAAGTAACGAAACCAAATCTTCTATACCAAACAATAATATTGGTTCATAAGTAATTTTATCTTTATCATTAAAATTTTCCAAAGCTAGTTTAAATTCTTTTTTCATTTTAGACATGCATTGTGTTGCTTGATCTTGAAAACTTAGAGGATATACAAAAGATATAAGCTCATTTTGACTGTCGTGATAGAGAATAAAACATTCAGCATAAAACATTTGCCCACACTCTGGGCATGTGACAAGGTTTATTTCTCCAGCAATTAAAGCTTCTTTGAGTTCATAGTTATCAGAAACACTTATTGCTGAAACTAATTGTGCTTGGAAAGTATGCCCTTTAGGACATTTAATCTCTTCTAAATTTGAAATTGTCATTTTTTTATTTTATCAAATTATACAAAAACTTAGCAATAATTAGAGTTATTTTACTTTCTTTACTTACGTCTGGCTTTGATCATTAAGGTTTTATAGAATTGACAAGTCAGTAAGCTTTAATAGCACTTATTGGTTACCATTATAAATAACTATATATTGTTTTCTAATTTCTTTTTGAAAACTAATTGGCAAATTATCAAAAACTGACACATCAATCATAAATGGTATATTACTATTTCTCAAAGTTTCTTTAAATTGTTCTATGTTATGTTCTTTTTGCCCAAATTCTTTAATCGTTAAATCTAGATCACTAGATTCGTATACATTTTTTATATCGTATCCTACTCTGCTACCATATGCCCAAACAATAGAATTCGGATACATTTTTTTTATTATTGAAACAAGTTCATCTAAATATTTTCTTTTGATAAAAATATCAACCATTTTCGATCATTCCCTTTAATTTTTTTACATCTTCTAAAAAATCTTCAATCAAATTTAACGTTTCTTGTGCAAATTTTTGTCCATAATCATGAGCAGTATTGTTTCTATTGTCTCTATATTTAAACCATCTGGTAGCATCGTTTTCTGTTAATAAGTTGTACAGTGCAGCTTGGCGAAATAAATCTTTAAAATTTAAAGTATTTACTGCTTTTTTTGTTGCAAAGTAAGGAGTAATTTTTTTTCTTAAAAGTTTACCGCTTTGTTCTAAAGCCATTTCAAAAGATTTAACAAGAGAGTTACGGTACATTTCAAATTCTATAGAGTTTTCTTTACTCTTTTTTAAGTACTCATAAGATTTTTCAAGTGTCAATATACACTGTTTTAAAAAATCAGTATTAATTTCGCTCATTATTAACTCCTAAACATTTAAAATTTATTATTCCAATTTTTTGTAGAATATTTTTCTTTTGCAAGTATATTTGCAATCTCTATTTCTTTGTTATAGAAATAATCTTTTTGTGCTTTAGTATTTAAGTACTCAGCTAAATTTTTGGCAAAATGTTTTGTAAAAGTACTTCTATCTACATCGTTTAATTTTAAATGAACTGATCCCTGTATTATAACTTTGTTTAGACGTCGTCTTAAGCAAGATCCTACAATTTTTTTATTGTTTAAAAATAAATCATTTTCACAAAAACTGTTAACGCACATATTATTTATATTTTCCCCTTTACAAGTTGATATTTGAGGGTCAATATTTAGTGGTTTAAGAGCATTTTTTATTGCTAAGTGTATATTTTTATATGTTTTAACTTCATTATATACATCCCAACAAATAGAAGAAACTATAAAACAGTAAGATATATCATTTTTGTGATTTACTGTAAGGCCTCCGGTAAAACGTCTAACAAAATTAGTTTGCTTTATTTCTTTAGCTTTTTGAAAATACCCAATAGTAGTATAACGTCCGTCCCATAGATATGTTCTTAGAACTGGGTTATTATTGTAATTATTGAATATAGCTTCATCTAAAGACATATTTGTTATAGCATCTTTTTTATCATCACATATCCAGCGAAGCATTTTTACCAGTTTCCTTTTCATATTTAAGCATTTTGATTTTTTTATTTATTCCACCTTTTGCAGAATATCCACCCATAGTACCATCACTTCTTATAACTCTATGGCATGGAATTGTTGGCGCAAAGGGATTTTTGCTTAAAGCTAAGGCTACTGCTCTAGCAGATTTGGGAAACCCTACAATTTTTGCAATTTGTTTATAAGTTAAAGTTTTTCCTGGCGGGATATTAAAACAAGCTTTCCAGACTTTTACATAAAAACTAGGATATTGGTCCATTTGTTTAATAATACCTTGTGGTATCTTTTTCATGATAAATTAAAACTCCTTTCTCTTAATTTACGGTGATAATTTATTGCAAATCTATGAGCTTCATCTCTTACAGATTGTAAAAGTTTTAATCCTTGAGAATGTCTGCTTAATAATATAGCTTTATCTTTGTTTGGTAAAAAAATTTCTTCATTTTTTTTGGCTAAAGATATAATAGGTACTTTTATTTGTAATTCTTCTAATGCGCTTATAGCAGCTTTTAGTTGTCCTTTACCTCCATCAATTAAAATTAAATCTGGGAATATTTCATTTTTTCTAACCAAATAAGAATATCTTCTAAAAACTACTTCTCTCATGCTAGCAAAATCGTCTGCACCTATAACAGTTTTAATTTTAAATCTTCTATAATTTTTCTTATCAGCTAAACCGTTATGAAATCTTACCATAGATGCAACTGCGTTTGTTCCTTGAATATTTGAATTATCAAAACCTTCTATTATCGCAGGTAGTTTGGGTAAATGTAAAAGTTTTTTAAGTTCGTTTATACTGTCTGCCCTTTTTATAGATTGATTTATTTCATCTTTATTAATTTGGCTAATCATAACTCTTTGAGCCATACTTTTAATAGCATAAAGTCTGTCTCTTATTTCCTTAGCATCTTCATAAAGCATAGAATTGCTTAAATTAGACATTTGCATCTGTAAGTCCCTTTTAAGTTTTTTAAATTTTCCATTTAAAAACAGTTCTATATCTTTAATTTTATCTTTATAATCCTTAGAGGTAATTACTCCTAAACATGGACCATAACACATTTGAGTATGATAATAGATACAAGATTTAACTTTCTTTTCTTCAGGGCGAGCTTGTTCACTAAATTCTAACTTACATGGACGAATTTTGAAAAGTTTTATAAGCCACCTTATAAACTTTTTTATGTACAAAAGTTGAGGATATGGACCAAAATATAAAGCACCGTCTTTGAGTTTTTTTCTTGTAAATGTTAAACGAGGAAAATCTTCTTTAATTGAAAATTTTATATATGGATAAGATTTATCATCCTTCCACATAGAGTTAAAATAAGGTTTTACTTTATTTATAAGTTCTCTTTCAACGAGCAAAGCTTCCCTTTCAGAAGTACATAAAATATAATCTATCTTACGCATAGCAGCTATAATTGTAGTAGCTTTGGAGTCTACATTTGCGTTAAAATAGGAAGATAACCTGTCTTTTAAACTTTTTGCTTTACCTATATATATGATGTTTCCTAAAGCGTCTCTCATTATATAAACGCCAGGAACTTTAGGTATTTCTTTTAATTCTTTGTGCTTAAAATCCTTCATAACGTTTTATTTTTTTAGAAAGATATACTTAAAAGATTTAAGTTCTTCAGATTTTAAAATATACGAAACTATTATAAATACAATAACTCCTGTCAATATAGCAATTGGAACAGACACAAACAAACTGGTTGAAACTTTACATGCATGCCAAGCCACAATCCCTGTACAAATAGATGCTATAAAAGATTTAAAAAAAGAAATTATTATAAGCTTAGTTCCTATATTACCTATACGTTTTCTTAAAAAAATGGTCAATACAATAAAGTTAAAATAAGATGAAATTGCTGTAGAAAAAGCAAGTCCACTAACACCCATAGGGTTCATTAAAACAATGCAAGAAACCACATGTATAATCATTGAAAATATGGCAACTTTTACAGGTGTTTTTGTATCTTGAAAAGAATAAAACGCGTTAGCAAAAATTTTAGATATAGCGTAAGCAGGAAGCCCTAAAGAATAAAAAAACAAAGCTTTGTTTGTCATAATAGAACCTAGAGCGCTAAACTTGCCATGTTCAAATAAAAGTTTTACTATTGGTAATCCTATAACCATAAGTCCAATAGCTGCTGGCATTAAAGTAAAAATTGTAAATCTTATTGAATAATTAAGTGAATTTTTAAGTGTTACAATATCTTTTTTTGCATAAGCCTTTGACATTGCAGGTAGTGACGCTGTGGCAAAAGCAAGTCCAAAAACAGCTAAGGGCATTTGCATTAATCTGTTAGAATAATATAATGCAGATACAGGACCATTACCTAAAAAAGAAGCGCAAATGTTATCTACAAAAGCATTTATTTGGTCTACAGAAAGTCCAAGTAATGAAGGAATCATAAGTAAGGCTACTTGTTTTATTCCAGGATGTTTTAAATTAATTTTAAAATTTAGATGCCAACCGAGGCTTTTAAGTTTAGGGTATTGAACAAAAAAATGTAAAGCACCTCCAAGTATTACACTTAACGCAAGACCTTTGATTTGGTTTTCAGGAGAAATTAGTGGCGCAATAGACAATATATAAAAAATTTCTGACACGCTTAAAGAAGCAGGAGCAAGTGCAGGTATAAAAAATGAGTGTAATGTGTTAAGTATTGCCAAAAAAAAAGCAGCTAAACATATAAATACTATAAAAGGAAACATTAAACGTGTAAGTTCTATAGCTATTTGCATTTTTTCTGGGTTGTCAGAAAATCCCCATGCTACTATCTTTGTAAGTGCTGGAGAAAACAACATACCAAGAATAGATATTATTACAAGAATAAGAAGTAAAACTGTAAATATTGCATTTAGAAATTTTTGGGTTTCTTCTTTGTCTTTAGTATGCAAATATTGGCTAAAAACAGGAATGAAAGCTGCAGAAAATGAACCTTCTCCAAACATACGTCTAAAAAGGTTAGGTATTCTAAAAGCTGCATAGAAAGCATCTGCAAACATACCAACACCAAACAAGTTTGCAACCAGCATATCTCTTATATATCCTAAAATTCTTGAACAAACTGTACCAAAAGCAGTTTTACTTGCATGTTTTGCAAGTGTTTTATCTTCCATTGACAAATCCTATATCGTTTTGAACATTTTGTGTTCTAAACCAAGTATTTTGACGTTTAGCATAATGTCTTGTATCTTTAGAAAATTCTAAAATCATTTCTTCTTTAGAAATTTGATTATCTAAATATTCTACAATATGTCTATAACCTATGCTACTTAAAGCTGGACATTTTTTACTAAATCCTAAACTTAAAACTTTTTTAGTTTCGTCTATCATTCCATTTTCTATCATGTGCTTACAACGATTATTAATTCTACTATAAAGTTTTTCTGTTGGCACAACAATGCTAAAGTGTTTAAAATTGTAACGCTTGTTTTTTGACTTAATGTGCTCTTTTACAGTTTTACCTGAAATAATATTTATCTCTAAAGCTCTAATAAGTCTTTGCGGGTTTGACTTGTTTTTTTTGGCAGATTCTATATCTAACTTCATAAGTTCATCATATAATTTGTCTTGAGAAAGTTTTTTTAATTGCGCTCTTAAAGTTTTGTTTGTTTTAGGCATGTCGTCTAGCCCATATAGCAAAGCTTTAATATATAAACCAGTTCCACCTACTATAACTGGGATTTTAGCTTTATTTTGTATTTCTTTTATTTTTGAATCTGCTTGAGTTTTAAATTCGTCTGCACTGTAACTTTTATCTGGAGTGACAATATCAGTTAAATGTTGCACAATGCCATCTACTTCTCTTATACCATTTTCTAAAAAAATTCCCTCTTTATTTGTACCTATATCCAAATACTTGTAAACTTGTCTTGAATCGCAGGAAATAATTTCACCATTGTACTTTTTACAAAACTCCACAGCCATTTTTGTTTTCCCGCTTGCTGTAGGACCAGAAATAACGACTATGTCTGGCAATTGGCACAGAGATATGTCTGTAATAGCCATTATTTTCTCTTAAAAAACTTTTCTAAATCATTGAGCGAAATTTTATATGCCGTAGGTCTGCCATGAGGGCAAGTGAAAGGATATTCACATTGAAAAAGATCATCAATTATCTTTTTTATTTCTGTTAAAGAAATGTTGTCTCCTGCTTTGATACTTGCTCTACATGCAAAACGTATAATTTTATCTCTTTTTTGTGATATTTCTATGTTTTTAAAGTCTTCCATATCTGCAACTATATTTTTCACAATAGGTTCAACTTCTATGTCACCTAAGAGTGCAGGATAGGCTGTTATCCTAAAAAAATTATCGCCAAACTCTTCTATATCTATTCCTATATTTTTAAACAGGTCTATATTTGCTTTTATAATCTCTGACTCACTTTTAGAACAACTTATATTTTCGGGCATAAGTAGTGCTTGTTTTTTTATAGAACTATCTTTTATTTGAGAAAGATATAATTCATACTTTACTCTTTCTGCTGCTGCATGTTGGTCAAAAATATATAAATTGCCTTCATTTTCAACAATTACATATGTGTTGAAAGCTTGCCCTAAAACTTTTATATTATTGTCAAATTTATTGTTAATTAAAAAAGATTCTTGTTTGCCAAACACATTTACATAGTTGTCAATGGTATAATTTTTTTGGGGAAAAGAAGTTTTCCCATACTGTATTTTAGATTCTTGAATGTAATCAGGTTTTGATATATTGTTATTTTCATAAAAAGAGTTTTTTGGAGCTGTGCTTATGCTTATATTATTTGTTTCTAAGCTGATATTTTTTTGACTTTTATTGGTAGTGGTAACCTCAGGAATATCAGAGTAAGGTTGTGAAACTAAAGCATTTTTTAAAGTTCTATACACTATGTCATACATTGCACTTTCATTAGCAAACTTTATCTCTTTTTTTGTTGGAGAAATATTAACGTCAATCTCGCTAGGGTTTATATTAATATAAAGTAAAATTCCAGGATATTTGTCATGTGCGATAGACTCTTTGTAAGATTGGTTTATACAATGTATAAGCCATTTAGGGAAATTTAGAGCTCTAGAATTTACAAAAAGATATTGATATTTTCTGTTTTGTAAAGCATTGTCTCTACCTGTAAAATATATGTTTAAAGAAACTGTTTCAAATGTGGCGCTGACATTTTGCAGTTTTTGTGCAAAATCTTTACCTAAAACGTCTGAAATTCTATTTATTGTTTTATCTGTTTTTAGAGTAGAAAAAATTATTTTGTTTTCAGAAACCATTTTAAAAGAAACACCTTTATTACCTAGAGCAATTTCTTCTAAAGTGCTTATGATTTTTGTTCGTTCTGTGACATCACTTTTTAAAAATTTATATCTTACAGGCACATTAAAAAATAAATCTTTAACTTCGGTTATAGTACCTTCAGCCAAAGAAGATGGTAAAACTTCTATATCTTTGCCACCTTTTACTGAAAGTTTCCACCCAGAAACATCGCCTCTTTTTCTAGTTTTGATTTCAAGGTTTGAAACAGCTGCTATAGATGCTAGGGCTTCTCCTCTAAAACCAAAAGAATGTATGTGAGATAGATCGTTAAAACTGGCTATTTTGCTTGTAGCGTGTCGCATTATGGAAAGCTCCAAATCCTTTTTGTCCATACCAGAGCCGTCATCTTGCACTCTTATAAGCTTTTTACCTGCTTGCTCTATTTCCACTATTATAGACGAAGAAAGTGCATCTAAAGAATTATCTACTAACTCTTTAACTACACTTAAAGGACGCTCTACAACTTCACCTGCAGCTATTTTGTTAATTGTTTCTTGAGGCAAAATGTTTATAGACACAAAAAAACCTCTTAATTATATTTTTCTTTCCAATCAGATAGTATCTTTAAGGCTTTTGTTGGACTTAAAGCATCAAGATCTACATTACGTAAATCTTGTAGAATTTTTGAATCTTCTTGAACTAAACTATTTTTGTCGCCACTAATAAGAAAATCAATTTGACTATCTGCGTTACTTTTAGAAATTGTTTGGTGATTTGCTTCTAACTTATTTAAAATTTTGTACGCTCTATCTATAACCTTATTTGGAATACCAGCAATTTTTGCAACGTGTATACCATAAGATTTATCTGCACTACCTTTAATTATTTTATGTAAAAATACAACATCTCCATTATATTCTTTGACGCTAACATTATAGTTTACTATACCGCTAAAAGTGTTTGATAAATCTGTAAGTTCAAAATAATGTGTTGCAAAAAGCACTTTTACACCGTTATTAGCTTTCTTTTTAACATCTGCAAAAAACTCTATTATAGACCAAGCTATAGACATTCCATCGTATGTTGAAGTTCCTCTGCCAACCTCATCTAAAATAATTAAACTTTTTTGAGTATATTGGTTTAGTATCGTTGCAGTTTCAGACATTTCTGTCATAAATGTAGATTGGCCACCTGCAAGATTATCGCCTGCCCCTATTCTTGTAAAAATTCTATCTATAACGCCGATTTTAGCTTCACGTGCAGGGACAAAACAACCAATTTGTGCCATTATAACAATAAGTGCAGTTTGTCTTAAGTATGTTGATTTACCGGCCATGTTAGGACCTGTAATGATAATAATTTTTAAATTTTCGTCAAAACTAACGTCATTAGATACAAACTCTCCATTTTTTAAAATTCGCTCAACCACTGGATGTCTTCCATCTTTAATATAAAGTTCTTGTGTGTTTGTTATTATAGGGCAAATATAATCATGTTCTAAAGCATCTTTAGCAAAACCACAAAAAATATCTATTTCAGCAACAATTTGTGAGGTTTTTAAAATATCTTGCAAATATGAAATAATTTCTAGTTTCAAACTATCAAAAAGTTCATTTTCTAATATTAAAATTTTTTCTTGGGAAGATAAAATTTTTTCTTCCAAAGCTTTCAATTCTTCAGTTATATAACGCTCTGCGTTTGTAAGTGTTTGTTTTCTGATATAGTGTTTTGGAGCTAGATCAATATTGGATTTAGTAATTTCTATATAGTACCCAAATACAGAAGTGTACCCTATCTTAAGATTATTAATACCTGTTGCTTGTTTTTCTTTGCTTTCTATATTAGATATATACGTTTTAACGTCTGTAGATAATTTTCTTAATTCGTCTAAGTTGTCTGATACTCCATTTTTGATTACCCCTCCATCTTTTAAAGATATTGGAGGATCATCTACGATAAAATTAGAAATCCTGCTAATAACTTGCTCGTTTTTTGGAATATTAATAGGTAACCCTGACACAGAATTAATAATGATAGATATTTCATTTACTAATTTCAAAGAATGTTTTAATGCTATTAAATCTTTCGGACTTACAGTTAGAGAAGAAATTCTTGCCGCTATTCTTTCAATATCTGAAATTCTTTTAAGCTTCTCTATAACATCTTTGCGCACATTAGAATTATCTATAAAAAACTTTACAACATTTTGGCGATTTTTTATTTTTTCAATATCCAAAAGAGGTTGTATAATCCAGTTACGTAAAGTTCTTGCCCCCATAGCAGTTTTTGTAGAGTCTATTACCCAAAGAAGAGAATTTTCAAGCTTCCCACTACACATAGAAGATAAAATTTCAAGGTTTTTTATTGCAACAGTATCTAAGTACATGAAATCTGAATTTCTAATATACCTTATATTGGAAAAAATACCAATACTTTGCGGTTGCATTTCTTGTATATAAGAAATTAAAGCACCGCATACACAAACTGTCCCCTTCTTACTTAAGCCAAACTTTTTTACAGCATTGAAAGCAAAAAGTTTCTCTATGGTGTTTTTAGCATTTTCATAGTCAAAAAAATTATTATCTATATTTGAAATAGGTATTTTTATATTGGAAATAAGATCTTGCACATACTTATTTTGAATATTATTTGAGTATATAAGAAGTTCACTGACATTGTATTTTGATATTTCTGTAGTGATCGCTTTTAATGTTGTTTCTAATGTAAAAAATTGTCCTGTAGATATGTCTGCAAAAGCAACAAAAAAAGAATCATTTACATTTTCAAAATATAGTGCCATTAAAAAATTATTTTCTTTTGATTCTAAAAGTACATCTTCTAAAACAGTACCTGGCGTTATAACTTTAGTTACTCCTCGTTTTACTATAGCACCTTTTGAAATCTTGGCATCTTCAAGTTGATCACAAATGGCTACTTTTAAACCATTTGATATAAGCTTTCTAATATAAGAATTTGCCGAATGATATGGTATTCCACACATGGAAATACCTGAACGTTGAGTTAAGACAACGTCTAAAATAGGAGCAGCTTTTGATGCATCCGGGCCAAACATTTCATAAAAATCACCTAATCTAAAAAATAGAATCATTTCAGAATACTTTGACTTAATATCCCAATATTGTTGCATTAAGGGTGTTAGTTTGTTAGAAAGATTATTTATTTGTCTTCTCCGTTAAAAAAATAAATTTTAAATACTTATATACTTTATAAGTAAATATTATTGATTTCACATAATTTTTAGTTTCGTTAAATGGTATATCTTTAATTTTTAAATCTGTTTTTTGTTTATACCACTTATCTACATTACCTATCCCTGCATTATATGCAGATAAAGCTAAGATTAAGTTATTATTATAATGATTTAAAAGTTTAGACACATAGTAAACACCAAACATAATGTTTGTTTTTGGTTCTTTTAAAGAGCTAATAGAAAGATTTGGGACTTTTAATTCTTTTGATATTTCTCGTGCAGTTTTTGGCATTAACTGCATTAAACCAACTGCACCTTTACTGGAAATAGCGTTTACATTTAAGTTAGATTCTTTTTTCATAATAGCTTTTATTAAAATAGGGTCAACATTAAAACTATTAGAATATTCATATATATAATAATCGTATGGGTTTTTTTCAAATAAACCTAATACCTGCAAAATACTAAAAATTGTAATTATAACTACTACAAGTATTATATAAATAATTTTTTTCATACAATATTGCCAAAAAGCGAGTTTACCTTTGACTCGTTTATGTGCACATTAAAAATTTTTCCAATGTAATTCTTGTCTGTATTTTTTATAAAAACTTTACGCCCACTGCTAGTTCTTGCTTCTAAAACATTAAAATTAAAACTTTCAGCTAAAACTTCAAAAGTTTTACCAACCATAGAAGAGACAATCTCGGTAGAAATTTTATTTGACTCATTTAAAATAATAGAGTGCCGCCTCTTTTTTTCCTTTAAAGGCACATCATCAAACATGCTTGAAGCTTTGGTATTAGGTCTTGGCGAATATCTAAATACATACAGACCATCAAAACGAATATTTTGTACAGCTTTAAAAGTATCGTTGAAATCTTTTTCTGTTTCACCAGGGAAACCGACTATAACATCTGTTGTTATGCTTATATCAGAAATTTTGTTTTTTAAATTATTTACGAGTTCTAAATAGTGCTCATAAGTATACTTTCTATTCATCTCTTTTAAAACTTTATTTGAGCCAGATTGCATCGGTAAATGCATATGATGACAAATTTTCTTTTCACTAACAATAAGGTCTATTAAGTCATGGCTTAAATCTTTGGGATGATTTGTCATAAATCTTAATCTTTCTAATCCATCAATTTTACAAATATTTTTAACTAAAGATACAAAATTTGTAGAATTATATTTATAAGAATTCACATTTTGGCCTAAAAGCATTATTTCTTTTGTTCCATTTTTTACCATTATTTCACATTTGTCAAGTATAACTTTGTTGTCTAAACTAATTTCTTTTCCTCTTAAAAAAGGGACTATACAATAAGCACAAAAATTATTGCAACCTCTCATAATTGTAATATATCTTACAATTTTTGATGATTTGTTAATTAAAATGTCGCTACTTGTTTTTTCAAAACTACATAAATTCAAAATTTTTAAAGCAAAATTATCTATGTCTTTTGTTCCAAGCACTAAATCTACAGTTTTAAAACGCTTTTTAACTTTTGTTCCTAACCTTTCTGCCATACAACCAATTACAACAATTTTAATGTTTGGTTTTTGTTTTTTAATCTCTTCTGCTCTTCCAAGGTAAGAAAATGCCTTTTGTTCTGCTTGTGCTCGTACTGAACATGTGTTCAATATAATTATATCAGCATCTAACGTATTATTTACCTGTACCATTCCGTAAGTTGAAAGCATGCTAGAAAGTGTTTCTGACTCGCACACATTCATTTGACATCCAATAGTCTCAATTAAATATCTCAAAAATTAACCTCTTCTTTTATTTTTATATTATACCAAATTATTAAATGCCCAAGATTAAAAGTGATGTCTGACTTAACCAATAAGTTTGCATCAAACTAAAGTTGATCTAGTTTAGAACCTTATCGGAGCGGCATATGAGCAAAATTCATTTAAGTCTTTTTTGTCTTTTTATTTTGCAAGTTTGCTAATTTGATTAAATGTTTGTTGCGAGTGCTCTTGTAACGTAGTTAAGATTCTAAACCAGACTAAACATATACTGCTTATTGTAGTACTTGTAGTTTAAAATTATTCAGAAATTATGTTCCCAATATCTGCTATAGAAGAATTTATTTTAGTGTACTGTTCTATAATGTCTATGTGTAGTCCAGATGTTTCTATAGATTCTCTTAGATTTGCGTGAAGACGAGCTATATGCTTTTGTTTTAAAGATGTTTCAAGGTTTGTTACATCTATTGCAGAAGAAGCAACATTTTTTGCAAGAGCTTTATCCTC
Source organism: Candidatus Endomicrobiellum incisitermitis (assembly GCA_031275795.1). Lineage (GTDB taxonomy): Bacteria > Elusimicrobiota > Endomicrobiia > Endomicrobiales > Endomicrobiaceae > Endomicrobiellum > Endomicrobiellum incisitermitis. Next base: position 30,344 of record JAISOG010000004.1, read on the forward strand.
CAAAAAAAATGAACTTAAAACTTTAGTTAAGTTAGAATATACCAAATTGTAAATGTTTTGTATATCTTTTAAACCTTCGTCAGAAAACCTAACATAGGAATAAACTTTTTTCTTTGCTATGTGCATTAAATTTCTATCTATAATCTCTGATATTTCAGACAAATTTGAGAGAATATAAAGAAGACGTATTTCTTCCTGAGATTGAGTTTTATTTAATTTTTTTTGCCCTAATTTAGCGATATAGGGTACAATTTCTTTGTTTAGGAGCTCTATTTTTAGAGCTTTTTGATATATTTTTTCTGATATGGAAATATCTTTAGATTTAAAGGCTAAGAAAGAACTTTCTAGCATGTTTAAAACAAACTCTCCTAACCTTAATATTTCTTTCTTTATAAGTTTTAAAGCTTTGTCTGTGTCCTTTTCAACATTTTTTGTGTCTATATAAACTGTGCCAAAAGATATCTCTTCTTCTTTAAAAGGATATATAAAATACACAAATCTTTGAAAAATCTTTATAGTTGGCAAAATAATTATACAGTTAAGTAAAGCTGATAATGTATGAGACATAGCTATCTGCCTTGAAACATCTTGCGAAAAAACAAACATTTTAGTAATTTTTTTTACAAAATAAACCCATAGACCTTCACCATTTATTGTAATTAGTTGCAAAAAAGGTAATATTACTATTACAATAAAAATTTGCTGTATAATTTGCCATATAACAAGTCTTTTAGAACTTCTTGGCATTTTTAAACTTCCTAACACCACAGTTATGCAAGTGCCTATTTGAGAGCCTAAAGCTAGCTCTACAGCTTGCAATAAAGATATTACATCCCCACCTGCTAAAGTTATCACTATTCCAACAACAGCCCCACTTGACTGCAAAATTAATGTTATTATTATACCTGCAAAAATACCAATAATAGGTGAATTTATGTTTGAGATAAGATTGAATATGTCAGAATTTACACTAATTGAAGATATGGAATTAGAAATAAACTTCATACCTAAAAATAATAACCCAAACCCAAAAACAGCGTCCCCTATTTTAGAAATTCTTTTTTCTTTAAATGTAAAAGATAAAATATAACCCAAAACGATGATAAACATCGCCAAATCTGTAAACTTAAAAGCTATGAGCTGTGCTGTTATCGTAGAGCCTAAAGAGGCTCCTAGAGAAATAGACATTGATTGGTAAAAAGAAATTATACCTGTGCTTATAAGACTTATAATTAAAAGCATTGTTGCAGAACTTGATTGGTTTGCAATAGTGAAAATAAATCCAGAAAAAAGACTTTTAAATTTTGAAGATGTTAAAGAAGTGAGTACATTTCTTAACTTTTGTCCTGCAAATTTTTGTAAAGAATCATTTACAAAAGACATACCAAAAAGTAAAAGAGAAAGTCCTCCAAAAATATCAACAAAAGCTTCAACATACCATTTTTTTTCTAATAAAATAGCGTACACAAATAAAAATATAATAAGAAAAACGATTGTACACGAAAATAATATAAAAAATGTATGTCTTTTCATCACAAATTTTGTCTATTAAATGAGTGAGGTAACAAGTCTTTTATCTTAAATATTTTAAAACTATCTTTACCTGTTTTTATAATGATATCTGCATTTTCTGCAAGCTCTAAGATAACTTGACAACACGCTCCACAAGGAAACACTTTAAACAGAGATGTCCATATAACTATTGCTTTTACTTGTTTTTCCCCATTTGAAAAAGCATTAAATAAAGCAGACCGCTCTGCACAGTTTGTAAGTCCATAAGATACATTTTCTATGTTTGTTCCTAAATAGATTTTACCACTACCTGCTAATACAGCGCTGCCAACAGCAAATTTTGAGTAAGGAGAGTAAGAATACTTTGAAGCCTCATAAGCTTTTTTTATAATTTGTTTGTATTTTGTATTCATATAATTCCATATAAATATAAGTTCAATAAAAAATTTAATTACTCTAATCGCATAATGATGACTTGTAATATTTATCAAGAAATAAAGATAAGTTTTTATAGTTAGCACTTAAGAGAAGTTTTTGACTAGGAGTCATAATAGATTTAGCTAGAGCACTACCACAAGAACACTGTATTTTCCTTTCTGCAAGTTTTAAAATTAAACTCTTTATAATATTCTTAATACTAGTTGTTGATACTGTTGCGATAACTAAATCATTTGTTACTACTTCTTGCCCATCTTTCCAAGCATCACAATCTGTTACAAGAGAAATATTTGCGTAACACATTTCAGCTTCTCTTGCAAGTTTAGCTTCTGGAAAAAGAGTCATTCCAACTATAGAAAAACCTAACTGTCTGTTGATTTGGGATTCTATTTTTGTTGAAAATTGAGGTCCTTCAATACACACATAAGTGCCACCGAAATGCTGGTTTAGTCCGAGCTCATATACAGATTCATGTATTAAGTTCCTTATTTGATTACAAAAAGGTTCTGCCATAGACACATGAACGACTATACCTTTTTCAAAAAAAGTTGAAGGTCTATTTTTCGTTTTATCAAACACTTGATCAGGTATAACAAAGTCTTTTGGTTTTATATGTTCTTGTAAAGAGCCACAAGAATTAAATGAAACTATTTGTTCCACCCCTAAAGATTTTAGTGCATATATGTTAGCTCTTTGATTAATTTCTGATGGATTGAGCGTATGATATTTGCCATGTCTTGGTAAAAAAGCACAAGATATACCGCTTATTGTACCAATTACAATTTTATCGGAAGGTTTCCCAAAAGGTGTGTCAACGACTTTTTCTATAATATTTTCAATACCTTCTATTTCGGACAACCCACTTCCACCAATAAACGCAATTTTTGTAATTTGTTTTGACATTGCATTTCTCCTAAAATTAGTTCAATGCGGGTTTGATATCTATAATTTGTAGTTGTGCTAATTTATTTTTGTTTCTTTCTACAACGTCAACATAAAAAGCAATATCTAATAAAGGTTCAGACTTTACTTCCTCTGCAAATTTAGATTTGTTCCAAAAAACAGCTTGAATATTCTTGCTACCCTTATGAGAAACTTTAAACTTTAAGTGCTCATCTCTACTACCAAAAACAGCAATTTCTGTAGGAGTCACGTTTTTTATACAAAAGACTGGTTTTGAGTTTCCTATACCAAAAGGTTCCATCTTTTTTACTTGTTTATAAAAATCGACAGTAATATCAGATATTTTTAATTCGTCTTCGACTAGTATTGTCTTATCGTAGCTTGTCTCTTTTAGATTTTTATTTGCATAATCGGAAATTCTTTTTATAAAGTCTCCTATTTTAGAATCATCTAAAGTAAAACCTGCTGCTTGATTATGCCCACCGTATTTTGTTAGTATGTCTTTTACGCTCTCTAAAGCTGCTACCACATCAAATCCCTCAACAGAACGAGCTGCACCAGTTGCTTCTTTACCGTCTGTAATAAATAAAAATGCTGGTTTAGAGTACATTTTTACCATTTGAGAAGCTACTATGCCTGTGACTCCATGTTCTAAGTTAGACGCTTTTACTATTAAAACTTTATCGTTTTTAAGGTTACATTGCGCTTTTAAAAGATGTTTAAATTGCTCTATATTTTCAGACTGCAAATATTTTCTATTTTTGTTTAATTTAAGGATGTCTTCATACAATTTTTTTGCTTCTTTAAAATCTTTTGTCATAAGAAGTTTAGCCGAAAGAATGCCTTTTGACATACGACCAGAAGAGTTTAACACTGGTGTAATATTCCAGGACACTAATTTTGCAGTTATATTAGAAATACCTTTTGAAATTAAAACATCATCAACTAAAAGACCTAGGCCTATATGAGAGTGAGGATTGTTTTCTATCATCTCCAAACCATTTTTTACTATTATTCTATTTTCTTCAATTAATGGGACAGAATCTGCAATTGTGCCAAGAGAACATAAATCAAGGTTGTTTTCAAAAAAGGTTTTTATGTTTTTATTTTTAAAAATCTCTTTTTTATATGCTTTTTCAACAGAAAAAGCATCTTCTATATTATCACTAAAAACAACAACATTAGTACAAAATAGAGAGGAATCTTGCAACATGCTACTCTTTAGGTTTACTGAGTTTACATATATCTTAAATACATTTTTAAAATCATTTTTTATGTCAAAAACAGATTCATATGCCTTCTCACTTATTTTTATACCATTTTTTACGTGTATACATATTATCAAAGATTCCTTACAATAACATAACAAAATATCTTTGTTATATTCTTCATTATAGGAAAACATCAAAGCGTGCATAAGCTTTAATGCTACTGTACAACCAGCTATATCTCTAAAAGGATATTTAGAGTCAGAAAGTTTAGGGTTAATGATTGCATCGGCTTTAGGTGTTCCTTCATAGGGAGGTTCATGATGATCTGTAAGGATTACATACATGCCAAGCTGTTTTGCATATTCAGTTTCCTCTATAGCAGAAATCCCACAATCTGCAGTAATCAAAAGTTTAACTTTTTCTAATGCAAACTTTGAAAGCACATCTTTGGAAATACCATACCCTTCTTCAGCAGGAACGTACCATAAGACATCTCCACCCAAAGTTCTTAAAGTATTTACAATAACGTTTACTGCAGTAACACCATCTACATCTTTATCTCCATACACTAAAATTTTTTCTTTTAATTTAAGCACTTCTCTTAGTTTTTCAACTGCTTTTTTCATGTCACAAAATAAAAAAGGATTGTGTAAATTTTCTGTATCACTACTTAAAAACTCTTTAACTTTTTCTAAAGTGTCTATTCCTCTATTTACTAAAACTCCTGCAATTTTTGCAATTTGTGGCAAAGCTGAAGCAATTTCTGTAACTTTTGGCACGTTTTCTTTTAGGATATGCCACTTTTTTTCACTTTCGTTGCTCATAATTGATTTCCTTTATTAATTTTATATTTCCATTTTTATTTTTAGATATTATATAAGCATCTTTTATTATAGTAACAGCTTCTTCTATATTTTCGGACCTGTTATATAAAACTTCAGCAAGAGTTTCACCTTTTTTCACATAATCATTAGTTTTTTTATATAGAATAATGCCTGCCGAATAATCTATAGTGTCTTCTTTCTTTGTTCTTCCTGCACCAGAGAGCATCTCTGCAATGCCAATTCTATTCGAATTTACAGCAGTAACAAAACCTTCTTGGTTAGACTTTATCTCAAGTTTGTGTTTTGCCTTAGGCAAAAGTTGTTGAGGTTCTTCTATAACTTTAACATCTCCACCTTGGAGATGAACAATTCTTTTAAACTTTTCTAAAGCATTTCCATTATTTATTTGCTTTTGGGCAAGAATTTTTGCTTCTTGCAAACTGTTAGCTTTTTTAACACTATAAATCATAAGAGCAGACAAAAATATTGAAAGTTCATATAAATCGTTTTTTAATGTGCCTTTTAATATTTCTATTGCTTGTTTAATTTCTAAAGCATTTCCTGCGCAATTGCCTAAAGGTGTATCCATATCGCTAATAACTACAGAAGTGTTTACACCAAATTTTTTACCTATGTTAACCATTTTTTCTGAAAGAATTTTTGCATTAGCATAACTTTTCATAAAAGAACCACTTCCTATTTTAACATCCAGTACAAGATTTTCTGTTCCTTCAGCAATTTTCTTAGACATTATGCTTGAACATATTAAAGGAATAGACTCTACAGTAGCAGTAACATCTCTTAACGCATACATTTTTTTATCTACAGGTGCAATTTCTGAAGTTTGTCCAATAATAGCAACACCATTTAAATCTAAAATATTTAAAAATTCCGTTTTATCTATATTTGTTCTAAAACCTGGTATAGATTCTAGCTTATCAAGAGTTCCTCCTGTATATCCAAGTCCTCGACCTGCCATCATAGGAACGCATACACCTAAACTAGCTACAACAGGCGCAATTATTAAAGATGTGCCATCACCTATTCCACCAGTGGAATGCTTATCAACAGACGGCATGTTTAAAGAAGACAAGTCCATTCTTTGACCAGAATTTATCATGGCGTTTGTTAAGTAAAAAATTTCGTCATCACTCATACCAGCAAAAAATATAGCCATCAAAAATGCAGCCATTTGATAATCTGCAATATCACCGTTATTATAGCAAGCAACGATAAATTCTATTTCTTTTTTTGATAGTTCTTCTTTTTGTCTTTTTTTATATATTACATCGTAAGCTCTCACCTATCTATCCTCTTTGAATTTATAAAATTAACAACTCCTTTAATTAGTTTTGAAATTTTATTAGTCGCTTCTTGACCATTTTTAAGTACTTGTTTGTGGCTTAAGACTTTCCCATTTGAGTTTTGCGCTATATTTGAAACATGTGCAATGCCTAAAATATCCATTTTCATTTGGCTAGCAACTATTGCTTCATATACTACAGACATGCCAATAATGTCTGCTCCAAGTTTTTTGAAAGCTTTTATTTCAGCTGAGGTTTCGTAAGATGGGCCTGCAACACCACAGTAAACGCCTTCTTGAACTTTAATTTTATGTTTTACTGCAATGGTTAATGCTCTTTTTCTTAGCTTAAAATCGTACACATTCCCCATACTAGGAAATCTTTCACCAAAATCATCTAAATGTTTACTTATTAGAGGATTATATCCAGTAAAGTTCAAATGATCTTTTATTAAAACAATATCACCTACTGAATACTTTGTATTTATTGCCCCGACAGCTGCTGTTATTAAAAGAGTCTGTATACCTAAAAATTTCATGACTCTTATAGGATAAACAATTTCTTTTGCAGAAAAACCTTCATAATAGTGGAATCTTCCATTAAATATCAAAATGTTAGTATTTTGGTAAGAACATAAAAGAAGCTCTCCCTTATGACCTTGAACTGTTGCTTTTAAAAAATGTGGGATTTTTGAATACTCTATTTTCTTTAGAACTGTAAAATTTTTTTCTATATCGCTAAGACCAGAACCTCCTACAATAGCAACTGTTGGCCTAAAACCCTTTAGAGAAAGGATATAACTTGTTGTTTCTTTGATTTTTTTTAATACATTTTGTTCCACACTTATCCCTTAAAAAATAAAATTTTTTAGTTGTATTTACTTATAGTAGACAGTATTATATTACAACAAGACATTAACTAACTATACCATAAAAACTTATGCCATTTTTCATTTTAGCAAGTTTGAAAATGTCAGCTATAGTTTGAGCTATATCTGACAAAGTATCTCTTAGGCCTATATTTACATCCTTTTTCAATTTCTTACCGTATACCAAAAGTGGAACATACTCTCTTGTATGGTCTGTGTGTATTTTATATGTAGGGTCACACCCATGATCTGCCGTAATAATAAGTATGTCATCTTCAAGTAAAGTGTCTATAAATTTTGGCAAAAAGTTATCAAAATCTTTTAAACCATTAGCATACGCCTCTACATTTCTACGGTGGCCCCAAAGCATGTCAAAATCCACAAGGTTTGTGAAAATCAATTTGTTTTTTTCAAAAGGTTGTTGTAATTCTTTCAAAGTAACTTCCATACCATTTACATTTCCAGTAGTGTGAATGGATTTAGTTATTCCTTTGGCATTAAAAATATCAGATATTTTTCCTATACCTACAACATCTGCGCCAGAACTCTCTAATTCATCTAAAACAGTTGTTTCTGGTGGAGTTAAAGAATAATCTTTTCTATTTGAAGTTCGCATATAGTTACCGTTTTCACCTATAAAAGGTCTAGCTATAACTCTACCAACAGCGTTTTGGCCTTTCAAAACATCTCTTGCTATTTGGCAAATTTCATAGAGTTTTTCAAGACCAAAAGACTGTTCATGAGCTGCAATTTGAAAAACAGAGTCAGCAGAAGTATAAACTATAGGGAAACCGGTCTTTTGGTGCTTTTGACCTAAATCTTTTATTATTTGAGTACCTGAAATTGCTATATTGCCAAGAATTTTTGTGCCTATTTTTTGTTCAAATTCTTCTATAATTTTTTTTGGGAAACCGTTTGGATAAACGGGAAAAGGTTTTTTTAAAATTATGTCAGACATTTCCCAATGTCCAGCAGTAGTATCCTTGGCTGGAGACTTCGTCATCATTTTGCCATAACAACCTTCAACAGAAATGTTAGGCAAATCATTTTTAGTGTCTATTATTTTATAAAGTCCTAACTTTGCCATGTTAGGTAAAGAAAAAGAATCACCCATAAAGTCAAAAATATGACCTATTGTGTTTGTACCTTTGTCTTTATATTTAGCAGAATCTGGCAAATAGCCAACACCTGCACTATCTAAAACAATTAGCACAACTCTTTTTTGCATTTTATTTTCTCTTTAATACTTTTAAAGCTGCTTCAGCGATGTTTACATCTTTTAACCCATATTTTGCAATCAAATCCATACCATCACCTGATTGCCCAAACTTGTCTTTTACTGCAACCATCTCAACAGGCACTGGAAAATTTTTCACCAAAACTTCGCTAACTGCAGAGCCAAACCCACCATAAATTTGATGTTCCTCGGCAGTTACAATTGCTCCACACTCTTTAGCTGCACCAATAATCGCGTTTTCGTCTATAGGTTTAATTGTATGTATATTTATAACTTGTGCTTTAATGCTTTTTTTTTCTAAAATTTCTGCAGCCATTAAAGATTCATAAACCATAGTACCACAAGCTAAAATAGCAACGTCTTTGCCATCTCTTAAAATGTTAGCTTTGCCTATTTCAAAATGTGTGCTTTCTTGAGTAAAGATAGGTGTACTCTCTCTGCCATATCTTATATAAACAGGGCCGTCACTGTAAGCGCTTGCTATTACAGCTTTTCTAGTTTCAATTAAATCGCACGGAGATATAACTTTCATATTTGGGATACATCTCATTATCGCAATTTCTTCTAAAGCTTGATGAGTAGCTCCATCCGGGCCTACCATAAGACCAGAATGAGAACCTCCTATTTTAACATTCAAGTTAGAGTAACAAATTGTTGTCCTAATTTGTTCCCAAGGTCTACCTGAAGCAAAAACAGCATACGTAGAAACGAAAGGTATAAAACCTGCAACAGCAAGACCTGCTGCCATGCCCAACAAGTTTGTTTCTGCAATACCAACGTTTAAAAACCTGTCTGGAAACATTTCTTTAAAATTATTTATAGCAACAGACGAAATTGTATCCGCGCCTAAAACAAATATCTTAGAATTTTCTTTTCCAAGCTCAACAAGACCTTCACCAAAACCAAACCTTGTAGCTTTTTTCCCAAAAGTTTCCACCATATACTTCTCCTAAAATGTAAGTCTTTACTTTACTGATTCGTCAATTTCTAGCAGTGCTTGTTCAATTAGTTCTTTAGATGGAATTTTGCCATGCCACTGGGCAAGATTTTCCATGTAAGAAACACCTTTACCTTTAATCGTTTTTGCTATTATTGCTGTGGGTTTTTGTTTTTCTTCTTTAAATTTTAAATAAGCGTTATCGATTTGTTCTAAATTATGCCCATCTATTTCTATAACATTCCAACCAAAAGCTTTATATTTATCGGATAAAGGTTCAACATTCATTACATCTTTTGTAAAACCGTCTATTTGCAGTCCGTTGTCGTCAACAATAGCGCAAAGATTGTTTAAGTTATAATGAGATGCTGCCATAGCAGCTTCCCAAATACTACCTTCTTGTTGTTCTCCATCGCCCATAAGAACATAAACTTTATTATCTTTCTTTACCTGTTTCATACCTGCAGCAACGCCTGCACCAATTGATAGGCCATACCCAAGAGAACCAGTGGACACTTCTATGCCAGGCAAATCTTTATCTTTTGCAGGATGACCTTGAAGTCTACTTCCAGCTTTCCTTAAAGTGCAAAGTTCGTCTGGACTAAAACATTCAAGTTGTGCTAAAACTGCATATAATACTGGACAAGCATGTCCTTTTGATAAAATAAAATAATCTCTATTTGGATCATTTGGGTTTTTAGCGTTAAACTTCATATGTTTAAAATACAAAGATACAACAAGTTCAACAGAAGATAAACTACCGCCAGGATGACCAGAGCCTGCAAGTTCAAGCATTTTAATAATATCTTTTCTTACATTAGCAGACACCAATTTTAAATTTGTCATATAGAACAAACTCCTTTTTTAACAAGCACAGCTTTCCATTTTTTCTATCTGTTTAATCTTTTCTATTCTCTTAGAATGCCTTTCTTGAAACGGAGTTGTAAGGAATATTTTTATCCTATCACACACTTGACTAAGAGTGGCTGTTCTAGAACCCAGACACATAATGTTTGCACAATTGTGCCCTGCAGCAAACCTTGCTGTGTCTTCATCCCAACAAACAGCTGCAATAACACCTTTCACTTTATTTGCAGCAATAGACATCCCTATACCTGTACCACATATTAAAACACCTTTATAAACTTCATTGTTTGCTACTGCTTTTGCAACTTTTAAAGCATAATCTGGATAATCACAACTATCATTTCCACAAAAACCAAAATCTATGACTTCATACCCTAAATCTTTTAAATAATTCTTTACGTTTTCTCTTATCTCTATAGCTGTATGATCAGTAGCAAAAGCAATTTTTTTAACGGTTCCCATGGGAGAATTTCCTATAAAATTAGTTTGTTTAATATATAAAATTAGTTCTTAGAATGCTTTACAAGTTTCACAAAAGATTCAACTTCTAAACTTGCACCACCAACTAAACCGCCATCTATATCAGGCTGTTTCATAAGTTCAGAAATGTTGTCAGGCTTTACAGAACCACCATAAAGAATCCTTACATTATCAGCAGCGTCTTTATAAAGTTGAGAATATCTCTCTCTTATAAAAGCGTGCACTTCTTGAGCCTGTTGCGGAGTTGCTGTCTTGCCTGTACCTATTGCCCATACAGGCTCATAAGCAATAACTAATTTAGAAGCTTCTTCTTGGCTAAGATCTGGTAAAGATTCTTTAACTTGCTTTTCTATAACTTTAAAAGTAGTGTTCTCTTCCCTTTCTCTTAGAGTTTCCCCTACACAAACTATCGGAACAATGTCATTTAGTAAGGCTGCTTTTACTTTTTTATTTACAGTTTTATCAACTTCTCCAAAATGTTGTCTACGTTCTGAATGTCCAACTAAAACATATGAGCAACCTGCATCTTTTAGCATGAATGCAGACACCTCACCTGTAAAGGATCCCTTTTCCTCCCAAAAAAGGTCTTGAGCACCAACATTTATATTTGAACCTTTAACTTCATTGTAAACCGCATTGACACAGATAAATGTAGGACATATCAGAACCTCTATATCTTTTACATCAGAAACTGCAGTTTTAAGCATACGCACAAAACTGACAGACTCTGCAATGGTTTTATTCATTTTCCAATTACCAGCCATTAACGGTTTTTTCATATCAATACCCCGTATTGTGTTGATTTTGGCTAATTATACTAGATTTGTCATTGATTTTTCAATTTTTATATTTAAACTAATTTAAATTTTAATTTGGTTTATCAGTGTAATAACATACTTTTATACGCAGATAATGCTTGAGGAAAAACTTCAAGAACTTTTTCCATAACTCCTGAAAAAACTGATATTGCCATCCCATAATTTGTTATAGGCACACCTAACTGGTTTGCTTTATCTAACCGTGCAAGCATGCCTTTTCTATTTAAAGTGCACGCACCACAATGTATTATTAAGCTATATTTTGAAAGATTCTTTGGATAATCCTGTCCTGATACATATTCTACAACTAAATCTTTTTTTGTGTACTCTCTAATCCAGTTAGGAATTTTTACTCTACCTATGTCATCTTTAGAAGCGTGATGCGTACAACCTTCTGCAATTAAAACTTTATCCTTATCTTTTAAAGAGTTAATTTTAGCAGCACCTTTTGCCATATCAACAATGTCAGATTTATCTGCAGCATAAATTATTGAAAAAGTTGTAAGCTTAACATTTTTTGGAGTTTTTATAGCTATAGTTTTAACAGCTTGAGAATCTGTTATTACAAGCACTGGAAGTTTTTTAAGAGCTTTTAAAGCTATTTCGTATTCTGTATCTTGAACGGTATAAGAAGCAGCGTTTAAATCTAAAATATGCCTTAATGTTTGTACTTGAGGCATTATTATTTTACCTTTAGGAGCGCCTAAATCTATAGGCATAACTAAAATTACCGTATCATTTTTTTTTACTATATTTTTTAATGATATATAATTTTCTATATAGTTATCTGGCAAAATTTCTAAAAGCGTTTTTTTTAAACTATTTAAAAAAATGTCTCTGTTACTATTAACATTTGAAAATTGTAAAATATTTTTTGAATATGTTTGTAATTTGTTTAAAAACTCTTTGCTTGGTTCTTGTAAATCTGTTTTACTTATAACAATAATCACTTTAGTGTTTCTTTTATTTGCTTCTTTAACAACATTTTCTTCATAAATACCAAACTTATTAAATTCACACATTAGAAGAACAACATCACAACTATCAAAAGCTCTTTTAGTTTTTTCTATTCTAGCTTCCCCTAAACTAGATTTATCATTAACGCCTGCTGTGTCAAATAAAGTTATAGGTCCTAATGGATTAAGTTCCATTTGCTTATGGACAACATCTGTAGTAGTTCCTTCCATGTTAGAAACAATAGACGTTTGTTGATTTGTTATAAAGTTCATGAGAGAAGATTTTCCAACATTTGTCCTACCAAATATGCCAATCTGGATAGTTAGTGCTTTCACATTCCCTCCAATATAAACAGTCCACAAAAAAATATTAACTATTTTCCTGTATTTCTAATTAAATAATCAGAAATTGCAATCATAGACAAAAATTTTTTTAATAGCTTTTTATGTTCGTTAGTTTCGTGCGATATAGTCAACTTAGAATTGTTTAAGGTGTAAAATGTTTGTTTTTGAGAAAAAATATCTTTATAAACTGAATAATCTTTATTAAATATATAATCTCCAAAAACCATCACATTATCTTTGGATTTTTTAGAGAACAAGTTTTTCCCTTCAGACATATATTCCACATCTGACAATGACAGATTATACAAAGTTGGCATTATATCTAGATGGCAACCAAAAACAGTGCTATCATATTCTTTAGGTTTTAAAGTATTAGGGACATACAAATAAAAAGGAACTCTAACATTGTCAAAAAAATTTTCTATATTGTAGTTGTTAAAGTTATGATCACCTGTCACAGCTATTATTGTGTTTGATGCATATTTTGAACTTTTAATTTTAGAAATAAACCTACCTAACATTTCATTAGAGTATTGATATGAGGCAAATCTTTTTTTTGCTTCATTCATATCTTGTATATTATTTTTTAAACTGTCAGGGATTTCTAAAGGTAAAACACTATACTTGTTAGGGATTGTGTAGGGAGGATGGTTAGTAGTTGTTAAAACATATATAAAATTTCCATTACTGCTTTTAGATAAAGTTTCAAAAACTAAATCAAAAAGATATTCGTCATATACTCCCCAAGGTCCTCTAGGGAAATCTTTTTTTATAATCCCCCCACTTAAAACCTCGTTAAAACCTAAATTTAATGCAAAAGATCCAACATTACGCCAACTAGTATTATCTCCATATATATAAAAAGATTTATAATTGTTTTGCTTATATGGCGTTACTGAAGCAAAAGGATAACTTTTGTACGCATACTTGGATTGAAACAAACAAATAGAGTTTGGCCGTACTAGTGTATTTAAAAGTGTTGCTTCTATAGCAGTTATAGTAACACTACCTTCAGATGAAAAATTATAAAAAACTATATCCTTGTCAAAATGCTCTTTTAACTTGCCCAAAACATTAAATTTTTCAGAGTTGTACTTAATTAAATCGCCCCCAAAACTTTCCATAACAATAAGTATAACGTTTGGCTTGATGCTCTCTATGGTTTTATTTATTGCAGTTCTTGATATGAGTGACTCTTGAGGGTTTTCTTTTGATATATCATCAACATTTTTATCTAAAAAATCTGCAAAAGCTTGCCTAATATCGCTTTTATAACCAGTGTTTAAAATATAATCAATTCCGCCCTCTCTAGAAGCTTTTAACTTATGTTCAAATGCTCTTTGTAATGTAAATAAACAATTAATGGCAGTTTTGTTTAAGAACGTGTTTGACGATATGTCAGAATATACGCCAATAGGTTGCAACCCAACACTACCTCTTATCATCAAAAATAATGAAAACAAGAGAACAAGTGACATAAAAATTCTAAAAAATATTTTCGGCAAACGAAAATTATATTCTTTAAATCTTAAAAGTTTATTAGAAAAAAAGAAAACTAACAAAAAAAGGAAAACAACTCCAAAACATATTAAAAACAAATTATAGTTCTCATAAAAAGTTTTTATTAAAGCTAAAGTGTCATCTTCAACAAAACCAAAAACTAAAATATTAAGATGATCTTTAAAATACGAATAAAAATTAAAATCTATACAAAACAATGTTAATATAGTTCCTATAAAAAAAGTATAGTAATATTTTAAAAGTGAGCTAAAAATTTTGAAGTAGGATTTTTGGCCTATAATAAACAAAACAACAAACAAAAGCACAGGCGGCACATTTAAAGCGGCTATTCCTGACAAGTCAAATCTAAACCCCATGTAAAAGGATTTAAAAATATCTAATGTAAAACCACTTAAATCTATCCCTTTGCTAAAACAAACAAAAAAAATAAATCTATAAAGAGACATAAACAACAAAAATATAAAATTAAGTACTAATATTTTTAAAGGTATTGTTTTAAAAAAGCTCATGTGATGCTCTATTTAGTTAAATAATGTATTATATTTTTTGCTGCTTGTTTTCCCATCCCCATTGCAGCAATAACAGTATCACCGCCAACAATATCTCCACCTGCAAAAACGCCTGGAATAGATGTCATATAAGTTTCATCACATAAGACATATCCTTTAGAGTCTGTTTTTAATGCTCTTGTAAGAGAAGTCAAAATTGGGTTTGGGTTAAGCCCTAAAGCTAAAATAATCATATCTGTTTCTAAAATATAATTAGAACCTTCTAGAGCTTTTGGTTTTTTCCTTCCAGATTCGTCAGGTTCTCTAAGTTCAACTTTTACACATTCAACACCTTTAACAAAACCTTTTTCATCGCCAATAAATTTTATTGGGTTTGTTAGTGTAACAAACTCTATGCCTTCTTCTTTTGCGTGTATACGTTCTTCTAACCTTGCAGGCATTTCGTTTTCTGATCTTCTATATATAAGCTTTACAGTCTCAGCTCCAAGCCTTATTGCTGTTCTTGCTGAATCCATTGCAGTATTTCCACCACCCACTACAACAACATTCTTGCCCCTATAAACCGGCGTATCATAATTAGGAAAATTATAAGAACGCATTAAATTAACTCTAACTAAAAACTCATTTGCACAATATATATGGTTTAAATTCTCTCCAGGAAGGTTTGGAAATGTCGGTAAGCCAGCTCCTACAGCTACAAATATAGCTTTAAATCCTTCTTCAAACAAATCTTGTATTGTTTTTGTTCTTCCTATAAGCGTATTTAACACAAACTTCATGCCAAGATTTTTTAACTTATTTATTTCTACATCTAAAACTTCTTTAGGAAGCCTAAACTCTGGTATGCCATATCTTAAAACACCACCAGTATCGTGAAGAGATTCAAAAACTGTAACATCGTATCCTTGTTTTAATAAATCCCCACCGCATGTAAGCCCTGCAGGACCAGAACCTATAACAGCAATTTTTACATTATTTTTTTCTATACAAATATTTTCATCTTTATCATTTGCTGTAACATCAGCAGTATAACGCTCTAAATTTCCTATAGCAATGCTTTTGTTTTTCATGCTTAAAACACAATTTTTTTCGCATTGGTTTTCTTGAGGACAAACCCTACCACATACTGCAGGGAGACTAGTTTTTTGGTTTAAAACTTCTATAGCAGCTTTTGGCTTATCTTCTAAAAGACACTTTATAAAGCCGGGTATATTAATCTCTACAGGGCATCCTTTTACGCATATAGGAGTCTTACATTGCAAACATCTTTTTGCTTCTAAAAGCATTTCCTCTTTAGTGTATCCTATGTTTACTTGTTTAAAATCTTTTTTCCTTATTTGTGGATCTCTTTGTGGCATTTCTATTTTGTGTGACATTTGCACTCCAAATTGTAAAAAAAATTATCAAGAGATACTTTTTCAAGATTTTCATATAACCCTAAACGTAAAGAAAGTTCTTCCCATGCTATAGAATGACCATCAAATTCTGGACCATCAACACAAGCAAATTTTGTTTTATTGCCAACACTAACCCGACAAGCGCCGCACATTCCAGTACCGTCAAGCATTATGGGATTTAAAGAAACTATTGTTTTTATATTTTTTTCTTTTGTAAGATCAGAAACTGCTTTCATCATAGGAACAGGCCCTATAGCATATACAACATCTACTTTTTCTTTAACTATAACATTCTTTAAAATGTCTGTAACAAAACCTTTCAAGCCACAAGTGCCATCATTAGTAGCAAACAATAGCTCGTCACTAACTTCTTTTAATTCTTCTTTTAGTATTATTAAATCTTTACATCTTGCGCCAATTATCGTAACTATTTTATTTCCCACTTTTTTTAACTCTTTTACTACAGGCAAAACTTCAGCAGCACCTACCCCACCAGCTACTGCTACAACTACACCGTACTTTTTTATATCTGTGGGGTGACCTAAGGGCCCAACAAAGTCTTTTATAAAGTCACCTTTACTTAATAAAGAAAGTTGCAAGGTGCTTTTCCCTGCTACTTGAAAAATTATCCTAACACTGCCTTTATTGACATCTGCACCCGCAACTGTTAAGGGAACACGTTCGCCTTTATCGTCAATCCTAAATATTATAAATTGACCTGCTTTGGCATTTTTTGCAATGTCTGGTGCATAAATTTCCATAGAGTAAACATTATCGCCTATTTTTTCTTTTTCTAAAATTTTATACACTTTGTTCTCCAGAAATGTAAAACCAAACAAAAACTGCATATAATGTCTGCAGCATATAAAAATAATAATTACTAGAGCATCTCGAAAAGCCCTAAAAAGAACCACACCTTACAAATTTACATCCTATTTCTTTTTCTTTCCCAAACGCTATCGCCAATAATACAACATCATTACTTACGTAACTCTCGTAATACTTCCTATATCGTATTTGTTCAATACCTTTTTGTAACAATTTTTAATTGCCTAAAAATAAATGTTTCATTGTACTTAAAAGCATTGACTTACCAAATCGACGCGGTCGGGATAAAAAATAATATCCACCATCTTTAGTAAGCTTATATATATACTCCGTTTTGTCCACATACACTGCATTCTTTATACGTAACTTTTCAAATGTTTGCGTCAATATTGGCAACATTTTCATATATTTGTCCTTACATTAAAATGTTATATAGTCACTTTATTATATCATTTAACTTAAAAAAAACTCAAAAAACTTAGATCGCTTAGTTATAACAAAGCCTACTAGCAAAGACTAACATAAGCATCTTACTTTAATCCCTTATCTAAAAATTGTAGATTAAATCTAGAACTAAAAATAAAGTACCCTCTTTACAAAACTCTCAAAATTGTTTATGCTTATAATGTAGATTATAATAATTTGGGTTATAATAATTGCAGTTGTATTGAAAGGTGGTTTTTGAAAATGAAATTTTTAGGAAGAAAAAACGAACTTGAAGTATTAGAGCGTGAATATCAGCGTGATAGTAGCTTTGTTGTGATATATGGGCGTAGGCGAGTTGGCAAGACAACACTTATAAAAGAATTTATTAAAGGTAAAAACACTCTTTATCATCTTGCTACACAAGAGTTAGAGCAAGCTGCATTAAATCGTTTTGCCAAATCTGTAGTTGAATTCACGCATAAACCGCATCTTGAAAATATTGTGTTCAGTGATTGGCGTGATTTATTTCATGAAATAGTCGATTATAAGATAAATGAGAAAAAAGTTATAGTTATAGATGAACTACCTTATTTGGTTAAAATCAATGAGGCTTTTCCTTCTATCTTACAATACATCTGGGACGAAATGCTTAAAGACAAAAATATTATGCTTATTCTCTGCGGTTCGTATATAAGTATGATGGAAAAATACACACTGTATCATGATAGTCCTCTATACGGTAGACGCACTGCTCAAATTCGTCTTGCCCCACTATCTTTTAATGTCGCCCGCAAAGGCGATGATTTTGAAACAGACGTAGAGCAGTTCGCTATAACTGGTGGTGTACCAAAGTATTTAGAATTTTTCACTGGCAACGATACAAATAAAGTTATAGATGAAGTTATACTTTCTAAAAATGGTTTTTTACATGAAGAACCTGCATTTTTGCTTAAAGAAGAAGTTAAAGAACCTATAACTTATTTTTCAATTTTAGAAACAATAGCAAAAAACAAGCACAAAAGTGGCGAAATAGCCTCTATTCTTGCAGTTGAACAGACAAGCCTTTCGCCATATTTATCAACTCTAATAGATCTCGGATTCGTTGAAAAACGCATCCCAATAACAGAACTAAATGAAGAAAAGTCTAAAAAAGGTTTATACTATATAGCCGATAATTTCATGCGTTTTTGGTTTCAATATCTATATCCTTACAAAGGGGAGCTCGAAATCGATAACAAGCAAATAGTGAAAGAACAACTTAAAAAGAATTTCATTGAAAATTTTGTAGCATTTGCTTATGAGGATATATGCAAACAAATATTTTTAGACTTTTGGAAATCTGGAAAGATAGATTTCTCACCAAGCAAAATAGGTTCATATACAGGTAAACGCAAAAAAGATGGCAACCAGATAGATATGCAAATAGATGTTGTCGTAGTAGACAATACGAACAAGAGAGTTTTCTTTGGCGAATGCAAATACTATACAAAACCACTTAATTCCGATATTTATTTTGATTTGAAAAATAATGTTAAAAATTGTGCAGAATTATTAAAAATATATAAAGATTATACCTTCATGTATGGCATTTTTTCTAAAAGTGGCTTCAACGAAAGACTTCTAGAGCTTGCAAAAGAAAATGGCAATTTGTATTTGATAGATAAAGATAAACTAATAAATAAAGAATAAGCATTCCTGGCACTCGCCTAAATATGCAATCTTCGTGGGGCAATGGCAAAATACGATAGCTAGCTCGAAACGATTAGCAAAATGCACGAATTTGTTATTGCGAAGGTCACATCACGAAATATATTTATCAGACCTACACAAAACGATTGAGGAAAAACTGAAAACGATGTTAAGGCGTCCGATTAAACAATTGGAGGGATGATTACAACGCTTACAGTAACTTGACTTTTTTTAATTTTAATGGTATCTTCTTTTATA
>JAISOG010000048.1 GCA_031275795.1 Candidatus Endomicrobiellum incisitermitis
TTGTTTTCAATATTGCTTGCCTTTTGTTTTTCTTGTATTATTGGACTTGTTTTTGGAGTCTGGCCTGCAAGAAAAGCCTCATTATTAAATCCTATAGAAGCTTTAAGACACGATTAATTTGTAATTTTTACAGTTTTTCGTTATTAGAGTTGTACATTTCTTTCTTTGTAAATAATAATTAATTTTTAGTTTTTCTATTAAAACACATTATTAGATAAGGTTTGGTTCCTGCTCTAAAAATGACTTGTTTTGAATTTGTAATGTGTTTTAAATTATAAAAAAGGAGGTGGGGATAATGTTTGTAACTTAGAGAGTCTGTATCATCCTATGACAACTCCAGTCAAATCCTGCCAAACTCATCTTATCAAAATCAACAAGTCCATTTTCTGCTTGTCTAAAGAGAATTCTTCAAAGAAGGTTTCTAAAGTTTTTAAGTCTTCAAATTAGTGAAGTGTCTAAATTGTCAAACATAACTTGCAAAGCGCATACATAAGCGTAAGTGCAATTTTTATGTTTTTAATTTAGATTAAGCGTTTTTATTCTAATAAAAAAGGAGTTAAATTGCTTATGTTTACAAATTTTAATTTTATCAAAAGAGAAGTCAAGTTTGTTTTTTTACTAGCAGCAGTTTTATTTTTTTGCGTAGGAACTTCTTATTCAAAACAAAAAATTACAATAAATTCGAATGTTTCCGCTCCAGTTTACGGAAATGGTAATTCTCATAACAACGGACAAGGCGTACCAAATGACCGTACAGATTCTAACTCTATAAGTTTGCTGAACAATTTTAGTATTAACGGCAATAGTATTTTCGGCGCAAGCAATAGTAATAATATTATGCAAAATGTTGTGGGCAATACAGTAACTGTAAATACTATAGGGACAATTGGAGCGGATGCTGTCGGCGGCGAAAGCCATGGACCTGGTTCTGTAACTGATAATGTTGTTGAAATTATAAAAGGAAGGATAGGCAGAGACGTTTATGGCGGGCGTTGTACTAACAACGCTAGGGTTGCTTCAGGCAATTTAGTAAGAATTGGCAGTGGCACCATAGCAGGAGATGTGTTTGGCTGTCATTCTAATAATGGGTTGTTAGATAATAATATGGTGGAGATTAATGATGGCAACATTGGAGGAAATGTTAACGGTGGATTTTCTGATAATGGAGACATAGCTAACAATACAGTCAAGATTAATAATGGAACAATTGGACAGGATGTCCATGGAGGATTTTCTAGTCATTCGAAAGCGGTTAATAATAGAGTGGAGATTTTTAACGGCAATATAGCCAGCGAAGTTTATGGTGGTTTTAGCGGGCTTGATGCGACTGGAAATGAAGTAAAATTGCATGGTGGGACTATTACAAGCGATATTTATGGAGGACGTTCTACTAACGGCTCAGCGTTTAATAATGTGGTGGAAATCAATAATGGTGTTGTTAATCAGGATGTTAATGGAGGCAGGACTGATAATACCGGTATTGTAAGTAATAGCATAGTCAAAATAAATAACGGAACTATTGGAAGAGATGTTTATGGCGGATATTCTCTTCAGGGCTACGCTTTTAACAATATGATAGAAATAGGAGGTGGAGTTGTCGCGCGGGACATTTATGCTGGCTATAGTAATGTTAACTCGTCAGGAAATGAAATAAAAATGTATGCAGGAGACGTTAGATTTGACGCGCATGGAGGATATTCGCTTTACGGATCAGCTTCCAATAATAAGGTAGACATTCATGGTGGATCTATAGGAAGAGACGCTTATGCCGGTTATTCTGCTCTTAATGCGTCTAGTAATAAAATAAAAGTATACAACGGGACTGTTTTAAACAATGTTCATGGAGGGTATTCTACTAATGGATCGGCGACAGATAATATAGTAGAGATTTGTTATGGCAATATAGCAAGAGATGTTTATGCCGGTCATGCTGCAGTTGACGCTTGCGGAAATAAAGTAACAATACATAGCGGGAGCGCAGCCAGCGTCCATGGCGGTCATAGCGTTAATGGGTCGGCAAACGACAACACTGTAGAGATTTTTGGCGGCGATATTGCAGGGCATGTTTACGGCGGTTCTTCTGTAAATGGACCTGCAACCAGTAATACTGTGTCAATTGACGGTGCTGCTATATTTTCTGATGCTTCAATTATATACGGAGGGTATTCTAATAGCGCCACAGCTGATGTTTTTACAAATAACTCTCTGAATTTAAAAACGACAGGCATAATGGTAGCGGACTTAAGAAATTTTGAATATTATAATTTTTATGGTCCAAAAACTAATGAAGCTATGATTAGTGTCGCAAACAGTGTAAACCTCAATAACGTTAAGATTTCAGTGTCTTTGGATAGAAGCAGAGAGATTAACGTCAACGACAAATTTATTCTTATTAAAAGCACTTCTGGAATTACAAACACTTATGCGGGATATGTTGATTCATATAGCAGCGTAATAGTTAAGTACGATCTTTATGTTTTAATGGAAGATCCCAGCGAACTTGCGGTAGTAGTAAGCAGTAAATCTATAAATCCACAAACAAGAGTCTTATCGCAAGGAGGGGCATCTGCTGGTTTAGTATTTGCTGGGCAAGGATTGGACTTTATCGCAAATAAAGTTTTGCAGGCAGCATGTCAAAGATGCGATATTAATAGTAAATTTGTACCTTTCGCGTTAGCGCACGGCGGTAAAACAAAATATAATTCTGATAGTTGTGTCGATATGGAAGGAGTGTCATTAGTAGGTGGTTTAGCAAAACATTTTATGGATCAAAGACTCATGTTGGGAGCGTTTGGAGAATATGGAGATGGTAAATATAATACTTTAGATACCATAATGGAAAATGATTTAGGCGATGTTACGTCCAGAGGAATAATAAACTATGTTGGAGGCGGTATTTTGGGACGTCTAAAAATAGACAATATCTATGTAGACGTTTCAGGACGTGCGGGTAACTCTTCCGGAGACTTTAACAGCTGCGATATGGGAATAGGTACTCAGGAAGAAGTAAAATATAACTATGAGGTAATGTATTATGGCGCTCATTTGGGATGCGGATATATGTTGAAATTAGGCAATAAGTTTGGCGTAGATGTAAACGGGAAGTTTTTGTTAACGCACCAAGAAGGTAAAAATGTAACGCTGTCTACGCAAGATAATGTTGCATTTTCTCAAGCAAATTTGGGCAAAATTCGCTTAGGCGTAAGATCAGGATATAAACTATTAAATGTGTTAACGCAATATTCAGATTCAGAGCATGAGCATATGAAAGAAGTAGAAACAAAAGCAAAAGAGGCAGGGGTTTGTGTTGAAGATTTATATACTTCAAAATATACTTTAACTCCATATCTGGGGTTAGGGTATGAATACGAATTTTTTGGCAAAATTGAAGCAAAATCAACAGATCTTGACATCCCTGTTGTAGATTTAAAAGGAGGTAATGCCATAGGCGAAATAGGACTAACAAGTACTGTTGGGCAGTTTAATATAGATTGTAGCGTGTTTGGGTATAAGGGGGTAAGAGAGGAGGTAGACGCAATGTTAAAAATAAAATATTACATAGAATAAGTAATATTGCTTATTTTGTAATATTTCACAATTTCACAAAAAATTCACATTTGGATGTTAAGATTCAGATAAAATTTTTTATAATAAGTTTGTTAGTTGTAAAGAGTGGTTGAAGTTATATACGCTATTTTTGTACTAGATAGCATTATGGTAATGTGGCGATTATAACAACGATTGCTAATGCGACAAAAGTAGAGAGTCATGGTTTTATTGTGGCTCTCTACTTTTTTGTTTGAGTTGGTATAAAAATTTTAGTAAAATTACAATCACCATGAGCAACAAACAATCATCAAAAATCAGAACAGAGTTTTTAAATTTTTTTAAAGAAAAAGGTTGTACTATAGTACCATCAGAGTCTCTTATTCCTACAGGGGATAAAACTTTACTTTTCACATCAGCTGGCATGGTCCAATTTAAACAATATTTTTTGGGTCAGAGTAAAGATTCTTTTTCTAGGGCTACAAGCTGTCAAAAATGTTTTAGAACTTCAGATATAGATCAAGTTGGCTTTACTACAAGGCATTTAACTTTTTTTGAAATGCTTGGCAATTTTTCTTTTGGTGATTATTTTAAAGAGGAAGCAATCGTTTGGGCGTGGGAATTTTTAACTGAAAATATTTCTTTACCAAAAGATAAACTCTATATTACAGTTTATAAAGATGACCATGAAGCTAAAGAAATTTGGGGAAAAATTGTTCCTGAAGGTAGAATTACAAAAATGGGAGATGAGACAAATTTTTGGAATATGGGAGACACTGGTCCGTGTGGTCCTTGTTCTGAGATATTGATAGACTTAGGGCCAGATATGAGTTGTGGCAAACCAACTTGTGGCCCAACCTGTAACTGTGATAGGTATCTTGAAATATGGAACTTAGTTTTTACCCAGTTTGACAAACAAGTTGATGGATCTTTAAAAAATTTACCCAGAAAAAATATAGATACTGGTATGGGGTTAGAAAGAATTGTTGCAGCGGCAAACGGTAAAAAGAATATTTTTGACACAGATTTGTTTGTTCCGATAATGAAAACAGCTGCAAACATTTTAAAAATAAAAGAAGAAAAAGGAAACATTTCTAAATTGAGAATGATTGCAGACCATGCAAGGGCTGCCACATTTTTAATTTCAGATGGCATATTACCTTCAAATGAAGGTAGGGGCTACGTTTTAAGAAGAATTTTAAGAAGATCAGTAAGACAAGGCAGACTTTTGGGGTACGATAAACCGTTTTTAAATGAGCTATCTGAAACGGTTTTAAGTATTATGGGTGGCGCTTATCCAGAAATGTCCTCTAGACTTAGCAATATAAAGTCTACTATTAGAAATGAAGAGGAAAAATTTTTAGAAACATTAGAATCAGGCTCTCAATTACTGTCTGATATTATAAATGTTTATAAATCTAAAAAATTAAAAACTATAGATGGTAAAGATGTTTTTAAGCTTTACGATACGTACGGTTTTCCTTACGATTTAACAAAAGAAATTGCAAATGAAAATGGTCTAAATATTGATGAGAAAGGTTTTAAAGAAGAACAAAAGGAAGCTCAAAATAAATCACGAGCTGCTTGGAGTGGGTCTGGGGAAAAAGATATAACTTTTTACTCTATAGTACGCAAGAAAATAAACGATACTGTTTTTGTTGGTTATGAAAACATGGTTGCGGAGGCAAAAGTTTTAACTTTAATAAAAGATGGTAAAGAGGTTACAGAAATAGAAGATGGTGAAAGTGGGGAAGTTATTCTTTCTCAAACATCTTTTTATGCGCAATCTGGCGGTCAGAGTGCAGACACTGGGAAAATAGAAAACAGTAATTTTGAGGCAGAAGTTTATGATGTTATTAAACCTATTGGCAATTTATTTGTGCACAAGATAAAAGTTGTAAAAGGTACACTCAAACTAAGTGATGATGTTGCTACAATAATAGATATTCAACGTAGAAAACAAATAGAAAGGCATCACACTACAACACATATTCTCCATAAAGTTTTAAGAGAAGCTTTTGGTCAACATGTTACCCAAGCCGGTTCTTTAGTTACAAGTCAGTACTTACGGTTTGATTTTACTCATTTTTCTCAGATAAGTAAAGAAGATTTAATAAAAATTGAAAAGAGAGTTAATTCTGTTATAAGAGCAAACTTGCAAGTATGTATTGAAAGTATGGATATAGACACAGCTCGTAATTGCGGCGCAATGGCCTTGTTTGGTGAAAAATATGGTGATATTGTAAGAACAGTATCTATTAAAGATGAACTAGATAATATTTATTCAATGGAATTGTGTGGAGGTACTCATATAAACAGAACAGGCGATATTGGCATGTTTAAAATTGTTTCAGAATCGTCTGTGGCTAGCGGGGTAAGACGTATAGAAGCAGTTGCGGGTACTGCTTCAGAAAATTATATTCTAGATGAAGAAAAAATAATAAAAAGAATGTCTGAAGTTTTAAGTTCTTCTAAAGATGATCTTGTAAATAAATTACAAAAACAGATTTTAGATTATAAAAATCTACAAGAAGAATTAAATATGTTAAAAGATAATATGATGTCAAACAAATTGGATGATTATATAAACCAAGTTAAAAAAGTTAATGGGATTAATTTTTTGTCTGTTATGCTTTATGATGTTGACTTAAAAAGTTTAAGGGAAGTATCTGATGACTTAAAAGAAAAGATAAAGTCAGTAGTATTGTTAATAGTTTCGCAATATAAAGATAAATTCTCATTTATAGTTTCTGTTACTCCTGATTATGTTAAAGACGGAATAAATGCTGGAAGTATAGCAAAAACTTTTGCGTTAGAGGTCAACGGCTCAGGTGGAGGTAAACCTGATTTTGCACAAGGTGGTTCAAAAGATATATCAAAACTAGGTGAAGTTATAAAAAATGTAGAGCAGTATATACATAAATAATCTTAAAATTTATTATTTAAAAATTCCACCTGTGTTTTTACACCACAAAAGCATATCTAAATGAGCCATCGGAATGCCAATTTTGGTTGAAAATTTTTGCATTTGTTTTTCTATTTCTAAATATGTTTTAGTTGTCAGTGTTTTTGGTATTTCATTTATTGCTCCGTATATTTTTAAATTTTTTAAAATATGCCTGTCTAATATTGCAAGGTTTTTACCAATTCCGATATTTCTTAAAAAGTGTCCGGCTTCTTTGTATCCAAGTCCTTTAATATTTTTTACAAGCCAAAGTCTAGCTTCAAATATATTTTTAAAGGATGCTAATTTTTCTTTTATTCTTATTTTGTTGTTTGATGTGAAGAGTTTTCTTGCCTTTATTACATATTTGGCTTTATTGTTTCTAAAACGTACGGTTTTAATTGTCTTTGCGATTTCAGTATCAGTTGCACTAAAAATCATATTTCTGTTTGCAAGATCATTTACTGCATCCCAGCATGTTAGAGCTTTGCTCTGAGGGGTAAAAAGGCAAAATATAAGCTCTGCAAAAATTTCTTCTTCAGATGCGTTTACCCATACAATGTCAAAATGCTTGTGTCTATTTAAGATAATGGGGTAAACTTTATGCCAAAACTTTTTTAATCCTTCTATAGAACTTGAATTGTCTGTTGGAGTCTGTAAAAAAGTTATAGGTATTAAGTTGTTTTTCATGTTAGGTATTATACATAAATTTGTTATAATTATAATATGGAACAAATACTAACTTTTGAGGAAATCAAAAACAATATAGAAGTTCAAACATATCTAAAATATGCAGATTATGCTTTTTCTTCTATGGGGCATAAAGAGCATGGTTCTAGTCATGCTTTGTATTCTGCAACTGTTGCTTGCCAAGTTTTAAAAGAGCTAGGCTATGACCAGAGAAAACAAGAACTTGCAAAAATTGCTGCTTATGTTCATGATATAGGTTCATTTATAGGCAAGGAAGGTCATGCTCAAAGTAGTGCGGTAATGTTTCTAAACATTATTAACGAAGATAGGCATGACGATGACGTTTTTGCTATAGTAAGCGCTATAGGTTGTCATGAAGATAAAGATTTTGCTCCAGTTTCAGAAATTGCGGCAGCTTTAGTTATTGGAGATAAAACAGATACGCGTTATGAAAGGGCTAGAACCAAAGACCCTTTTTATTTAGATAAACACGGGAAAGTTCTTTTAGCTTGTAAGAAAGTTGATATTGTAGTAAAGAAAGAAAAAATGAAAATAGAATTACATTTAAAAATAGATACCATGATATGTTCAGTTATGGATTATTTTGAGATATTTATGGCTAGAACAAATTATTGTAAAAAAGCTAGCAATGTTTTAAAATGTAATTTTGAGTTGTATATCAATGAGGATAAATTTTTATAATGGAATGTGGGGCTTATCAATTAATTAAACAATCTTGTGAATGTAGAGCAAGGTTAGGTAAAGTTTATACAACAAGAGGTATTATAGACACACCCGTATTTATGCTGGTTGGCACGCAAGGCACTGTTAAAGGCATTGCTGTAGAGTTTTTGCATAATACGGGAGCTACTATAATACTTGGAAATTCATATCATTTATATCTTCGTCCTGGAACTCAAGTAATTAAAAAAGCTGGTGGTATACAAAAATTTAGTGCTTGGAATAAGCCTATGCTTACAGATTCTGGCGGGTTTCAAGTTTTTAGTTTGAGTGATATAAGAAAGATAAGTGAGGAGGGGGCTGAATTTAGATCACATATAGACGGTTCAAAACATTTTTTTTCTCCAGAAAAATCTATACAGGTCCAGAAAGATATTGGTGCAGATATTATTATGTGTTTTGATGAATGTACTCCTTATCCTGCAGATTACTCCTATGCAAAAAATTCTATGGAACTTAGCCTTAAATGGGCAAAGAGGTGTAAAGAAGAATTTTATAAAGATGATTCTTATCAAAGACAGGCTTTATTTGGGATTGTGCAAGGGTCTGTTTATAATGATTTGCGAAGAATAAGTGCGACTGAAATGTTAAGTATGGGCTTTACAGGATATGCAATAGGTGGACTTTCAGTTGGCGAACCTAAAGAAAGTATGCATGATGTTCTGGACAATACTATTCCTATGATTCCTGAAAATAAAGCAAGATATCTTATGGGTGTAGGTATGCCTGAAGATTTATGGGACGGAGTCCAGCGTGGCGTGGATATGTTTGATTGTGTTATTCCTACCCGTAATGGTAGGAATGGACAAGTTTTTACAAGTTTTGGCAAAATAAACATAAGAAATAGAGAATATAAGGAAGATTTTAGTCCCTTAGATCTAGAATGTAATTGCCCAACTTGTACTAATTATACGAAAGCATATTTAAACCATTTAGTCAGAGCACAAGAGACGCTATATTTGACCCTTTTATCTTTACATAACATACATTTTATGATAAACTTGATGTCAAAAATAAGAAAATCGTTGGAAAACGACACTTTTCTAAAATCAAAGAAGGAATTTTTTGAAAAATATCATTTGAAAAATCTAAGGATGAGGGGAAAATGAGAAAATCAGTTGATTTGTTAGTACTTTTGTTTAATTTAATTTTGTTTCCATCTGTTGTTTTTGCTCAAACAGGTACAGCAGGAATGTCTTTTAGTGGGTTGATGCCACTTATTCTTATTTTTTTGTTTTTTTATTTATTTTTAATAAGACCTCAACAGAAAAAGGCTAAAGAGCATCAAAAGCTTTTGGCTTCTTTAAAAAAGGACGATAAGATTATTACTGCAGGTGGTATATATGCCACTGTTAGTGCTCTAAGAGATAATAACATTGTTGAAGTAAAAATTGCAAATGGTGTATATGTACAAATTGCAAGACAATCTATTTCTAATGTAATAGTAAAAGAAGCAGAAAAAGATGAAGTGAAGGTTCCAGAAGTAGTTAAATAAAGTTATTGACAAACTCTAAACTTTTGTAGGTTGCTTACCCTAATTTAATTATTGTGAGCTTGCAATGCATGATGAAAATAAATATTCTAACTTAATGCTTGAAGATGTAAAAAAGAACCCAATAGTAAATTCATTTATTAAAGCTGCTAATGACAATTTATGTGTTATGGGTTATACAGAGCATGGATTAAGACATGTTACCTTGATTTCTTCTATATCAGAAAATATTTTACGTAGTTTGGATTATCCCAAGAGAATGCAAGAACTTGCAGCAATCACTGGTTATGTTCATGATATTGGCAATGTTATAAACAGACATGATCATGGTCAGTCTGCTGCGTTAATAGTTATGAGAATACTTAAAGATATGGGAGCAACTCCTGATGAGATAGCTCTAATAATCTCTGCTATAGGTAACCATGAAGAAGAAGTTGGAGAACCTGTAAATCCAATAGCTGCAGCTTTAATTTTAGCAGACAAGTCTGATGCACATAAAACTAGAGTTAGAAAGAAAAGTGTTTCAAGAGATGATATACACAATAGAGTAAATTACGCTGTTGAAAGATCTTTCTTAAATGTCAATAAGGGGAAAAAAATAATATCACTTCATCTTACTATTGATACGCAAATTTCACAAGTTATGGAATATTTTGAAATTTTTATGCCTAGGATGGTTATGAGCAGAAGAGCTGCGAACTTTTTAAATTGTACATTTGAGTTAATAATAAATAAGAGGAAATTACTCTGATGAGCAAAATTAATTGGAAGTTGTGGATTAGCCTGTTGCTAGTAGCCCTTTCATTGTGGATTTTATGGCCATCTATAAGTTGGTTTATGATGTCTAAAGATTTAAGAAAGCAAGCAGAACAATCTAAAGATCCAATTTTAGGTAAAATTTTAAAGTTAGGCTTAGATTTAAAGGGAGGGACGCACCTTCTATTAGAGGTAGATACAGATGCATCTAAATTAGAAGAAAATGTAAAGGTTAAAGATGCTGTTGATAGAGCAACAGAGATTATTAGAAATAGAATTGATCAGTTTGGTGTAACAGAGCCTATGATAGCAAAACAAGGCGATAAGTGGATAGTTATTCAACTTCCAGGTATAAAAGATCCTAAAGCTGCAAAAGATTTGATAGGCAAAACAGCTTTACTCGAATTTAGAATAGTAAATAATAGTCAAGAAGCAGGTAAAGCTTTAGATTTACTTACAAGTAAGGGCATAAAACCAGCACAATTTAGGCAAGACCCTTCAAAATATCCTCAAATACAAGCTGCTCTGCCAGAAGACTCCTCGATTTTTGAAGGAAAAGGAAGTGATGGTTATTATGTTTTAGATAAAGCTCTTCTTACAGGAGCAGCTCTTACAAATGCTAAAGTTGAATTTGGTGGACAGTTTGGGCGACCTGTAGTTGTTATGGAATTTAGCAAAGAAGATGGTAGAATTTTTGCAGATATTACAGAAAAAAATAGAGAAAAATTTTTAGCTATAGTGCTTGATGGCATAGTGCAGTCTGCTCCTGTGATTAGAACTAGAATTCCAGATGGTAAAGCAGTAATTGAAGGTAGTTTTAATGCTGAAGATGCAAAACTTTTAGCAACTGTTTTAAGATCTGGAGCTCTTCCTGCTCCTGTTAGAGTTATAGAAGAAAGGACTATTGGTCCATCTTTAGGTGATGATTCAATAAAAAAAGGTTTTATGTCGTCGTTAATAGGTGTTATTGTAGTTTTTGCTTTTATGGTTGTTTATTATAGAACATCAGGCATTATTGCTGACATTGCACTTGCTTTAAATTTAATGGTACTTATGGCTGTTATGGCATATTTTCAGTTTACTCTTACTTTACCCGGAGTAGCTGGTATTGCTCTTACACTTGCAATGGCTGTGGATGCTAATGTTCTTATACTGGAAAGAATAAGAGAAGAGTTGGCAACTGGAAAAACAACTAGAGTTGCAGTAGATGCAGGTTATCAAAAAGTGTTTTGGACAATTTTTGACGCTAACTTTACAACTCTTATAGCGGCAGTTTTTTTATTCCAATTTGGTACTGGCCCTATTAAAGGTTTTGCCGTTACTTTGTCTATAGGTCTTATAATAAGCATATTTACAGCTATAACAGTTACAAAACTGATATATGAGTTTCTATTTAAAGAAAATTTCTTGTTAAAAATTAAAATATAGTATCGGAGGATAAAGTGCAATTCTTTAAGTCCACAAATATAGATTTTATAGGCAACCGACATAAATTTTTTGTGGTTTCTATTCTTTTTTTTGTTATAACAATAGTTGCCTTTATTTATAGACATGGACCTAATTATGGCATAGATTTTACTGGCGGTATTATGATGCAAGTTTCTTTTGAAAATAAATTAGATGATTTGCAAGATGTTCGCAAAGCTATAGAAGAGGCTCAAGTGACATCTTTTGAACTTCAAACTTCAGAAAATTTGGTTGTAATAAGAGCAAAAAAAAGCTTACAATCACAAGAAGAGTTTAGAAAAAGTATAAGTCAGTCTATTCAAAATAGATTTCCTGATAACCCTATGCAAATTGAGAGAATAGAATATGTAGGACCAAGTGTTGGCCAATATATTTCTAAGCAAGCTTTGTATGCATTCTTTTTTGCATTTTTGGGTATGATTGTTTATGTTGCTTTTAGGTTTAAGTCTAGCTTGTGGGGAATTGCTTCGGTTTTAGGCATTATCCATGATGTTATTATTTCTTTTGGATTTGTGATTTTAGTCAATAAAGAAGTTAATATAACAGTGGTAGCTGCTTTGCTTACAGTTGCAGGTTATTCAATAAATGATACAATAGTTTTATTTGATAGAATTAAAGAAAATTTAAGGTTTGGCTCAAAAGAAACTTTTGCAAATATAATAAATAAAAGTATAAATGAAGTTTTAGTAAGAACAATTGTAACTTCTTTAACTGTATTTATTGTGGCGAGTTCTTTGTTTTTCTTTGGTGGGGAAGTTATACATACGTTTGCTTATATAATGGTTATAGGTACGGTTCTTGGTGTGTACTCTACAGTATTTTTGTGTACTCCTTTAGTTTATGAATGGGAAGTCAGAAGAAGTAATAGATTAAAAATGCTTATCAAGCAAGGTGCAGTAAATTCTAAGAAGAAATAATGAGAAAAATAAAAAATTTTAAAATTAATTTACGTATAAAAGAAATTTCAAGTGTAATAAAAAAGCTCAATAATATTTCTATAGATTCAATAGAACTTGAAGAAATCATAAGACGTAGTTGTAGTACATATTCTAAGTTTTTATATCCGTCAGCTATTTATGACACTTTTTCGAAAGAAGTTTTTCCTTCGTTTAAAGAAAATACCATTCTTCCAAAATTTGTAGCTTGTAGTGTGTTTTTTGTGACTATTGGCAATGCTCTAAAAGAGCAGTATAAATTAAATACAGATGCTTTTGGAGAATATACTTCTACAATAGTGTCTGCTATAGCTGTTGATGCTTTGGAGCAGTCAAAAAACTTTATTAAAAGACTTATTATAAGCGAAGCTAAAAACGAAAGTTGTGAAGTTTCAAGAGCAGAAGAGATTCAGGATAGTTTATGTAGTGAATTTGTAAAGTTGATTCCCATTAGTAAAATTGGCATAAGTGTAGTGCAAGGAGAACTTAACCCTAAATATTCTACTTGTGGATTGTTCTATTGGATTCCTTCTAAGAAAAAACAAAAAAAGCAGTTAAGTAGTTTGGTTATAACAACTTCTATAAGTGCTCCTATATTGCTTTTACTTAAAGTTTGATAACATAAAATGTTAAAAATATATCTCATTATATATAACGTATTATTTATAGTATTTTTACCTATACTTGCTGTAATTATTATGTTTATTAAAAAGTATAGGAAAGAGTTTTTTTATAAGATATTTGAACGTTTTGCATTTTATGGAAATTTAACAAAACAAAATAATAAGCCTACAATTTGGATACACTGTGCATCTCTTGGTGAAGTGCGAGCTGTTGAGCCTATTTTAGATAGTTTAAGGTTGCAAAATAACATAATTTTAACAACAATTACTAAAACAGGCAGAGAATATGCTCAAAAAATTAAAAAAGCAAATTTTGTTTTTCTATTCCCTATTGATATCTATCCTATAATGCTTAGAGCATTTAATATAATAAACCCAAATATGATTATAATTGTAGAAACTGAACTTTGGCCTACGTTACTTTATACAGCTTTTAAGAGGAATGTTGTAGTTGTTACTGTAAATGGCAGAATGTCAAACAAAGCTTTTAAGAATTATAAAAAGCTGAAGTTTTTTTGGAGAAGTTTTATAAGTTTAATTTCTACTATTATTGCAAGAAGTGATGACGATGCAGATAGATTTAGAGTGTTAAGAAGGAATATAGATGAAGTTTTTATTTCAGGGAATATAAAATATGATAGAGATTTTTCTGTAGATTTTAAAAGATCAAATTTATCTTTAAAAGAAGAAGATTTTGTTTTTACTGCTGGAAGCGTAAGAGAAGGGGAAGAAGAGATTATTATAAACGTATATATGAAAATTATTCTTGAATTTAATAATATAAAATTTTTTCTTGCTCCAAGACATCCTGTCAAGGTAAACGATATAATAAAAGTTCTTGAAAATAGAAATATAAAATATAGTTTATTTTCTTCTGGCAATTTACAAAACAATTTTATTTTAGTTGATGTTTTTGGAAAGCTGCAAGAAATATATGCTATTTCAGATGTTTGCTATGTTGGTGGCTCTATGGTTGACATGGGAGGTCAAAACCCTGTAGAGCCTGCAGGTTTTGCAAAGCCAGTTCTTTTTGGGAAGTATATGGACAATTTTGCCACTGAATCTGAATCTCTTGTAAAAAATGGTGGGGCTTTAATAGTGCAAGATCCTAGTGATTTGGCTAGCAAAATAAAATGTTTTATATTAGATCGTCAAATGTTAAAAACTATGGGCCAAAATGCTTTAAAAGCTGTTCAGGCTCAAAAAGGTGCAGTAACTTTTACAGTACAAAAAATAAAAAGTAAATTGTATGTCAAATGAAGTTTTTATAAAGATTATTACGTTTGTATCTAGGGCTGTAGATAAAACTTTAAGAAAAATATCATTAAATGATGAGTTTCATTATCCAAAGCCTTCAATTTATGCTTTTTGGCATGGAAATGAGTTCCCTATGATGCTGTCTAATCAAAATAGAAATATAGTTATAATGGTAAGTCTGTCTAAAGATGGTGAAATGTTATCTGGACTTTTAAGAAACTTTGGGTTTTTAACAGTGAGAGGTTCTTCTAGTAAAGGTGGAGGACGTGCATTAATAGAAATTATAAAGTATGCTCGTAGCGGTTATTCTCTTGCTTTTGCTTGTGACGGACCAAGAGGACCTTACCATAAACTTAAGTCAGGAATTGTCTATACTGCCCAAAAGACAAAAATGCCACTAATCCCTATAAATTGTTCTCCAAAATATAAAATAATGTTTAAAAATTGGGATAGAACAATAATACCTTTACCTTTTTCTAAAACTGTACAAGTATATGCAGACCCAATTTATGTTGGCGATACTGATAGCATAGAGGACAAAGTTAAAGAAGTTGAAAGTAAGTTAAATAAATTATTTAAATTTACAAATGAATGTTATTGGGAAAATGATATATTAAAATATTTGCAATATCATCCAGCTCCAAAAATTTTGATTGTTCAGCCTAGCAGAATAGGAGATATAATATTTTCTTTACCTGTACTTAATGCAATAAAAGAAAAATATCCTAATGCGAGATTGAGCTGGATTGTAGACGAAAGATGTTCTCAGATACTAGAAGACAACCCTATTTTAGAAAATGTTTTTGTTTGGGACAGAAAGCGAGTTTCTTTTAAATATTATAGACAGTTGATAAAAACTTTAAGGAAAGAAAAATTTGATTTAAGTATAGATTTACATGGTCTTGCAAAATCAGCTTTACTTGTAAAGCTTGCAAATGCTCATTTTAAAATAGCATCTTCATCTACAAATGGTATGAGAGAATTTTCTTGGTTGTTCTCAAAAGAAATTAAATCTTTGTCAAATAAACATTGTGTTCAACGCCATTTTGAAGTGGCAAAATATTTAGGATGTAAAGAAGAAATAAAATATCCTATATATATACCAGAAGAAAGTTTTCAAAGTGTTAAAAAAAAGTTATTGAAAGAAAATATAAATTTAGAAAATATTGCAGGAATTCATCCTGGCGGTGGTTGGGTTTCTAGAAGGTGGAATAGTTATAAATTTGCAGTGCTTGCGGGTAAATTAAAAAGAGAATTAAATTTAGATGTTGTCTTAGTTGGCGGCAAGGAAGGCGGTATTAGTGAAAAAGGATTAAGTGAGGAAATAGTAAGAGATTCTGGAGTTAATGTAATAGATATGTCAGGTAAGTTTACACTAAAAGAATTATGTGCTTTTTTGTTAATGTGTAAGATTTTTGTTGGTAATGAAGCTGGACCAATGCACATAGCTACGGCTTTAAATGTTAATGCAGTTGCTATTTTAGGCCCCACAGATGCCAAACGCACAGGTCCATATAAAGGTAATACTACTATTGTCCAACATCAGGTGGCTTGTCAGCCTTGTAGAAATAGAAATTGTAAAGCAGTAATTTGTATGAAAGATATAACAGTTAAAGAAGTATTTGAAACAATAAAAAAGAAATTGTAATTTTAAAAAAGTATGAAAATTTTAATTATTAAACCTAGTTCGTTTGGAGATATTGTACAAGCTTTACCTTGTGCCAATGCTTTAAAACGAGCTTACTGTGATTGTCAGATAGCTTGGGTTGTTTTTAATAACTGGAAACTTTTACCTGGAATTTGTACGGATATAGATGAAGTTATTACTTGGGATAGAAAAAAATGGTTTAAAGGTTTTTTTGATGTTTTAAAAAAAGTTAGACAAAAAGAATATGATGTAGTAATAGATTTGCAGGGTCTTTTAAGGAGCGCGTTTCTTACAAAATTTTCTAAATCTAAGATAAAAATTGGTGTTGCTGGCATGAAAGAATTTAGTAATCTTTTAGTTAGAGAAATATCTCCCCAAAAAGCAAAAATCAATGCTACTCTTAGGAATTTAGAAACAGTTCATTATTTAACAGGTAGATCATTTGAGCCTAAAGTAAATATAAGAATTAATGCTAATGTAGATAATATTGTTAAAACTGACAAAATCTTGAAAAATTTTATTGTTTTTTTACCTTTTGCTAGAGGTAAAGGTAAAGATTGGGGGATTTTAAATTATCAAAAACTTATCTTTTTATTAAAAGAAAAATACTCTAATTTAAATATTATTGTTTTAGGTTCAAATAATGATTATGGAAAACTAGAATCGGATGATGTTATAGATTTGTGTGGTAAGACAAATATATATGAACTTGCAAGTATTTTGGTTAAAGCGCGTGTTGCAGTTGGAGCAGATACAGGGCCTATGCATTTGGCTTCTATTTTAAATGTGCCTTCAGTTTTTATTTTTGGGAGTTCTGATATAAAAGAAACATCTCCATATATAGGTAAATTTTCTTTGCTTATAAATAAACAAAGTCAAAAAGATATACAATCTATAAGCCCTGAAATAGTTTTTAGTGAGATACTTAAATGGATAAAATAATTTTTTTTCATATGAACCAGTTGGGAGATTTACTTTTTTCTTTGCCAGTTTTAAAAGCTGCTAAAGAGGAATTAGGTTCACAAAATTATTCTGTAATAAGTAAAGACTTAGCGCCTATTTTAATAGCGTCAGGTTTGGTTGATGGCTTTTTTGATAAAAGTAACTATAATATGGGACTTATAAGAAAAGAAAAGTTTACTAAAGCTGTTTTGTTTTCAGAATCTCCTAAATCTTTATTGTATGCTTATTTTTCTAAAATTAAAGAAAGAATTGGCTTTAGGACTGCATCTTTGAGTTTTCTTCTAACAAAAAAAGTTGATAGAGTAGGAGTTTCATCACTGCTAAATAATAGACAATTAGGTGTAGCTTTTGGGTTAAAAAGTGTACCTAAAGATTATACGCATATATTACATGTTCCTGAAGATAATGTTAACAATGTGATAAAATGGTTTAAAATTAACAATTTAGATGCTACAAAAACAATTGCTATTTCTGTTGGGGCAAGTAAAAGAAGACAAGATAAATGTTTGCAAGATGATAATTGGGTTAAAATTATAGATATTTTATCTGAAAATGGTTTGAGCTGTGTTCTTTCTGGAGCAAAATGGGAGCATGAGAGTTTAGAAACTATAGCACAAAAATGTAAAATAAAACCTAAATTATTTACTGCACAAGGAGGCATTTTAGATAGTGCTGCTTTTTTAGGACAGTGTAGTTTGTTTTTAGGGATAGACTCCGGTGCTATGCATTTAGCTGCATCTGTTGGAACTAAATGCATTGCAGCATTTGGCTATACTGATCCTCTTCAAGTTGGTCCAATGCCTATTGATAAGCACATTATAATAAAAAAAGAAAATATTAAGCTTATAAGGCCAGAAGACATTATTGACTCGATTTTATATAAAAAGTAAAAGGTGGAAACAGTGATAGAAAATAAATGCAATGTTTCAGAATTGCAGATTGAAAGATCAAAGTTTAAGCCGGTAGTTCCTAAAGTTTTAAAAAATGGTTTAAGTGGGACAATTGTAGTAAAAGGAAAACCAACAAAATCAGTAGCAGATCAAGAAAAAGTTAAAGAGCTGTTTAAAAATACTTACGGATTACCTATTGTTACGTTTAAAAAAGGTAAAAACAAAACACTTAAAAAGAAAATTATTAAAGTGGCAGTTGTGTTTTCTGGAGGCCAAGCTCCAGGAGGGCATAATGTGATTGCTGGTCTTTTTGATGTTTTAAAGAAAGCAAATAAAAAAAATGTTTTGATAGGTTATTTAAGTGGACCTTCAGGGATTTTAAATAACAAATATCAAGAAATTATAGAAAATGTTCTTTGTGATTATAGAAATACAGGTGGTTTTGATTATATACAATCAGGTCGAACAAAAATAGAAACTCCTGAACAATTCTGCTTAGCAAAAGATAATCTTTCTATATGTGATGTTGATGCTCTTGTGGTTGTTGGTGGTGATGATTCAAATACAAATGCAGCGATGATAGCAGAGTATCTTAAGGCTGAAAATTCAGATAAATGCGTTATAGGCATCCCTAAAACAATTGATGGTGATTTAAAAAATAAGTATATAGAAACCTCTTTTGGTTTTGATACAGCTACAAAAATTTATTCAGAACTTGTTGGCAATATTTGTAGGGATGCAAATTCATCTCGTAAATATTGGCACTTTGTTCGTCTTATGGGAAGAAGAGCTTCTCACATTACCTTAGAAGTTGGCTTTAAAACTCAACCTAATATAGTTTTGATTGGTGAAGAAATTTTAGCTAAAAATATGAGCCTCTCAAAAGTTGTTGATAGTATTGTAGAGGTCATAGTTAAGCGCTCTGAAATGGGTAAAGACTTTGGCATTATTTTGGTCCCAGAAGGTGTCATAGAATTTATTCCAGAAATAAAAGAGCTAATTTCAGCGTTAAATGATATTTTAGCAGACAACAAAAGTGAGTTTTCTAAATTAAGTTCTATCTACGATAAAAAAGAATTTGTTTGTAAAAAACTTTCTACAAAATTGGCGACATTAATATCAGAACTTCCAATAGGTATAGCCTCTGAACTTATGTCTGAAAGAGATCCTCATGGAAATGTTGTAGTGTCATTAATCGAAACAGAGAAATTGTTAATAGAAATGATTCGCAAAAAACTTTCAGAGTTAAAAAAGAAAGGCAAATATAATGGTAAATTTGCAAGCATAACTCATTTCTTTGGTTATGAAGGGCGTTGTGGTATGCCGTCTAATTTTGATGCAAACTATACATATGCTTTAGGTTTTAACGCTGCAATGCTTTTGCTTAATGGGTTTAGTGGATATATGTCTTATATAAAAAATCTTATCAAACCTATAAAAGATTGGGAATGTGGAGGTCTTCCTTTAACAATGATGATGAACATTGAAAAGAGAAGTGGAAAAGAAAAGCCTGTTATACAAAAATCTTTAGTAGATTTAA
The DNA here is from genome assembly GCA_031275795.1 of Candidatus Endomicrobiellum incisitermitis. Taxonomy (GTDB): domain Bacteria; phylum Elusimicrobiota; class Endomicrobiia; order Endomicrobiales; family Endomicrobiaceae; genus Endomicrobiellum; species Endomicrobiellum incisitermitis. The sequence goes on from JAISOG010000048.1 coordinate 19,493, forward strand.
AAAGTAAACCGTTTAAGAAATTTGTTAAAAATAGAGATAAATGGGCTATTAACGAAAATTATCTTTTCCCTGGACCTATACAATATTTTGGGCCTAAAAATATTACTGATATGACCACTAAAACTTTGCAGTATGAACATACAAAAAAATAAATTTAATTATTTTTTCCGATCGCTAAGAGATTTTATTTCTTATCAACTCAGTGCAACTCAAAGCAGCTAAATTCAATTTAAAACAAATCAATACCCTGATATTATTAAGAGATAAAACAATAAGTAAAAGGATAGCACAATGTATAAGATACTAGAGTATAAGAAAGTTGTAAGTGTGATAATAATGATAAGTATAATGGTGAGTGTATGTAAAGATATGGCGTATGGGAAGGGAGAAAAAGAAAATAGAGTAGGGAATGAGGAAGTTATTGATAAAGATATAAGAGATATATTAACTGAGGGGCCAATAATAGCCAGTGAATATGGGAAAGTAACAAAAGTAAGTGATAATGGATTAAGAGGAGAGTTGGTAGTACAGATACAGGATTTGCACAGTCATGAGGGAGTGCAAAGGAATATAGAGAAGATAATAGAGGTGTTAAGTGAGAAGTATAGAGTAAGAGGGAT
>JAISOG010000049.1 GCA_031275795.1 Candidatus Endomicrobiellum incisitermitis
AATCGCTGTAAAGCTTTTTATGCTCAACGTTCTTTTATTAACGTTTAATCTTTTTCCTAGCTTTACTTTATATTCTTTCCCTCTTTTTCAAGTGGGTTGATGTGTTTGATCTTTTACATGTCATTTGGTTGGATATAGTCTTTTAGGTATGTTAGCAGGTTTTAAATATATATTAAATTTTTTTAGTTCTTGTGTAAGCTTTATATAAGGCAACCCTACTACTGTATAATAATCACCGTAAATTTTTTCTACAAAATCATCTTGAGTATCTTGTACTGCATAAGAACCTGCTTTGTCTATATGTTTTCCAAAAAGTCGTTTTAAATTTTTTTGTGGCAATTTTTTCATTTTAACCTTGGATACATCATAAAACACGTCTCTCCTGTCTCCTTCAACTATAGCAACACCAGTATAAACTTTATGAATACTTCCATTTAATTCTTTTATTATTTTTTTAGATTCTTTTTTATCTTTAGGTTTCCCAATAACTTGCCCGTTTAAAACAACGATGGTATCTGCAGCTAAAACAACACTATTTTTATATTGTTTTGCAATAGAGTTTGCTTTTCTTAAAGCAAGCTCTTTTACTATAAAAGACGGTTTTTTTAAGTAAGATGTTTCGTTTGTATTGCTAGGTATAACTAAAAAAGAAAGACCCCACTGCTTTAACAATGAAATCCTTCTAGGAGAACAAGAAGCAAGAATGATTCTTTTACTTGATAAAGTGCAATAGTACCGCTTTTTGGGCATAAAGCCTATTTTCCGCTTGAGTAAATATAGAATTTTCGTACTTTTCCATAATATCTGAAGTTATCTCTTCGCCTCTTAAGGCTGGCAAACAATGCAGAACTATGCACTTTGAAGAAGCTCTTTTAAGCAATTCAGAATTTACTTGATATGGTGTAAACATTTTTTTTCTTTTGACTTTTTCGGACTCAAAACCCATAGAAGTCCAAACATCAGTATATATTACATCTGCATTGTTGGCAGCATTCACATCGCTTGTTACTTTAATTTCGGCTCTTGTTTTAGGTGCATATTGTAAAGCTTGCTTTAAAATTTCATTTTTAGCTTGATATTCTGAAGGGGAAATTACAGTTAAGTCCAACCCTAAAATTGCAGATATTGCAATTAAAGAATTTGCAATATTGTTGCTGTCCCCAATATAAACAATTTTAATCTTTTTTAAAGCTTCTACGGTTTTTGTCTTAAAAAGTTCCATGACGGTCATTATGTCAGCTAAAATTTGGCAAGGATGTTCGTAATCTGTTAAGCCATTTATTACAGGTATAGAGCAATGCTTAGAAAATTCTAGAATATCTTCGTGTTTAAATGCTCTTATCATAAGACCGTTTAAATACTTAGACAAAACTTTTGAAGTGTCGTATATAGACTCGCCCCTGGAGCACTGCATCTTTTCTGCAGTTAAAAATATCGGTGTACCGCCAAGTTGTGCCATAGCCACAGCAAAAGACACCATAGTCCTTGTTGATGGCTTTTCAAACATAATTCCTAAAGATTTACCTCTAAAAATATCTAAGTATTTCTTCTTGCTTTTTAGCTCAAACGCTTTTTTTAGTAAATCTTTTATTTCTTTATTTGATAAATCGTAAATTGATAGTAAATCTTTGTTTGCCATTATTATGTTCCAACATTATTTGTTTATGTGCTTATATGGGTATAATTTTATCATAAAATACACGTCAAATCAAACTTACAAAACGGGTTTGTGTATTGATTGGCTTTAAACAATGTGAGAATATTAATGATCACATAAGAAGGTTTGCTATAACAAAATAATATTTATAAAAAGTCTTTTATTTAAAAACAATATCATTACTTACTATTTTAGAATTCTTTATTACTTGTTGATACCACTCATTCAACATTACATTAATTTTTGCATTGAACAGTTCTTCTTTTGTGGTTTTAATATTCTCTTTAGCAATAGAGTCTATCTCATAATTCCAAAGTTTAACAGAAGACGCAAGCAACATTTTCAATTTAACACCTGCAATTTGTTTTTTTCTCAAACATTCGTACTCTTTAGATCTCATCCCTAAAGCTTTTAAAAAAGATATATATTTTACAGGACTAAAAACTCCATTTTCTTTAAACTGCAAAGAACTTTGCAAGTCTAAGTTTAGTTCTTCATCTGTGACAGAAATACAATAAAGTTTTGACTGTTGATAAAATATTTCATCTTGAATTAAAGCTTGTAATATATTATTTTTTACTTGTTGTTTTTCATTATCTGAAAGATAGCTGCCTGATGCTCTTTGATAAGATTCTACAGCATTTTCATAAACAAACATATATATACGTAAAGGAACTCTTTTTCCATTTATTTTCACGGCATAGTCATTTGAACCAAAAAAGTTTACTGCAGCACCAAAAACAATTACACCAACAAAAGCAACAATTGTTATAACAAAAATTGCACGCACATGCTTTCTAAAGAAATTCATCATTCTTTTTTATCTCCATTACTGTTCTCTTTTATTGTCATTGCAGACTTGCCATAAAAACATGCACCTTGAGCAATAGACAATATATTTGTCTTAATATCGCCAAATATATTTGCTTGAGGCAAAACCTCTATTGTCTCAGATGCGTTTATGTTGCCTTTTACAAGCCCGCTAATTATTATATTCTTAGTTTCTATATCACCAACAATTTCTGCTTTTTGGCCCACAACAACGCCAAAAGCATTAATATTACCTGTAATTTTACCGTCAATCCTAATAACTTTATCTGTGGTTATTGTACCTTCAACAATAGCATTTTCACCTACAAGAGTCTCAACAGATTCCAGTAAATTTTTGGATTGTTTTTTAGACATGTTATTTACCTTTTTTCAATAATTATTAGAAAAATAATCTGTTAAATATGGTTTTGGGTTTATAGTTTTACCTTTAAAATGCACTTCGTAATGCAAGTGGGGGCCAGTTGAAGAACCTGTATTACCCATTTTTGCAATAAGTTGGCCTCTTACAACATATTCGCCAACTTTTACAAGCTTTTTAGCTAAATGAGCATAAACAGTTCTATAACTGTGCCCATGATCTATAACTATAACATTGCCATAACCAGTCCTTTTTCCTGAAAAAACGATTTTGCCATCAGCAGTACACATTATAGGCGTAAAAGCAACGTTAGCTATATCTATACCTGAATGAAAATCTCGTGTACCAAAAATAGGATGTGCCCTGAAACCATAAACAGAAGATATTCTGCCTTCACAAGGCCAACCACATGGCGTTGCCAAAAAAAGAGATTTTTGTTTATAAATATGAGAAATTACTTCCTCTTGACTTTGAGACATAAATCTATGCTGTTCATACAAGACATTGCTCTGCAACATCAAGTCTGCATAATCAATCTTGTCTAAACTTCCAGACAAAATTGACGAAAACATATTTATTTGTGTAAAAGCAGGACCACCTTTACCAAGCATCGGAGCAAGACCTTCTTCCATTACAGATTTCCTTGTGTTTAGTGAAAGGAGTGCACGTATTTTTTCATCATTTGATTGCAATTTTTCTAATATGCTTTTAGTTTTGTTTAGCTGATTTGTAAACAGGAGAAGTTTTACTTGCATCACTTTAATTTCAGTTTTTGCTTTTATATAGTCAAACTGTTTAACTACTACATATCCTGCAAATGTTGTTGTAACTGTCCACAAAAAAATGAATATACCCACAAACGCAAATGAAATATTAATCTTAAAAGGCGACTTGTTATCATAAGAAACAAAAAGTATAGTAAACCTTTTTTTTGCTTTTTGCTTAATATAGTTTAATATATTCATAGAACAATTTTACCATACACTACATTTTATGTCAACAATAAAATGTATTCTAAATTTTTTATAAAGCAAGTTCTTTTGAAGTTTATGCATGTAAAAGTTGCTGTTTTATATACTAAAGCCCTACACTAATCCTTATTATTTTACAGCGTTAACAGCATTTTGAAATATTATTTTACCCCAACCATATTCACTACCAGAACTTTCTCTACAAGGATGTTGTAACGGAAAAATGTATCTTTCAGGATGTGGCATAAGCCCAAAAATGTTTCCTTTTTTATTACAAATACCAGCTATATTTTCAGCTGACCCGTTTGGACATAAAGGGTACTCTGGTTCTTTACCATCTTTTGTAGAATACCTAAACACAACTTGATTGTCTTTATTCAATTTTGAAAGAAGTTCTTTATCTTTTGGAATAAATTTCCCTTCACCGTGCGCTACAGGCAAACTTATAACCGAAGCAAGATTTTTTGTCCAAATACAGTTTGATTTCTGTTCTGTTTTTAAATAAACCCAACGACATTCAAATTTATTTGAATCATTGTAAGAAAGCGTGGATACTTGCTCAAAAAGCTCAGATTCAGGCAAAAGACCCATTTTAACTAACACCTGAAATCCGTTACATATGCCAATAATTGGCCTGCCACTTAAAGCAAACTTTTCAACTTGACTTCCAAACTTGTTTTTAATTTCATTGGCAAGTATTTTCCCTGAAGCTATATCATCCCCATACGAAAAGCCTCCTGGAAAAGCTAAAATATCGTAATCTAAAATCTTATTTTTATTATTTACTAAAAAGTTTATATGTAGACGTTCAACAGATGCCCCACAAAGTTCAAATGCATTTTGAGTTTCAAAATCACAATTTGTGCCTGCTGTTCTTAAAATAAGTACTTTTACCTTTTTCATATTTTAATCCTGATCATTTATTATTTTATAACTTTAATTTATATGTATCGAATATAAACATATGTCCATCTTTACCAATTAATTGTATGTTTCCAAGCATTTAAAAGATTTATTAATTTTTCTTTAAATTTTACTTTTTCTTTTTGACTTTCAAATATTACGAATTTATTGTCACTTACACAACCTACTTCTGAAACGCTTAACCCTTTAAAAATTTCTTTAAATCTACTTTCGTTTTTTGGTTCAACTTCCACTATAAACCTTCCATTAGACTCGGAAAATAAAATTTCAGCTGCTGACATAGTGTCAGCAGTTTTGATATGGTCAATATTTATATTCACACCATAGCCTGAAGAAAAAGACATCTCACTTACAGCAACTGCAAGACCACCTTCAGAAGCGTCATGGCAAGACTCTATTAAACCTTTACCTATAGCTTTATATATGCCTTTCATTATTGGAACAGATTCTTTTGGATAAACATTAGGGACTATCGCATCTTTTATATTTTTTATTTTAGAAATAACAGACCCTCCTAATTCGTTCCTTGTGACACCTAAAATGTAAACTTTATTTCCACTATTTTTAAAAGGCATTGTAATAGTATTTGCTACATCCTCTATAACACCAACTGCAGAAATAAGCAAAACTGGGGATATGGAAAATTTTTTGTCACCTATAGAATATTCGTTATGTAAACTATCTTTGCCAGATATAAAAGGTACACTAAACGCTTTAGACATTTCATAACACGCATTTGCGCTGCAAACTAAACTGCCTAAAATTTCCGGTTTGTTTGGGTTTCCCCAACAAAAGTTATCTAAAATTGCTAATTTTTCTATATTGCCACCAACACAAACAGCATTTCTTAAAGCTTCTTCTATAGCAGAAGCTGCCATCTTATAAGTATTTATTTTGCCATAGGATGGGTTTAATCCATTAGATAAAACTATTCCTTTTTTTGTGCCTTTAATTACAGCATAGGGGAAAATAACTGCGCCATCGCCAGGCCCTGAAATTTCAATATTGTTGCCTTGTAAAGGCTTTATAATGGTTTGACCTAAAACTTCGTGGTCATATTGTCTTATAATCCATTCTTTAGAACAAACATTTAAGTCAGCAAGTGACTTTTTTAAAACCATTAAAAGTTCAGAAGATGTCAATTTAACAGTTTTTTGTAACTTTTCTTCTTTGATTTTGCATTCTGCTTTCCTTGTAGGTTTTGGAATACCGTCATGCAAAAAAGGCATATCTATATTTGCAACTGTATTTTTGTCATATTTAAGCACAAGTTTTTTATCTTTTGTAAATTGACCAATAAAAACAGCTTCAACATTTTCTTTTTTAAATATTTCTATTATCTTTTTCTTGTTTTTTGGCTCTACAGCAAAAACCATCCTCTCTTGAGCTTCAGAAATCCAAATTTCCCATGGATAAAGACCGTCATACTTTAAAGGCACTTTATCTAAACAAACAACAGCTCCTATTTTTTCCCCAAGTTCACCTATAGCACTAGAAAGACCACCTGCTCCGCAATCTGTAACAGCTCTATAGAGATTTAGATCTCTAGCGCTTAACATTGCGTCCAAAACTTTCTTTTCTACTATAGGGTTACCTATTTGTACTGCACTAACATCAGAACTCTGGTCTAATTGTACAGAAGAAAATGTAGCCCCATGTATGCCATCTCTGCCAGTTCTGCCACCAACAACTAAAATTAAGTCGCCAGGACTTACTTTTTTTTCTATCTTATTTTTAGGTATTACGCCCATTGTTCCACAAAAAACAAGAGGGTTTGCCATATAATCATGGTCAAAATACACAGACCCATTTACAGTTGGAATCCCCATTCTATTACCATAATCTCTAACGCCAGAGACAACACCTTTAATTATTCTTTTAGGATGATGCACACCTTTTGGCACTTTTGAAGGTTTTGTAGTTGGATCCCCAAAACAAAAAACATCTGTATTAGCTAAAGGTTTTGCGCCAAGACCAACGCCCAAGATATCCCTTACAACACCGCCAATACCTGTTGCAGACCCACCGTAAGGTTCTAAAGCTGAAGGATGATTATGAGTTTCTACTTTAAACGCTACACCATTTTTCAAATCAAAGTCTATAATACCTGCATTATCCTTAAAAACAGACAAACACCATTTTTTGTTTAATTCCACAGTAGCTTTAAAAATGGTTTCTTTTAACAAATTGTTGTACGTTTTTTTTGTCTTTTTACCGTTTTTAATTTGAATGTATTCTATTATACCTGTAAGCGTTTTATGTTTACAATGTTCACTCCAAGTTTGAGCTATCGTTTCCATTTCAACATCGGTCGGATTACGTTTAAGTTTTTTAAAATATTCTTGTACAGTCTTCATTTCTGTAAGAGATAAAGATAAAACTTTTCTTTTACTTAAATCTAGTAACTGTTTATCTGATAAATTTAAAATTTCTACAATATTACAATTGGTTACAAATTTCATTTTACACTCTTTATTTTATATTCTTGAATTAAAGTATTAGCGAGCAGTTTACATGCTATATTGTCTAAAACCGTCTTTGAAAATTTTCCACTTAAATAATACCTATGACCTGTTTTAACTTTTATATCTTTGTTTATGCCCAAATCTTTAACTGCTTTAATAACACTACTTGAAACTGTGTCTGTGACACCCTTTTTATACAAAACTTCTATCATAGTTTTAGAAGCAACAACGTTATTATTAAAGGAACAATTAGAATCTTTCCCATCACATTTTGCTATGTTATAGCTCTCTGTTATCTTATCGCTCAACAAACAAGAAGCTATTAATTTAGCTTCGTTTAAAAGTAATTTTCCATCTATTAAGTATAAGTTACAATACCCTACTTTATTTATGCAATTAAAACCCAACGAAACAATATCAGCAAGGACATGTCCTCCTCGAGAATCTTTAAAACCACTTTTTGTAAAAATTTCTATACTAAACATTAGAAATGTCTCCCAGTTAACTTTTCATAAGCGCTAATATACTTAGCAAAAGTTTTATCTACAACATCTTTTGGAAGTGTTGGCGCAGGAGAAGTTTTATCCCATTTTATATTTTCAAGATAATCCCTTACATATTGCTTATCTAAACTATCTTGGGATTTCCCTTCTTGATAAACACTCATATCCCAAAATCTTGAAGAGTCAGGTGTAAAAATTTCATCTATCAAAATTAATTTGTCATCATAAAAACCAAACTCAAGTTTTGTATCTGCAAGAATTATCCCTTTGGAAATAGCATATTCACTTACTTTTTTATAAAGAGCTAAAGAAATATTTTTTAGATTCTCTGCTGTCTTAATCCCTATTCTCCTTACTGTCTCTTCAAAAGAAATATTTTCGTCGTGTTTACCACCCTCTTCTTTGCTAGAAGGCGTAAATATAGGCTCTGTGATTTTAGACGACTCTTTTAAATCTTTCGATAACTTTATACCACAAACAGTTTGCAACTTTTGATATTCTTTCCAACCTGAACCTGCAAGATAGCCTCTTACTATACATTCTATATCTATTCTTTTTGCTTTTCTAACTATCATAGATCTATCTTTTAAATATACGTATCGTTGAAGTGATACCGGGAAATTGCTAAAGTCCCCTGTAATAATGTGATTTGGGATTATATCCTTAACAAAATCAAACCAAAACATTGATAATTTATGTAAAATTTTCCCTTTATTAGGAATAATTGTTGGAATAATATGATCAAAAGCAGAAATTCTGTCTGTGGCAACTATTAAATAGTTCTGTCCCAAATCATAAATATTTCTAACTTTACCTTTATGCACTAATGGCAAATCTATACTTTCTTCAGTAAATTTCATTTTATAAACTTCTCCTCCAAAAAATTTATAGCCAAGACTACACCATTCTCATTCTAAATTTATTCTTAAGACTTAGTTTTTACTGGATCTAAAACAACTTTAAAATAGTCTACACTTAAGAGTTTGCTTGCAATATTTTTTAAATCCTCAGACGTTACCTTATCAAAAAGAAAAGGCCACGCATTAAAATCAGTTTTATTATAAACTGACATGTAAGCATAACTCTCTGCTATAGTAAAATTATCCACTGTACCTTTTTCCCAGCGTGTCTTGCACGCCTTTTTGGCTTTAGCAAGAATATCTTTATCAATTTTAATGTTTTGCTTATCTGTTTGTACTGGAACTTCCATGGAATAAACTGTATTGTCAAAATTTGTAGATGCATTAACGTCAGCACCAAAACGCATTCCAACAGAACGCAAGTAGTTTATAATTTCGTTTTTAGGGAAATGTTTTGTGCCATCAAAAGCCATGTGCTCTACAAAATGAGCTAACCCTCTCTGGGCATCTTTTTCAAGAACAGAACCTACATTTACCACAAGAGCTAAAAGTGCAAAATTTTCTGGCTTAGAATTTTTTAAAATATAGTAAGTAAGGCCATTGGGAAGAACTCCCTTGCAAACATCTGATAGGAATGGAACTTGATCTCTAGGAGCCCCTAACCCTGCATAAACTTGCTTTTTTAAAGAACGATCGGAAGAACAAGAAAAAACAAATGTAACAGTAAACAATAAAACAAAATAAAGAAGATATTTTTTCGTGATTTTAGTTACAGGTTTTTTCATATAAATAGGCCTTCGGGAATATATTATCTTGACATAAAATAGCAGACTCATCAAGACTTGTTTTAAACTTTGCCATTTCTTCAAAGCCTTCTTTTCCAATCATTTTTTCTAAAAAAATATGTCTAAGTTTGCCTATACCGTGCTCTGCCGAAACAGTACCTTTTAGTTCTACTACTTTAGAGCAGATATCAATGTACAACTTTCTGCACCTTTCATATTCATCTTTATTTGAAGCTAAAATATTCGCATGGAGATGATTTTCGCCAATATGCCCAAAGGTTAAATTAAAAATGCCCGAATTCTTAAATTCTTTTTGGCAAAAATCTACTATATCTAAAAGTTTTCCATCAGGAACAGCAAAGTCTGTGCCTACTTTAGGCATTTTATTCTTTTTTACTATTTCATTAACATGTTCCGGAATTGCATGTCTAAAAATTCTAAATTTTTCTAGTTCCATTAAATTTGATGCAAACCATACTTTATCATCATCTATATGATATTTTTGCATAATTTTGTACCATTTATCAATTAACAAATCTGTGTTATCATCGTAAACATCTTGTTCAAACATTATGCCAGATTCAGCTTCCAAAGGAATAGCAGGATAATCATCTCTAATAAGATCTAAAGCATTTTTATCAAAATATTCCAAAGACATAGCATTAATAACATTTTTTAACTTTTCTTCTTTTGCTTTTTTTGAAATAGATTTTATTTCATTTACAAACATGAATACATCGTTATGCCTTTGAAAAAATATTATACCTCCAAAAACATCTTTAAAATGAGGTACAAGTTTTAAAACAGCTTCAACAATAACACAAAGAGTTCCTTCTTGGCCTATAAAAACATCTATTAAATCTGAATGAGGATAATTATAATACCCTGCTGCATTTTTAATATAAGGTAATGTATATTCAGGAAGCTTTATATGTTTTATGCCTTTACTTGTATTAAATGATATATTTCCTTTTTTATCTGAAAATATCTTACCTCTTTCAATAAAACTTTTTGATCCATCTGAAAAAACAATTTTTAAAGCTTGCACATAATCTCTTGTTACACCAAACTTAAAGCCTCTAGCACCAGAAGCGTTGGTGGCAATATTGCCTCCAATAAAAGCACTTTTTTCTGTAGGATCTGGCGGATACAACCAACCACTTTGATAAGCTTTTATTCTTATGTCACTAATTCGCGCTCCGGCCTGAACACTAACAAAAGCGCTATTATCATCGTTTTTTTTTATCTCTCCTATACTATTTAAATTTTCTAAAGATAGTACAGCACCACCAAAAGCTAAACCAGAAGCTGTGTTTCCTGTAAGCGCCCCAGCAATAGTTACTGGTACTTGTTTTTCAGACATTTCAATTAAAAATTTAGAAATATCATCTTCATTTTCTGCTATTGCAATAAAATCAGCATATGATCCAAAAACACCGGAATTGTCTTGAAAATAATTTTGTATAGTACTCTTATCTTTTTTAATTATCATATAAAATTGTTAAAATTGTTTTAGTTACTTTACTTGCAGCAACTAGCATTGGTTTACTAAAGTTTTAAGCAAATTGTAAATTTTAAAACTTTATACCTTATATACACGTCCTATATACTCTATCATAATATCTAAACAACTTGCAGACACAGATTGTCACTACCTAAGTTTAACCTGCAACTGCAAATCCAATTTTTGTAAAAGACTGTTCATGTCGTTATTAACTTCTGTATCAGTTAAAGTTTTATTTTCATCTTTATATGACAATCTAAACGAATAACCTATTTTACCTTCTCCTATTTTAGCTTCGTCTGTATAAACAGAAAACAAAGAATAGTCTTTTAAAATACCACCCAGTTTCATAATATTTTTTATAACTTTTTCAATTTTAACAAAAGGTAAAGTTTTATCTGCAATTACAGAAATATCTCTTTTTACTAAAGGAAGTTTTGAAAAGGTTTTATATTGTGTTACTTCGAAATTTTGATCCTTTTCTAGAGAACTTAAATCTATTTCACAGTAGAAAACTTCATCTTTTATACCCTCAGTTATATACGGACTTAAAATGCCAAACTGACCAACAACTTTACCTTTATGCACCACACTTGCTGTTTTACCAACATGATAATACTCTTTGGGAGTTAAGTTTTGAGTAATCATAAAATCTTGCGGCAAAATGTTTTTTATTATGCCGCCTCCAAAATAAAAATCATATTTGGGGCTAATTTTTTGCTCTTCCCATTTCCACCATTCTTGCCATACCCTTGCATATGCAATTAAGGCAAAAGTTTTTCTTTCGCCTAACTCATTAAAAATTTTACCATGCTCAAACAAAGTAACTGACTCTACCCCTTGACTGATATTTAACACCAAATTTTTGTAAAGCCCACAAATTAAAGATGGCCTTAAAACTTCGTTTTCCTTAGATACAGGATTTGCAATCTTATAAGAATACTTTAAACCAAACTTTTTAAGTTCTTTAATCTCACAGAAACTACAATTTAAAGCTTCACTAAATCCAAGTCCATTTAATTTAACTCTAAAATCTTCTACAGTTTTGCCAATGAACGAGTCACTTGAAGTCGATAAATAAACTCCTTGTTTTTTTTGTAAAGGTATAGTGTCATAACCCTTAATTCTTACAATTTCTTCAATAATATCTACTTCTTCTTTTATATCGTTACGCCATGACGGAACTGTACAAAGTATAACTTCCCCTTTTGACTGCAAATCCATGTCTAAATATCTTAAAATTTCTATTATCTCATCTTTGCTTATTTTGTAACCCAAAACCTTAAAAACTCGTTCAACTCTTAAAACTATAGTTGTTTTCTCATATTTAATATTTTGCAAATCTTCTTTTGCTTCTATTTTGCCGCCAGCAATGTCTGATATGAGATTTACAGCTCTCCAAAAAGCAACTTCTGCAATGTCCCAACTTACACCTCTTTCAAACCTATAAGAAGAATCGCTTGCCAAGTTTAATTTTTTTGAAGTTTTCCTTACAGATACACTGTCAAAAATAGCACTTTCCAAAAAGAGTGTCTCTGTACCTTTACCAATCCCAGAATATTGCCCACCCATTACTCCAGCAATTGCAATAGGTTGATCCTCTGCTATAACAAGCATATCAGAAGAAAGTTCATATTCTTTACCATCTAAAGCAATAATCTTTTCAGACTCATTTGCAGCTCTTACAACAACATTTTTTGAAGACAACTTTTTTAAATCAAAAGCGTGCAGAGGTTGGCCTAATTCAAGCATAACGTAATTTGTTATGTCAACAATATTATTAATTGCTCTAATACCACTTTTTTCTAAAACATCCTTAATCCATTTAGGAGACTCTCCAACTTTAATGCCAGAAATTATACCACCTATGTAACGCACACATAAGTTAGATTTTATTTGAACACAATTTAAACCTGAAACATTAGAAGTTTTTATTTTAGGACATGTAACAATTTTTTTAAGTTTAGCGCCAATTTCTCTTGCTAAGCCTAAATAACTTAAAACATCTCCACGATTTGTAGTTATTTCTATCTCAAGTACAGAATCTACATCATCCAAAACATTCTCCAAAGTAACACCTAGTTTGGTTTTGTCATCAAGAATATAAATACCTTCTGACTCATCATCAAGACCAAGCTCCCTTTTGGAACACAACATTCCTTCAGATTCTATGCCTCTAATTTTAGATTTTTTTATCTGAAAATTATCAGGCAATAACGCTCCGCTTTTTGCAAGAGGGACAATTTGTCCTACAGATATATTTTTTGCTCCACATACTATACTATATTCTTTTGCACCGTCGCTTACTTTACACAAAAAAAGTTTATCGGCTTCAGGATGCTTTTGTATATCTAAAATCTTTGCAGTAACTATATTTGTCCAATTACATGCATTTGAAACAACAGATGTTTCAATTCCTATTGAAGTGAGAGTTGAAGCAAGTTCTTTAGGGCCTAAATCAAAACTCACAAAACTTTTAAGCAAATTATATGATACCTTCATTTTTATGCCTCTGCTTTTAACTAACACTTCTTAATGAAATTTATTTCCAATAGAGCTATAACACTAAACCAACTTCACAGGAATTTCATTTAAATACATTTTATGACATATTTTCAAAAAGGCATTCTTTTCTTCAAACTCCTTTTTTTCTTTATTTTGAATACTCTATTCTCTCCTATCCTATATAAAAGTTGCTTAAAACATCTTTAAAACTGTTTTAAGAATCTTAAATCATTTTCATAAAACAAACGTATATCATCTATACCGTATTTAAACATCGTTATTCTTTCAACACCCAACCCAAAAGCATAGCCTGTGTACTTTTCACTATCATAATTAACAGCCTTTAAAACATTTGGGTGCACTATTCCGCAGCCTAATAATTCTATCCATCCTGAATTTTTACATACTCTACACCCTTTCCCATTACAAAAAACACATTGCACGTCAACTTCTGCAGACGGTTCTGTAAACTGAAAGTGTGATGGTCTAAAACTTATATCTATGCCATACCCAAAAAATTTATGTATAAAATCTGACAAGACCGCTTTCAAGTCAACAAAAGTTATATCCTCATCTACAGCTAGCCCCTCTATTTGATGAAAAGTTGAAAAATGAGTTGCATCTGAAGCTTCGTTTCTGTAAACTCTCCCAGGGACAATTACTCTTACTGGAGGTTTTTGACTTTCCATAACATGAATCTGGCCTGGAGAAGTATGTGTTCTAAGGAGCTCTTCTGTACCTTCAAGATAAAAAGTATCCTGAACATCTCTTGCAGGATGATTCTTAGGAATATTTAAAGCTTCAAAATTATACCACTGCGTCTCTATTTCGTACCCTTGAGCAACAGAAAAGCCAAGCGACTTAAAAATAGAACAAATGTCTTGTATTGTCTGCATTATAGGATGAAAACTACCTTTAGAAAAAGGAAAATAAAAATCACTTGAATAGTCAAGTTTTTCTTTTTGCATTTTTTCTTCTAACAGCGTTTTTCTTAATGTTTCTTTTCTTGACTCTATCTCATTTTCTATAACACTTTTGGCACTGTTTGCTTTGGACCCTATATTTTTTCTGTCTTTTGCAGAAAAGTTAGATAGAGATTTTAAAATTTGTGTTAAAGCTCCATTTTTCCCTAAATATTTAATTTTTATATTCTCAACAGTTTTTAAATCTGCTGTTTTTATCTGCAATATAGCTTCTTTAACAATTTCTTCAATGTTATTATTCATTTATAACCCTCACCACTATTAACGTAACCATTTATCAAACTTATTAAAAACTCAAGTTTCTCACACGTAGAAAGCTCATTTTTTAGCTGGCAAATATAATTTATTAAATTGAAGTATCGTATGTTCTTTTGTCTCTAGCGGCAAGAACATCCACTACAACACTTATGCTTATCACTTTGCATGTTTTGGCAAAAATCGTTATTAGCACAATTATTGTTTTGAGATTTTGATGAAAAAGTGGAAAACTGTTTTATAAGGTCAACACTTTTACATTTTGGACATTCAACTTGATTATCGTTTAAAACAAGCGCCTCAAAATTTTTTTTACAACTATTGCAAACAAATTCAAATAACGGCATGGTATTTATCCTCTATTCCTTGAAATAGGAACTCTTCCATTTGAAAAACGTTTATTATTAAGATGTTTTTCTTTAGCAAAAGTGCTAGTTAATCCCTTTGCTAATTCTACAGATACTCTTTTACCATTTATATTGCTAGAATGCAAAGCGTTTATTACATTGTCTGCATGTTCTGCGGGCACTTCAACAAAAGAAAAAGCGTCTAAAATTTTTATGTTACCTACCATATCGCCACTAATACCGGTTTCTCCAGCAATAGCTCCAACAAAATCTCCAGCCCTTACATTATCTTTCTTGCCAATATTTATAAACAGTCTAACCATACCTTTATCTCTAGCACCAGTATCAGAATATCTGTCTTTTACATCTGCAAAAATGTCTGCTTTTTGCTCCTGCTCTTTTTTTTGAACTGCAAACAACATTTTTAAAAGAGCGGATGCAACATCTAAAGAAGTTAAATTGTCAGAAATCAGAGATTCTACAAGCCTTGAATATTTTTCTAAATCTTTTTCTTTTAAAGAGTCTCTTACCTTATCAAGCATAACTGTCGTTTTTACATTTTCAACATCTGACAAAGTAGGCACTTTAGTTCTTTTAATTGTCACTTTTGTATATTTTTGAATGTCTCTCAACTTATAGATATCTCTGCCAGAAACAAAACTATATGCTTTACCTGTTCTGCCAGCCCTACCTGTTCTACCTATCCTGTGCACATAATCTTCATCGTCTTTTGGAACATCATAATTAAACACCATATCTATATCGTCTACATCTATACCTCTTGCTGCTACATCTGTTGCTACAAGCACTTCTATAAATCCACTTCTAAACTTGCTCATAGCTCTGTCTCTTTGAGATTGGGTCATGTCTCCATGCAAAGCGTCTGCCCCATAACCTCTTGCTTGTAGAGAAGAAGTAACCTCGTCCACTCTTTTTTTAGTATTACAAAATACAATAGAAAGTTTTGGAGAGTACATATTTAAACATCTTGTAAGAGCTTCTAATTTCTGGTGTTCTCTTAAATCAAAATAGTATTGCTCAGTTAAAGGAACTGTCAACTTTTCGCTTATAACTTTTATTGTTTCAGGATTCTTTTGATATTTTCTTGTAAGAAATAAAAACTCTTTAGGCATTGTTGCAGAAAAAAAGACTGTTTGTCTTTCTTGAGGAATAGCTTTTAATATTAGTTCTATATCGTCTATAAACCCCATATCAAGCATTTCGTCAGCTTCGTCTAAAACTACAGTAGAAACAGTCTGTAAATTTAATGTTTTGCGTTCTAGATGGTCTATAATCCTGCCAGGCGTACCTATAACAATTTGTGCGCCTTTAGAAAGAGCTAACATTTGCCTTTGTATTGGTTGCCCACCATAAACAGGCACTATATTAATACCCTTTTTATATTTAGAAAAAAGTTTTAACTCTTGCGCAACTTGTATTGCAAGTTCTCTTGTGGGACACAAAATTATAGTTTGTACACCTTTGTTTTTAGGATCAACTTTTTCCAAAACAGGTATGCCAAAAGCTGCGGTTTTTCCTGTCCCTGTTTGAGCTTGCCCTATAATGTCTAACCCCGACAGAAGTTTTGGTATAGACAAACTTTGTATTGGTGTAGCTTCTTCAAAACCTAAGTCTGATACAGCTTTAATTATCTCTGTAGACAAGTGTAGTTCGGTAAATTTTAATGTCGTCATTTCTCAAATCCTTTTGTTTGCTCTATTATCCTTTTTTAAAAAATAATATTTTTGGTATCGTTATATTAAAAACTTTTGTTACTCTTAAAACAACTCTTTTATTGTACTTGCTAATTAAAAATTTGCTAAATGTTTTTGTTCTAGACAAAAACATATCCTACAACACTTACCAGATTATATATAGTTCTACTATTGTTTAGTTAACACAACCTCATTCGTATACAATTTACTCATTAGGCTTTTATTCCTATAAGTTTGTCGAGTCTTTCTTTTACTATCTTATACTCAGAGTTAATAGATAAAGCTTTCGAATACATTTCTTTTGCCTCATCTAATAAATTTGAACTTTCTTTAATAAGTCCTATATTATAATAAGCTTCTGCATTTGCAGCGTTTATTTCTAAAACCTTGTTAAATTCTAAAATTGCCGCATCATATTTGTTATTCAAAAAATAAAATTTGCCAAGCTCCATATACGTCGCTTCTAAAGAAACGTTTGTTTTTAAATTTTCTTTGCTCATTTATTATCCTTTCTTATTTTTGCTAAAGATTCTTCAGACCCAATAACAACCAAAACGTCGTTTTGATTTATTTCGTCAGATGGACCAGGCACCATATTAACTTCTTCTTTTATGTCGCTTTGTCCATCATCATTAATTACCGGAATCCGCTTTCGTATAGCAATAATATTTATACCGTAACTATTTCTTATATTTGAATCTCTTATAGTTTTGCCCCAGACAGATTTTGGAGCCACTATTTCAGCTAAATTATAATCTTTAGAAAGTTTTATTTGTTCTAAAATATTTGGCGTTACTATATTTTCTACAAGTTTTTTTGACATTTCAAGTTCTGGATAAACAACTGTACTAGCACCCAGCTTTGCAGCAACTTTTGAATGCCAATTGCTTGCTGATTTAACAATAACATTCTTAACGCCGAGCTCTTTAACTATCAATGTTGCCAAAATGCTTGTTTCTATACTTGCTCCTATAGATATTATAACACTGTCACAATCTGCAACACCCGCTTCTAGCATAGCCTTTTCATCTGTTGCATCTACAACTAAAGCTTGAGTAACAAATTGACTTATTCTATCAACTATTTCTGTATTAATATCAATAGCTAAAACTTGAATGTCTTTACTTGCAAACTCCACTGCAACATTATAACCAAAAGTGCCAAGTCCAATAACTGCAAACTGCTTATTTTTCATTGGAGCCTCTTTATCCAACTAAAATCCTTCCTTCAGGATATTTTATACTTTTCTTTTTATAATCAGGATCTAACATTAATACAAGTAACGTAAGTATTCCTATTCTACCTACTAACATTGCAATAATAATATAAATTTTACTTGCTAAGGACAACTGTTCTGTAATACCCAAAGACACACCAACAGTAGCAAACGCTGAAACTACCTCAAAAACAACAGCAATTGGCCTTAAGTTATCTTCATGCAAAATAACAATTGTAGAAAACAAAACTATTAATGCAAAAAATATAATAAAAACTACTAATGCTTTTTTTATTAAGTCAAAAGGTATACGCCTTTTAAACAAAACATAATCATCTTGGCCAGCAAGAACGCTCTTTACAAATATAAATACAAGAGCAAGTGTAGTAATTTTTACACCACCAGCAGTACTACCAGGAGCTGCTCCTATAGACATTAAAAATATTATTACAGATTCTGTAAACTCGTTAAACAAGTTTATAGGCACACTGCAAAAACCTGCAGTTCTAGAACTGACCGCTTCAAAAAAAGAATTGTTTATTAAATAAAAAATGCCGTGTCCTGACACAGATCTTGAAAACAAAAATACAAAAAAAGCAAAAACAGTAATCCCTAAAGACATAAAAAGTACAACTTTTGTATGTATAGACAAATGGAGTCTTTTTTCTTTATAGTAATCATAAATATCTACTATTACAAAAAAACCCAGTCCTCCAAGCAGTACCAGAAACGAAACAATATACAACACTATAGGGTTTGATGAAAAAGATACCATGCTATCATTAAAAACACTAAAACCTGCATTACAAAAAGCCATTATTGAATAAAATATGCCTAAGTATACTGATTTTAAAAAGGGAAAATCTTTAAAAAAAACAATTGTTAAAGACAAAGCTCCTAAAAATTCTATTATTAAAACAAAAAATACAGCTTTTGATAAAAGTTTTTTTAAACCATTGAAAGAAGAAACATCAAACATATCTTGCATTATCCGTCTATCTTTTAAAGTAATCTTACCTAAAAGCAATGTTAAAGCTGTAGAAACAAACATATATCCCATACCGCTAATTTGTACCAAAAGCAAAATAATTATCTGCCCGAATTTAGAATAATAGTCTCCTATATTTACAATTGAAAGACCAGTAACACAAACAGCAGAAACAGAAGTAAACAAAGTAGCTATAAAAGAATAGTTACTCTTAGAATTATAAGAAGTAGGCAAAGACAAAAATACCATACCTGCTACTATAAGCCCAATAAAAAACAATACTAATGTTTTTGCTGGAGAATATTTCATTATCTTTCTTATGCTGATTTTGCAATTTCTATTAATTGTTTAAATGCAGAGCTATCATTTACTGCGATTTCTGCAAGCATTTTTCTGTCTATGGTAACATTTGCCTTTTTTAGACCTGATATAAACCTGTTATAAGAAATACCTTCCTGCCTTACTGCAGCATTTAAACGAACTATCCAAAGAGTTCTAAAATTTGCTTTGTTGTCTTTTCTTCCCACATAAGCATATGCAAGAGATCTCTCTACTTGTTGAACAACCATTCTCCAACGGTTTTTCTTTGTAGCATAAGAACCCTTTGCTAACCTAAATATTTTTTTCTTTTTTTGTCTTGTATATATAACACTTTTAGTACGCATTTAAAATCTCCTTAGATTGTATGAAGCAAGGACCTAAAAACTGTAAGGCATAATTTTTTTTATAACTTTCATATCTGATTCTGCTACAATCACAGCTTTTCTAGACTTTCTATTCTGATTTCCAGAGTCACCTGTTAAAAGATGCCTTTGTCCCGGCTTTTTATATTTTGCTTTTCCTTTTCCCGTAACTTTAAAACGTTTTTTTGCACCAGTGTGCGTCTTCATTTTAGGCATTACTTTCTCCATTGTTTACAACAGCTTATACCGTTGAAATAATATTTAACTTACTTTATTTTCTTCTTTGGAACTAATGTTAAAAACATTCTTGTTCCCATAGAAGAAGTTCCGCCTTCTGTTTCTACTATATCAGACAAAGACTCTTTAACTTTGTCCATAACCTTAACTCCCAAATCTCTATGCTGCATTTCTCTTCCAGAAAACATTACTGTAATTTGAACTTTATTTCCATCTTCAATAAAACTTCTGGCATGTTTAATTTTTATTTCTAAGTCGTGCTCACCAATGCGAGGCCTTACTCTAACTTCTTTTAAGTGGGAAACTTTTTGTTTCTTTTTTGCCTCTTTACCTTTTTTATCCATTTCATACTTAAACTTAGAAAAATTAATTATTTTACACACAGGCGGACTTGCCTGTGGGGAAATTTCAACAAGATCTAAATCCAAAGTTTGAGCTTTAGACAAAGCCTCAACTGTTTTAACTATTCCTAACATAGTTCCATCAGAATCAATAAGTCTTACCTCAGGCACTTTAATAAACTGGTTTATACGAAATTTCTTGTTTTCGACGATTCCTCCTCTTGTCTTTTTTAACTATAATTTAGCAGACAATTTTTACAAAAAAAATCAGGGCAGAATATTATCCGCCCCGTAAAGCAACAAATGAAATACTATTTAACCTTTTCCCATTTTTAAACACTATTCGGTTAAGGTGAGCCGGGACGGCTGCTTTATAATATAATTAAAATCAAACTACTATTTTATAATAACTATAAAAAAATTGTCAAACAAAAAAGAGCCGCTAAAAACAAAGGCGGCCCTTTTGAAACACAGTTTCAAAGTTTATTCTGCTGCTTGAGCATTAGTTGTTTCAGCAGATTCTTGTGATGAAGACTGAGAAGTATTTGCATATGCGTCAACACCTGTACCTGTTTCTTCAATTGTTACTTGAGATGCTTCTTGAGCTTGCTCTGCTTTCTTACTTGAACAAGATACCAAACCAAAATTTAAAAAAAGCACCAGTGCCGCCAAAAACGAAACTTGTTTCATCTTGTGTCTCCTTTTTAATATACGACTTTTATGGACCAATTCTATATCTTTTATATTTTTTTTGCAAGATCTTACAAAACCTTACAAACTTAATGGACTTTATTGACCAAGACCAACAAAAAATTATAACAGAAAGTCATAACAAAGAGCTTAAACGACGTCAAACCTACACTTAATATCTTTATTTTCAGCAAACACTATAGCCAGCAAAGCACCATTACTTTTCTGCGCCCTTGCCCATCTTTGTACGCGTTCATAACATAACAAAAAATATATAAACTTTATCTATAATAAAATACTTGTCAAAAAATATCTTCTGAAAATCAGTTTTCATCCAAAAAAATGTTCGTGCAAGTTGTAATATAGCTTCAAACATCATCGCGGCAGGGAATACAGGATTATTTGGAAAATGGTAGGCAGTGCATGGATTGAATAATCTGCGACCTCTTAACTTGTAAGGAGAATGCTCTCCCTGCTGAGCTAACTGCCCAAATTAAAATATTTCAATAAATTACCATATCTCTTTTATATAAAGTCAAATCAGTAATTAATCGTGTCTTAAAGCTTCTATAGGATTTAATAATGAGGCTTTTCTTGCAGGCCAGACTCCAAAAACAAGTCCAATAATACAAGAAAAACAAAAGGCAAGCAATATTGAAAACAA
>JAISOG010000014.1 GCA_031275795.1 Candidatus Endomicrobiellum incisitermitis
AAAAGCCAACACTGCTCTTGCATAATTTTCAGACGTATCTAACTCCTTATTTATATTTTCTTTTAGCTTTAATCCTATAACATGTATACCATTCACCTCTCTTACATATACATCATACATCATTTCATGTCCATCAACACTAAATTCTGTGTTTACCGGCACACGGTAATTCTCAACATTAACTCCCTGAGTCATATGTTCTACTAAAGCTGCAGAATATCCTCCATCTTTTAGTACTTGCGCTTGAATTAATTCACTAGAACCAGCACCTATCTGTCCTCCAACTGCTATTAATCTTGGAGATTTTTTAACATCTGCATTATTAAACATTCTAGGTTCTTGGATATAAGCTGGGGCAACTAAATCTATTACCTGATCTTCTATTTCTCTATAATAGAGTCTGCTTTGCATTTGAGCTATATTAAACGCTTCCTGCCTTCCCACTTTTGCTGCTATGGCAACTAATGCTGTGTTCCCCACTACAGTAGCTACTGCGTCTTCATAATTTACTTGCAAACTTGTAAGTTCTGGATGAAGCTTTGCCCAATCGTAAATATCACCTATAGATACTATAAATTCCTCTAGCGCACTTATACTATGTACCATTTTACTAAACTGATTTTGATTCATAGCATAATCTCTATGTCTTAACTCATGTTTTACAAATACTTCTAACAAATCTTTATTTTTAATATTCCCTTGTTGATCAAAAAATATTGCTCTAAGCATTTTATAGTTTACATGTATTTTACCGTCATTAGGGTTAAATGACATCACCACACCAGGAGTATTGTCTTCACTAATAGACACATTCTTACCAAATGCATCTTTTACATCAAAAGGCAAGCTGTTAGTTATCATGTCAAGAACTGTAAAATCATCAATATCCATATAATAGTTTAAACTTGTTACAGCCCCTTGAGCTATTTTTATTTGTTCAGTTTGATAATTTTCAAATTCGCTCATATTCAACATAAACTTAGACATTACCGCAAGTGGAAGTTGGGCCAATTTATCTGGCGCTGTAATTCTAGCAGTATCTATCGCTAAAGTACTTGCTATTTGTGCAGCCTGCAAGGCTACTTCAGAAGCAGTCTCTTGGGATTTTTGTTTTGTTTCTATTCTTTGCCATTTAGGTCTTATTGTTATAGGTTTTTCACCTACATTTTTATATTGCAAATCGTCCTTTTTTATATCAAACCCATTTATGGCTTCTTCTTTATTAATAGTTATTAACTTACCTCCAATGACTATTTCAAAACCATTAAATTCAAAACCGTCAACATGTGGCATCCATTTTTTACTACCCCAAAAACCCATCGAATTAAAGAATCCTCTTTGCACAAGTCCAGGGAAATGAAAATCTTCGCCAAACTTAATAGGAAAATCTTTTGATGTTAAATCGTCTGTTACCTTCCTTGCAATACCTGTTTGTACTTGTAACGGAATCGTTTTTCCTATACTTTTTTCAGCTTTTTCTTCTTCTACTCTCCTTTCTTGAGCTGCTTTTTGTTCTGCTAACGCTTTTTCCTGAGCAGTTTTTTCTTGCTCTTCTCTAATTTTTCTTTCTTGCTCTTCTCTTCTTGCTTTTGCTTCTTCTACTGACTTTTGAAATTCTTGTTCCTTCCTTACATCTTCTTGTCTTATTTTTTCTTTAACTTCTTCTTTAACTTCTTCCTGCTGTTTTGCAAAGTCTTGTTCAGAAATCCATTGCATTGTAATTTCTAAAGGGCCCATTGCATAAGAACTATCTATATTAAAAGCGTCCATCGTGCCATCTGGATTAGCATCAAAATTCCAAGTCTTGAGAATTTCATTTTTTCTATTTTTAGCTTCTACCTTAACTCCGACAAACTTATACCCAGGACGTTGCGGAGTCCAATATTTACTCATTCCCAACCAAGAGTTTGTAAAGCCAGGGAACGTATATCCCTTAGGATCTGACTTAGCATAACCGCTGGGCAAACTGGACGGTAAATTATCTATATTATCTATTTCTCCTTCTTTAACTCCAGTTAAAAACCTTATTGGATGGCTGGTTAAAGAATCTCTAAGATCTAAATCATTTTCTTGTGTCCATAAGTTTGCATCTCTTAATTGCCCATCTTCTTCCCAATGAGGTGTCAAAACTGAAATATTTTTTGCATCTTCTGCATTTATATTATTAGTAAATCTTTTTGTTGGGTCTATATCTGAAGTCCAATATAAAGACCCTTCTTTATATCCTAAAGGTGTTTTTAGGTCCCTGCCAATATTAACCAGGTCAATAGTTCCATCTTTTTCTCGATTAACAATCCTAAAATCATTAGGACTCTCTCCAGTCTGAATTTTTGCTTTCCCAACCTCACATAATTTTTTCCAACGAGGAATATACATTGTATCTTGAGTTGCTGTAACTTCACTGTTTGCAATGGGAGTTGATAGGTCTGTATCTGAAACCCAATATAAACTGTCTGGATCACAATCTTTAGGAGCTTGCAATTGTTCAGAAAGTTTTTTTAAATTAACAGTAGCACCTCCAAGAGCATTAGCAACAACTTGTGCTTCTCTTTGAGTTGAAGTCTCGCCCTCACTTCTATTCTTCCAATTGCCAGAACCAATTGTAATCTTTACCTGCGGCAAAGGTTTCCAATGTGGAGTAAACGAACCAGGCTTATCAACCATAACGCTCTCATTTCTACCAAACGTCCGTTCTGGAAATAAATCACTCGTCCAGTACAAAGTACCATAATCATACCCTGCAGGAGGAGTAAGACTTGCATAAACTCCAAGATCTACAACACCATTAGATGCATCTGCTTCTAAAGGGTTTTTTGAACTACTACCTGTATTAATTGATATATTGGGTTTCCAGCGAACTCTTATGGTCACTCTTCCATTTACCCTATTAGCAGGAACAACAAAATCATCATTTGCTTGTGCTGCAGTAATTATAGTTGTAATATCTGAATTTTCACTTGTAATTTCGTACCCATCGAACTTAAAGCCTTCCCTAACAGGGATCTCATAAGAAGACACCACTTGTGTCATATTGTCATAAACATTAGTCGTATAAGTTACAACAGCATTTTGCACTCTTCGTGCTGCATTTGTAACGCTAGTATAAATATAACTCTTACGATTTTGGATTGCTTCAGTTGCCCATTGCTTTCCAAATACATATGCACCTTTAGTAATAAGCTTCATAGTCTGAACAACTATAGGATCCGGTTGAAATATAGCATTGTACAACACTTTAGGTGCACTTAGAATTCCTTGGCCTACTTGCTTCAATATCTGAATTGGGGAAACTATAGTCTTCAGCACACTTGGAATGCTTTGGTATACTTGCTTTAATGTATCAATTGGGTGAACTATAGCTTTCCACACACTTGAAATTCCTTCGACTACTTGCTGCTTTATCTGACTCCATTCGACATCTCCTACAGCTAATGCTATAGAAGTCCAAGCTAATGCTGCCCATTTTTTGTCTTCCAAAGCACCAATTATGTTTTTTATCCTTTTAGCATTAGAATTATCCTCGCTGGCAAAATTTTCAAGCAAAACATTTCTTAAACTTTGGTCTAGTCTATTTAAATTATAATTATTAGTAAAAAAGAATACCACTGTCCCGACAAGGAATCCAAGAGAAGCTAATAGAATTATAAAACTTATGCCAAGCCATATAGGCGCTATAAGAAATGCACCAAATGCACCTATAGAAACAACCAGACCTATAGCTACATTCAATTTAAATTTCCAACTGCCACTTTTAAAAAGATCTGTTATAACATTAACTAACAATTTAAATGCTAAGCTTGTTTTATATTTTACAATCAAAAAAACCACTCCTACTACAACTAAAATTGTAAAAACAAGACTCGCAGCAATGACAAACCACAAAGACGTCAAAGCAATTCCAAACCCAAAAGCTAAAAAGCCAAGTGCAACTATGGCAGTAATAGCAAAATACGTGATGACCTTTACTGCAGTAAAAGCTTTTGAAGTACTTACTTTAGAATTTAATGTGCCAAGTATAAAATCTAAGACCTCTAAATAATAAGCATATTTTTGTCTCTCTTTTTCTGTAGATGCCTTATCTCTTACTGTTGTAAAATATCCTTTAGCAACAGGACCTAGCAAAGTAACGGCAAAGATTGCTCCTGCTACAACAAGAGCTACTATAAAAAATAATCCAAGCAAACCAGGTCCAGAAAACAAGCCAAAGAGCACAATTACGCTAACCATAATAAGTCCACTAAAAACTAACCTTACACGATCTTGCCAACTTAAATTTTTATAAGCGTTTTTAATTATTGTTAGTTTACTTACAGGTGTTGGTGAGACTATAAAATTATATATCACTTTAAATATCCTAGCTATACCTTTGGCTATTAACGAAAAAATATTTGAGCTGGGCTTTACGCTTTGAGTTTCATAATCTGTTATATTATGAAACTCTTCAGAATAGGTAAAAGTAACAGGCTCTGTTATAGGAGCACTCAATCTTTTTCCGTCGCTTCTAGACCAGTGAGGAACTTTCTCTTTTGTACTCGTGGTTTTGATCTTTTCATTAAGATCTTCAGACACATAGTACAAGCCCGACTCTACTGCCTCCTCCTTTGAGGTGTTTGCAAATTTATCCACAAATGTAACTTTTGGATTACGCAAAAAACGTATATTTAATTTACCAACAACATCTTGAGCCGGTACTGTAACATCACCAATACTATTTATGTCCTTTACATCAACTTTCATAATGTCTTCACCTTTAACTGAAACAACATATCCTGTAACTTCCCATTTCTCTGCAGTTAAATCTGTTATGTTTTTTCTGACCAAGTTCTTATCAAGAACATAAGGTTGTCCAAAAACAGCAGGTTTAACTTTAAGATTATCTGCCACATTGCTTTCTATACTTGCGTTAGCAAATTCAACCTCATATTGTTCACCTTCTTCTTTCTGGTCCCATTGAGCTACAAAATTAATATCTCCTGTTACATCGTGAGCATTTATATCAAAGCCCTTCACGACGTCCATTCTGCTAACATTAATAGTGCGACCATCATTAGTTGTATACGTGTAACCTTTAAACAAGTACCCTGGCTTTGTTGGCAACTCTTCTATTGATGTTGCATTCATTTTATAGAGTTGCCCATCTGATAAAACGTCCTTAGCAACTTGAGGTATATTTGCAGATGCACCATTTGCTATAAAATTAATGCTATAAAGTGCGGGTGTAAAAGTATACTCTATATCGAGTGCACCGTTGATGGGAGTTGTCCCAAACTGAAAATTCTCTACCACTTCACCATTCATTTTAACTATACGTTCTACAGTCCCAAACCTACCATCTGCTAACTCTACTCTCCCCTCTGCAATAAGAGGAGCATTTAAAGCTACACTGTCATCAATTTCTGATGGGAGTTCCGAAGGAGCAAATATTCCCATAGGTAAGCTCCATGTTATTTTTTGAGTCTTAATACCAGTAACTTTTCCTACAACTGCATTGCCCAAACGTATAATATCATTAAGCTTCCCTAAACCTGCTATACGAATATTTTGTCCAGTAACTGCTGCTTTATTAACATTTATAATTGGGTTTCCGGTGTCGCCAACAAATACTACATCACTACTTTCTGCATCCCACAAAGCTTGAAGTTTTAAATCCCCTGTAACATCAGACGAAGGTATGTCAAAACCATTTAAAACCTCTTGCTCGGTAATAGTCTTAATTTCCAATTCTGAATTTACATATCTGTAACCATTAAATTTATAGCCTGTTCTTTGAGGAACAGATGCAACACCATCAAAATGAACGGTCTCTCCACTTCTTATACTTTGTTGCATTGGCGTCGCATTAGCATCATTTGTTGCAAAAGATAGAGTGTATGTATCTGGCGTAAAAGTATATGTAACTTCAACGTCCCCAATATCTTTTGCATCAAACTTTGTTGTTCCAAACTCAAAATTAGGGACTTCAAGCCCATTCCTTGTAACTTTATAAGAAAGAGTCCCTCTTCTACCGTCGGCTAGCTGTACATGACCAGTTTGTATATTTGGAGCATCTATAAAGCCTTGCTCGTTTACTTTTTCTACTAAAATATCTCCTAGTGCTAAACCTTCCGGCAAGTTCCAAACAACAGACACTCCTCTAAACTCTCTCCAACTATCTTGCAACTTTGCGCTAAACCATCTAAAAACATTTCTAAAGGATACTATAAATTCTTCTAACCCAGGAAAAATTCTATGAATAAATCTTCTCAAACCGCTTGTTGATTTTGCGTATTCTAAATGGTGCAGTTTGTGCTCTACAACAACTCTAAGCATTGTAGGATTATTATTAAGTAATCCCATTACAATATATGGAGAAAAAAGTATTCTGCCTGTATCTGTAGTTTTCATAACCACACTATTATCAATGGTCATAGCACTATTTAGAGCATTTATAATAGCGTCTTTAGTTTCAATATCATCTTGCCAATTTGTGCCAGATACCATATTTAAATAATCGTTTGCTAAATTTACATTATCAAAAACTGCTTGTACAAACTTAATTGCAGTTTCTTTAGGCAATGACCTTACTAATTTAGCAAACACTAATCTGCTTTTCTGAAGAGATAATAGTTTAGAGTTTCCTAATTCTTTTATAGTTCTTTTTTGTTTGCTTTCATATATTGAAGACATTATAGACATAGTGCCTATAATAGCAAGAACAGATGCTCCTATAGCTGCTGCAATAACAGCTCCTAAACCTGTAATAATACTCAAAGAAAGTAACACCACAAGAGCTACAAAACCGGCAGTATTAAAAAACGCTAATATTCCTGCCCCAATAGAGGTAAATCTCGCGCTGGCAACATCGCTAACTTCGCTAAGAGCTACGCTAGTACTCTTGTCCACATCTGCTTCTGCTTTCTCTTTTGCTGCTTTTTCTTTGTCATTTATAAATTTTTCTTCGGCCTCATACAACTCTTTATCTTTATCGGAAAGGCTAGATTTGTCCTCGTGTTTATGTTTTGCTACAAGATACTCGTACAAATCCTGTTGCCCTTTTGCATCTCTACCAAAAACTTTTTCTTCCTCTTCTATGTTTTTAAAACCAACCCCTTCCTCTTTTATAAATTGGTGTAGGAATTCTCCTCTCTCAAAATTTGGATCAATTTCTACCATCGTCCTTGACACACCTAATATCACTTCTTTTGCTACTTCAGTTTGTTGTCCAACTCCAAATAATGCTTGAGTACCTGCAGCTAACACAATAGATGCTTTCAGCAATGCTCTAAAATTAAACTGTTTCCCCATTGCACTTAATGCTGTCTTGATTGAATTCATCAACCCTCTTGCTGCAGAATGCTCTTCCTGCGATGACACTTCCCTTGTTAGTGCCTGTATTTTCTGTTTAACTGCAAATACTTTAAATCCCTTCGATTCGCTCATCGATAATTCTGATATGTTTTTTTGAAATAAAAATGAATTAAATACCCCTGCAACTGAATCTGCAAACTGCTCATGAAACATAGCTCTTGCCTTTGTACCAGAGTCAAATCCTAAACTCTGCAAATATCTATGTCCTAATTCATGAGCTATTACTCTATAATAAACCTCATATGGATCTTTGCCAAAATTCTCAATTCCCTTCAAGCTTCTTACAAAATTCAAATCGCTATCAGCGTTAAAATTATTGCCTGCAAGAAAATTAGCTTGTAACGCAATTTGGTACACTCTCTGCTCATATTTTCTTATTTTATCTGCCATATCTTTAAATCCTGCGTGTTCCACTTCTTGTATTACTTCCCCACTTGCTACTAAATTAATGCCTATTATCAACACTCTTAAATCAAAATACGATTCCGTATGTTTTAAACTTTTTGCTTCCAACATTTCCTTAACACCATCTTTTAAAGTCATTGCTACTGTGTCTACATTAACACCATCAACATCTTGTACTCCTCTAGATTTTAGCTGTGCAAAAGCATAAAGCCTATAACGCACCTCTTGAGTTTTATCTTGCATTATATTTAACAAAGCTTTATTATCTTGCGATATCCTAAGAATTTTAAAATATCCTGCATCATATGGAAATTGTGCTTCTATTAACTCTACCGGGGCTGTAAATGCTATTAATTCATCTAGATTTGAAATAGAACCTTTATAAACATATTTCGAAGCTAAATCTCTTAGAAAATAATCTCCTATAAAATCAACTTCATTCATTAATACTTCATTTCTTTGTCTAATATATCTAAGCGCCTGTTCTCTATCTGAAATATTTAATTTACTCAATATTTCTTCTAAAGATCTGCGAGATTCTAGCACCTCTTTAGAATATTCCATATCTGATTGAGATATACCATCTGTTACACTCATTTCTAGCTGTAACATTGTACTTAACATATTTTTTATATTATTATGGTCATCAGTATTTCCCTGTGATTCATATACAGAAGCTAATTTATTTAATGTATTTGCCAAAGTAACCACATTTTGACTTATAGTTGTCGGCGGCATATTTTTTACATCAGTTATATCAAATGCCATTTTACTAAGTAATGCTGAAACTATTAAATTATCTGCATCCACATTTGCTGTATCTGATAATATCTTTGCTACAGTAAATATAATAGTCCTTAAACCTGCTTTTCTTTTATTTAGATCTTTTTTTGATATACTCCGAGTATTAAAAATATCATCAAATTCTTTTACAGGACGAGACGTAATAGACGCCATAAGTTCTTTAATTTCTTGTAACTTATTTACATCAAATAAATTATTATCTATTAATAGTTCATTTAACTTGTTGTAGATATTAGAATTTCTGGGGTTAACCTTATGAAAGAGAGAAACATCATCTATTGAAGCATCTACAGAATCTATCATTAATTGTCTAAACATAGTCTGTATTTGTTCATAACTGCTACTCTTATCAACAGAAAATCTCAGTTTTGTTAAAGTAATTTCCTCTTCAGTAACTACAATTAACTTTTGTTTTAAATCTTTTTGATCTTTAAATGATAATGGAATCATCAACTTGTTCAAAGCTACAGCTATTTTATTACACGCTTGTCTTTTGAGTTCTATTTCTTTAGCGTTTGTAGGATTGGCAAGTTCAAGTTCTACAATTGCTGAATCTGCAGCCTCTAACAATTCTACTCTTTTAGTAGTACTATCTTTAGCAAAGGCTTCAAGTTTATTTGCTGCTTCTACCAGTTTGTCAACAACCGTAGGACCAACCGGAGCAAGCGTAGGACCAACCGGAGCAACCGTAGGACCAGAAAGATAAGAAAACAACCTGACCAACCAATAAATCCCGATTGTTACAATACTTATCCCTATATACCATAAAACAGAATGCCCAGAACCCTCTGTTTGAGTTGCTACCTGATTTACAAATGAAGGTTGCTGCGCTGCTGGCACCTCTAAATTTAACGCAGGTGTTGTTTGAACTATTGTCTCTTGCTGCGCATAATCACTTTGGGCAAGAACTAAATTTCTATCACTTTCAAGCAGCTCTTGGTTAGTTCTTGTAGATGATTGCCCTACAGTAGCATCTAATACTTCTTGATATCTGTTAAGATAACCTTTAAATGCATTAACTAAGTCAACTCGTGCAAATTCTTTAGATAAACTTCCAGCTTCTAACCAGTATCGTAATCTTTCTAATAATACAGCCGTTTTTGACTTCGTTCCAATAGAAGTTTCCAAATCAGTAATTAATGTTGCGCCAGCAGAGGCCTCTTTATCTAACACACTAACCAGACGCGACAGTGTAAGAGCTATATACAAGTTCGAAATATCGCTTTGCGTTAAAGGCGGATTTATATCAGGATTATTTTCTGTTTGTAAAAACTTGTTAATTCCGGTTTGTGAAAGATTTTTTACTTTACTTAATTTTATTAAAACACTATCCAAAAGTAACGATACCCCACCCACTAGTGTCTTTATATTACCGTTGTCCAAATCTCCCTGTAAAGCTTCTAAAGCAAATTCAAACATCATTTCAAAACTGCTATTATCCAGATTAGAATCGCTTGCTAAAATCATAGGTTTACATTGCGCAATAAAATTTTTAACTTGATCTAATACTTTTTGGTCAACAGTTCCTTTGTCAATTACTTCTTGAATAATATTCCTTAAATAATTAACAATTTGTTGTGTATCTTTAGACACATTTTGATCTGCAAAAATCATATCGTCTAACTTAGCTTGCGCTTTGTTTAAATCTTTAAACGCTTGTTTATTATCTGGATTTGCTTTTACTGCTCTTTCTAAATTTTCAATTTGTTCTGGGAACTCTACAAGCATTCTCTCTTTCTTAGCCAAAGCTGGACTTCTAAATTGCAAATATAAAAATATTATCGTTGCTATCATTCCAACTATAGCTACAGCAATAAGCGCAGTCATTACAATAGGCGTAGCTGCAATTACTCCAAAAATTAATAGCCCTCCTAGTACCGACGCCCCTACAAGGAAAACACCTGCTACTATTGCAGAAACTACTTTACCAACATTAGTAGAACTTCTTACAGTATTAGCTGCTGTCAAAGGCTTAGACATTTCCACTGCATTAGCAGAATTTGTTAAAGATGGTTGCAAAATTGGTTGTAGTGTTTGCGCAGCAATATTTGCGTTAGAACCAACACTATTAAAATTCGGCATTTCATTTTGATAATTTTTCAAAAATCGTTTTTCTGCTCTATATAAAGATCCAAATTTTGTTAAAAATCCTGCTGGTTTAGTATGTTTTGCTATTATATATCTTGCTAACGCTTCTTTTCCTTTAGCATCAGTTCCAAAAACTTTTTCTTCCTCTTCAAAATTATTAAAACTAGCCCCTTCTAATTGTATAAACTGATACAGCAATTCTCCTTTATCAAAAGCAGGATTACTTTCGGCTATACTATTTGCAATAGATATAACTATCTCTTTAGCTATAACATTTTGTTGTCCTTCACCAAATAATGTCGGACTTACAGTCATAGCAACAGAAATAGCCGCACCCAACAAAGGTCTAAATACAGTCTCACTATTAATTGCAACGCCCATCTTCTCTAAAGCTACTATAACAGAATTTAACAGTCCTCTAGCAGCGCCATGACCTTCTTGTACAATTGTTGTCCCTTCTCTCAGTCCTCTTTCTCCCTTTAATATGCCAAAATCCCTAGTAAAGACATTAAAAACTTTCCTTATCCCCTTAATTATCCCGC
This sequence comes from Candidatus Endomicrobiellum incisitermitis, assembly GCA_031275795.1. Lineage (GTDB taxonomy): Bacteria > Elusimicrobiota > Endomicrobiia > Endomicrobiales > Endomicrobiaceae > Endomicrobiellum > Endomicrobiellum incisitermitis. The sequence goes on from JAISOG010000014.1 coordinate 11,187, forward strand.
CATTTAATACGTTTGTTTGAAGTAGGAAAGAATTAAATACTGAAGACACTAAATCGGCTGTAAGTTCATGCACCATTGCTCTATCTTGCGTTTTTATGTATTTTTCAGGTGTATTTAAAATTCCTGAGTTAAATCCTAATGCGTTAAGATAAGTATGCCCTAATTCATGAGCTATAACTTCATAAAAATATTCATGCTCGCTACTATAGCCGTCATCGCCTCTCTCAAAACGCATAAAATTCATACCAGAATCAGCATTGATACTTTCTCCTGTTAATCTTTGTAAAAAATTAGCTCGCAATATATTTGAGTATTGTTTTTGTTCATTTGCTTTAATATTATCTGCAGATATACCTGCCTGCTCTACTACTTTTATTGTCTCTGAGCTTGCCACTATATTGATAGCTATAGTTAATGTTCTTAAATCAAAATAAGAAGCAGATATCCTTAATGTTTTTGCTTGCAACATCTCTTTTATATTAGTAGTTAAAGTCTGGATATAATTATCTACATTAACACCGTTTACTTCATTTATTCCTCTAGATTTCAATTGTGCAAAAGCATAAAGTCTATAACGTAAATCTTTATTTATATCTTGCATTATATTTAACAAAGCTTCATTATCTTGCGATACTTTAAGAATTTTAAAATATCCTGCATCATATGGAAATTGTTCTTCTATTAACTCTACTGGAGCTGTAAATGCTATTAATTCATCCAAATTTAAACTTGTTTCTTTATACCACTCTTTTGACATGTATCTAGAAGAAACAAAATTAGGATTATTTTTTAAAATCATGTTCCTTTGTCTAATGTACCTAATTGCCTGTGCTTTATCAGAAACATTTAGTTCTCTTAGCATCTTTTCTAAAGAAGTAGAAGATTTTAGTAGTTTTTTAGAATTTTCTTCTACTGCCTGACTAGCAAGCAAAGAATCTAACTTAGATAGTCCATACGTTACACTAAATTCTTGTTGCAGTATTGTAGCTAATATATTTTTTATATTTTTTTGATCTATACTGTCTCTTGGCAATGCGTTTACTAATTTATTTAATGTGCTTGCCAAATCGACTATTACTTCACTTGTATATGCGCTAGAGGGGCCTTTTTCATTTGTAATAGCAACTACCATTTTAGAAAGAGCTGCAGAAAATTTTAACTTTTCTATATTGCCATTTGCTGTACTTGCTAAATTTGTTGCAATACTTGCCACTATTATTTGTAACGCTATTTTTTTATCAACCATGTCTGGATTTGAATCAATTTCACCAAAGAAGTAGTTAAAATGATCGACTTGCTCAGCATTAGTCTTATCAATAAGCTCAAACAAATTAGCTTTAAGCTCTTGAATTTTAGCCGGATTTGAAAAATTATTTTGATCTATAGTAAAAAAATCATTCAATTTATTTATAATATATAAATCTGCTACATTATTAATATTAAATACAACTTCATCCATTGAAGTTACAACAACACTTCTCATCAAATATTCAAGATTTTTCCGCGATTTATTGATTTCTTTAACATCAACATCTTGAGTGTTAACAATCCATTCTGTATTTATTAAATTTATTTGTTCTTGTTGTGCTATTGATAACTTCTGTTTTATATCTTGCTTTTGAATCACAGAAAGCACTTTAGATTTTAGTAAAGTTTCTAAAGACCGGGCTAAAACATCCATCTCTTTTTCTCTATTCTCTACACCTGTTAAAGTATCTCTAGTGTCTTGCTCATTAGCAACATCATTTTTTTCTATTATTAAGTTTGTAATTATAATAGCTTTTTGCAAATCTTGCTTATTATCATAATTACTCAATCTGCCAACTGCTTCAGCAAGACTTTCTGTTTCTGAAATAAAAAATGATTTTCTAATGTTTTGTTCTAATGTGTTTAATGAATTAAACAGTCTATTTAATTCTTCTTTACTAGTAGCTAATGCTATTCTCTCAGTGATTAAAATATTCTCTTGTTGATAAAGTGTTACTAATTGATCGCTAATAGTTTGATACTCATTCTCAAGCAGTCCATCTGTATTACTAAGTCCATTTAAGGAACTAGCTAAAACATTTCTTGTATTAATTTTAAGATTTAAAGCATCTTTAAAAACATCAACATACGTAACTGAAAACCTAGCTAAACTTGCAGCAACACGTAATATCCACTCGCGACCGTTAGCTAATTTTGTTAAATTATTTGCTACAAGCGCAGCGCCAACTGTTGGAAAACTGCCTTTTATAATATTATCTATCTCGTCTTTACTTAAAATCTCAGACAATAATCCATAAATTTGGCTAAGCTGCTGGAGCTGCTTTTCTGCATTATCTACTTCATTATTTCCAATGTCAGTAACAAGTTGTTCTGCAATCACAGCTGCAAACTCAGCATTAGCAACACTACTAAGATCATTTAACGTAGCTTTTGAATAACGCAAATAGGTCGATATTCTTTTTGCAATTTCTCTTTTAACCGTCTCTGCATTTAAACTTCTAGGCAAACTAGCAACTATTTTTTCGTATTCTACCTGTACAATTTTTTGATATACAATCTCTTCAACTAAATCCGCACCTATTTGAATAGAACTTTCTATCTGGTTCACACTTGCATCGTCAATTACTTTTAATTCTTTTAATTTTCTTAACACCCCTAGAGCGGAAGGTTGTTGCGCTATAGTTTGTACTGATGTTGTAGGTCCAGTAGTACCAGGCGATTGTTCTTCTTGTGTTATTCCTTCTATAGGTCGTTCCTCTTTAGGTTGTTGTTCTTCTATTTGCGCGGTTTCTATACTAGGTTGTACTCCCTCTTCTTTTGTTTCTTTTTCCTCTGTTGCCTTTTGTTGAGTTTCTTCTACTACAGTTTCTCTTTCTTGAATATGCTCACTATTATATTTCTCTATAAATCGCAATTCGTTATCATACAAATCATTTGCTATGAGTGCTGGTTCTTTTTCATTCTTATGTTTTGCTACAAGATACTCGTACAAATCTTGTTGCCCTTTTGCATCTTTACCAAAAACTTTTTCTTCCTCTTCTATGTTTTTAAAACCAACCCCTTCCTCTTTTATAAATTGGTATAGGAATTCTCCTCTCTCAAAATTTGGATCAACTTCTACCATCGCCTTTGACACACCCAATATCACTTCTTTTGCTACTTCAGTTTGTTGTCCAACTCCAAATAATGCTTGAGTACCTGCAATAGCTAACACAATAGATGTTTTCAGCAATGCCCTAAAATTAAACTGTTTTCCCATTGCGCCTAATACTGCTTTGATTGAATTCATCAACCCTCTTGCTGCATCATGCTCTTCTTGCGATGATGCTTCTCTTTTTGCTGTCTGTACTTCCTGACTACCTGCCTCTTCTGTTTGTTTAATTGCAAATACTTTAAATCCCTTAGATTCGCTCGTAATTATCGATAATTCTGATATGTCTTTTTGAAATAATAATGAGTTAAATACCCCTGCAACTGAATCTGCAAACTGCTCATGAAACATAGCTCTTGCCTTTGTACCAGAGTCAAATCCTAAACTCTGCAAATATCTATGTCCTAACTCATGTGCTATTACCGTATAATAAGCATCATATAGATCTTTACCAAAATACTCAATTCCTTCCAGATTTCTTACAAAAGTTAAAGAAGAATCAGCGTTAAAACTCTCACCTTCAATAAAATCAGCCTGTAATATTTGTTGATACATGCTCTGTTCATCTTCTCTTATTTTATCTGCCATATCTTTAAATCCTGCTTGTTCCACTTCTTGTATTACTTTCTCACTTGCTATTAAATTAATTCCAGTTATTAACGCTCTTAAATCAAAATACGATTCTGTATGTTTTAAATTTTTTGCTTCCAGCATTTCCTTAACACCATCTTTTAAAGTCATTGCTACTGTGTCTACATTAACACCATCAACATCTTGTACTCCTCTAGATTTTAACTGCGCAAAAGCGTAAAGCCTGTAACGCAACTCTTGAGTTTCATCTTGCAAATAATCCAACAACTTTTTATTATCGTTTGCTACACGAACGATCTCATAATATTTGATTTCTTCTTGGAGATTTTCTCTTATAAATTCTGAACTTGCAATAAGTCCAATTGCATCTCCTTTAGAAACAAGTAAGTTTCTGCTAATCTCATCTTCCTTCTGCTTAATAATATAACTAGCAATTCGATCTAATTCTTCTTGTTTTAATATCTTTTTTGCTATCTTTAAAAAATCTGGATCTCTAAAGTACAATGGATCCTTAAGATTAATAAATTCTACGAGCCCTTTTCCAAAGTATAAGTTTGTGTCTAGCAAACTATTTAAAAATTCAACATTTTTGTCGAGATGTACACTAATAGCCCCCATTGTAAAAGATGCACTCCACCCTATCGAAGATAATATCCCTTTTAAATAAGGAGAATCGCTCCAAATGCCATGAAGTATTTCAAAAAATTTTACGTTTCGATTTAATTCTTTTGCTATACGATCATCTAATATTGTTTTTGCAAAATCAGGGTCAAACTTTTTGGCTGCTAAATAATATGGTGTCGGCTGCGCATCAAAAAAAGATTCTTTATTCTGTTTTAAAGAAGCAGCAATCTTTTGTTTCTCTTCTGGCTTTAACATAGTGTCTATATTATCTACAAATAAGCTATTTATAAAAAGACTTGGAAATTTTACATTGCAAAATTCTACAATCTCTTTACCAAAATAAAAATCAGTATTTAACACACTTTTTAAAAATTTAATGCTATCTTCATCAAAAACTTCAGTATTTAATTTGCTTGCAAATTCCCACAAACCCAACAATCTAGATGTAGTAGGGGGAACTTGTCCCAAAATACCTTCTTTTATAGTCCCAGTACTAAACTGTTTTGCTGCCGTTTTAAATATTTCTTTTTCTAATTTCAACTTAATATCTTCAAATTTTTCAACATCGTTTTTACCTGTAACAGATCTTATAAAGTCTTGCAATTCTTGTGAATTTAAAACATTATTTTCCAATAAAAAATTTATCATGTGCCCTGTTTGCATAGCTTCAGGATACATAGTACTTATCAGTTCCTCGCTTAACAATTGAAAGGATTGCGGATTCTGCAAGTTTACCGAACTAAATATATCATCAAACTTAGGCACTGAAAGTTTAGTTTTTGATATCTGTCTAGCTAAATTCCATGAGAAATCATATTCTTTAAGAAGATAGTCTCTTATTGCTTGCGAGCCTTTTTCATAATCATTATCATAAGTCATTCTTTGCTTTGTTATTTCAAAAAGAATTTTATCTTGAGTTGCAGTGTCTATTTTCTCTCTTGTTAACCTCTCTTTTAAATCATCAGTATCTTTTAGCTCTTTGTTAGATAATTGTTGAATTTGTTCTACTGGTTTTTCTTCCAACTCTATTTCCTGAGCTGTTTCTTTAGGTTCTTTTTGAGATGCTTGTTCTTCTTGGGTTATAGTTTGTTCTTCTGTTGTTTGCGGCGTTGATTGCGATAAGTCTTGAGTTTGTTGAGTTTCTCCTTGTGACTCTGTTTGCATAGTAACATCTGTTAAGTTACTTAAGACAGATGTAGCCTCAGTAACGCGCTCTTGTGGGGTGTATGCTGGAGGTTGCTCTATTTGCGAAATTGTTTGCTCATAATCACTTTGAGCTAGCTGTAAAGATTTTAAAGTATTAAGATTTGCTAAAGTAATTCTTGGCGAGGAGCCTTTCCCATTTGACAAAACTTCTTGAAATTTTGAAATAGTATCATTAACAGTATCAACTAAATCAATCCTTGCAAATTCTTTTGCTGCACTGCCAGCAGGCAACCAATAACGTAATCTCTCTAAAATTATTGCAGTTTGTTGTCTACTTGTAACAGCTGTTTCCAAATCTGTTGTAAGCGTTTGGTATGCTGAGCCCAAATCATTTAAAACTGTACCAAATCTGGAAAATGTTAAAGCTAGATATAAGTTAGAAAGATCTCCTTCTTTTAAAGCAAAATTTATAGTTCTATCATCTTTATTCTTTAAAAAACTTTCAAAACTTGCTGCTTTAAAATTAGCTTGCAATCTTAACAAACCGTCAACAGCAGCAGCTAATATGGATAGACCTTTCTTAATATCTATAGCATTTGCAGACTTCTGCTGAATCAAAATATCCAAAGGTATGATTACCATAGCATCATACAAGTCTAGGTTTAAGTTAGCGTCAGAATTATTTGCCAAAACCATAGGCCTACACCCTAAGGCAATATCTTTTAATTCTTCAAAATCATCTAAACTAAAATCCCCCTTATCAATAACAGTTTGCATAATGTTTCTTATAGTACTTACCATCCGCCTTGCACTTGCAGACACATTCTCTCCTGCAAAGATGGCGTCATCTAATTTACCTTGCGAATCGATCAAATTCTTTAATAATTGCTTATCATTTTTAGTCTCTCTTGTTTGTGTTTCTAAATTTTCTATTTCTACAGGTAAGTTCATCAACAACCTTTCTTGTTCTGCTTGAGTTAATTGTGGTTGTTGCTGTTCAAACAATCGGTCTTGAGGATGCTCAATATTAGAAACATCTACACCCATGTCCTTTAAAATATTAAAAAATGCAGTACGAAAACCTCTAAGCCTTGACCCATTTTCAAAAGCAACAGACCCATTATTTATAGGATAATCTAAAACCGATAAAGCATACTTACCATAATTTGCAATTAAAGATTGAGCTCTTTGTTTTTCAGGAGTGTCTTGTGTAGAAAAATTATTTAATTCTGCTAAAATAAGCATATATGTCTTTATGTCAGAAGTAATACCCTCTTGATCATTAGACGCCTGTAGAATTAATGCTTCTCCTTTTAATATTTCACCCTCTCTATATTGCATAGTAAGAGGAAACAAATCTACAAGAGCTCTTTGCAAGTTTACATCATTATATATGCGTCTACTTTTAACTAAAGTCGTAAGCAAACTACTTAAAGCTCCCAAAGCTTCTTGTTTACTCGTTATAGTTTCAAGAAATCTAATATTTGAGTCAATAATTCCTGAATCATAATATTGTTTAAGAAAATTAGCTATTTTTTCTCTTGTGTCATTATTTTGTAGTTGCTGCCAACTGTTTTCATTTATAAAAATATCTTTTACAGTGTTCACAAATGCTGCTGTTTGTTGATTGTATTGCGATTGATCTACAACGCTAAATGAATATTCCAATAGAGTATTACTTATGTTTTTATCTAAAGTTGCCAAACTATCTTTATCTGCAGAAGTGATATTTTGCCCTTTTTGAGCAACAGATACACTTAATAAATCTATATCCTTTTGTTCTTTACTGATAATTTGCTCAAGCAAAGACTCTTTAGCATTAGATAAAGCCATTGTTAAATTGCCTAAATTAAAAGACAAATTATCAATTAAACTGTTAAATAACACATCTTTTGTCTGTTGCGTTTTAAATTCTTGGGGCAATATACTTTCAATTGACGTATATAACTTTTCAGTAAGCTTTTGCCTTACCAAGCTTTCAAACAAACCTACAAATGAACTAACTGCTTGACTCTTAACAACATCTTTTATGTCGTTTTCATTGATGTCTCCAGAAATTAACATGTTTTGTAATGATATAAGCTGCGGAGTTAAGAATCCTCTTGAAAATGCTTCAGATGGGGTTTGTTCGTTTCTTATTATTTCTGTTACTACATTATTGTTTACTTTCTGAATTAAAGTTTCTTTTAATTCTTTAAATTTCGCAGCAGAAGTATCTCCAACTGCACTTCTTGCTATATTTTTTAATTCTTCAAAAGTATCATACGAATCGTATCCCAACAACTCTATTGCTCTTGCTACAACAACAGCGTCTGGATTACCTGTGTTTATAAGTTGTTTTACAAGCTCTAGTGGTTGGCTTGAAGATAACATATCTTCAAAATTCAAGCTTTGAGTATTAACATTTAAATTAAATTTTACACCTGCAAGAACTTTAGCATCTTCTTTACTAAATCCCAAATTTGTAAAAACTTCTTCTGTAAGATTTACATTTGGGTTTAACATACAAAAAGTCTGTATTTTCTGAGATATTTCTCTACTGTCACGTCCTAGGAGAATTGTCAACGACTGCTCTATATCAGTATATGAATTTAAATTTATTTCTCTCAGTTGTTTTAATCGCGTAGTCCCAAATAAATTTCTAAAAAAGTTACCGATACCAGTGAACAAATCCCCTACAGAAACTATAAGTTCTTCCAGCCAAGGTCTTGAATGAACAAACTTCCCAAAAAATCCTGTAGATGTTCTAAAAGACTCATGCCTTAACTCATGTTTAACAAAAACTTCTAACATTGACTGATTTACTATGTTTTTGCCAGACTCGTCAAAAAACTTTGACCTAATCATTGCATAATTTATTTTTATACCTGCGTTGCCAGTTTCCATGACAGCGCCAACATCAGTCAAATTTAAATCTTGAAGTCTTTTAGCCAAATCACTAGCATATCCGTACAATAAACTATCAACAGACTCAAAAGGCACTTGCAAAGCTGCTGCAGCAAACTCTTTTGCTACATCTTGAGGCAATGATTGAAGCAATTTCTTAAACATATAAACATCTGTCATACCTTCTGGCACATCACTAGGAGTAGATCCTTCTTTTGCTAAAAAAGAATCTTGGTATAGCTCATATCCCATAAAAGACATATTCCCTATAAATAAAAGACCAAAAAGTATAAGTGGAGCTAAAAACCAAAGAAATCCTGTTACTGCTGCAAGACCTATTGCCACACTTGCCCCAGCTACAATTGCTGCAGATACAGCACTTATAGCTATAAAACTTTTAACTGAAGACCATATGCTGCTTCTAGACTTTTGGTTACCTTGGACTTGAGCTTCTTCTTGCGTTTGAGCAGATGCGCTAACAGGTTTAACTTCAAATCCTGAATCTTTATAATTGTATGCGGTCGTTTGACCGTTTCTTGAAATTTTTAACTCTAAAGTATCTAAATTGTTTAAACTACCTGTTAATTGAGCTGTCTCACCTTGTGCTAAAACCGTTTGTAAAGCTTCGTTTATTGCTTCAATTGTGTACCCTTTTTGAGTTAGCACTTCTGTGAGCATAACAGGTTTTAACCCTTCTTGAACTTGTGTTAAATTTAATGTAGCAAGCGCTTGAAAAAGTATTTTACTTTGCTCTTTTGCTAACGCATAATACACGTCTTCAGCTAACTTTACTTCTCCGCTTACATTAGGCGTTATTACCACGTATGATATACCTTGCTCTTTAAGTAATTCACAAATGCCTTGTGTGTGGAATCCTCCTGTTATTACCATAGATACATTTTTTGCTTCTTTTAAAGATTGTATTACTTTATCTGCTTCAGACAGATCTTGCGTAAACTCTTTAGATATTTTGCTTGAATCTTTTATAATGTCTATATTTTCAATAAAATAATTATTTCTATCTAAATTTATTTTATAGAACGTTTCTGCTGTATTCTCATATTTACTTAAACTTTTTAACTTTTGGTTGTCTATATATTTGGTCCATAATCTTTTAAATTTCTTTATATTATTTTCATAATAATTATAGTCATCAGAGGTTATTTTACTAGATAGATAGTCCTTAAGATATGGCATAAATCCAGACAGAAAAGCTATTTCTTTTTCTCCAGCGTCATAGGCAAACGCTATATTTAGCTCTTCTTTTAATCTCTGCTCTTCTTTTAACATTTCCATCGGATTTGTTTTTTCGCTTAACTCTATATAATTAAAGAACTTGTTAAGTTCAGGAAAATTTACTGACAAATCTATATTATTTTTCCTAGACACCCTAACCAGATATGTATACAATCTATCAATATCACTAAAATCTGAGGTTGAATCCAATATCATCTTATAGGCACCATAAGGCAACAATTCTTTTAACTTTAATATCAACAATTGCAATTCTTTTGTAGATTTCTCATAATCTATTTGCCTGCCTAAACTTAAAAGTTCTATATATAAACTTATATTTTCATACTTGTTTAAATCAACACCTAAACTGTCAGCATACTTGTTTAACAAAATAAAATATTTTTTAGCTTCTAGATCGCCAGATATGTATCTTTTTGACAATTCTTCTATTTTATTTTGCTTTCTATTAAAATACAAAGATTTAAGATACCTAACATTACTTTCCATGCTATTAAAAACTTTTGTAATTTCACCCTGAGCATATAAAATATCCCCGAACCTTTTTAAATTGTTTAAATAAGGCTCTTGACTTTCTAACCCTTTAATTATCGTCGGCTTATTTGACATAGCAGAATAGTATTCTGCACCAGTTAAAGCACCTGTTGCAAAAATTGAATTTATTGTTTTCTCTTTTTTATCTTTGTCTTTTATATTAGCAAGCCAAGAAGTATCTACTTGTCCATATGCACCTTCTAAATATATATTTTGTAATCCAAACTCTTTATCAAAAGTCGATATAATATTACTTATATTTTTTTGAGCTTCAGGATGTAAATGCAAATCTTGTATATTTATAATAACAGTATCGCTTCCAGCATAATTTGCTGATGTAATCTTCCCATACGAATATGGAAGTGTAAAATCATTAAATATCTGTTTAAACTGCTCTGTAGCTTTTATATTTTGTGTTACTTGAGCAATAGACTGACCATACACGAATGTAAGTAATAGACAGTTTATTAATATGATAGAAATTATTTTTACAGGATTTAGCTCATAGTACCACTGTTTACAACTTAAAATAAAGTTTAAAAACCTTTTAAACGATACACTTAAACCATTTAATGTACACTCAAGAAAACAGTGCATAAAGGTCCTCCGTATTATTTAATATTTATTAATATAATTATTATAAGTAATCGTAAATAATGGTAAATAAATAATAAAACCAACTTTATCAAAATAAAGTTGGTAGATAGGTATATTTTTATTGATAATTTTTATAAATATAGGGACTCCTCTTGGAAGAGACAACATCATAATTAAAAAAATTAGTATAAGCTTAAACCCGTAGTTTACTTTAAAAATGTTAAACACTCTAGTTATATTACACTTATACTTATAATTTGGATAAGCTTTAAAAATTTTAAATTTAAAACCAATAAAAGAATTTAAAAACATGTCCAAAAACATATCTTTTTGACTAGCATTGTTTGTTTTACCTTTTTTGATTATACAACCAACAGAGTTGGCAGTATGCACCAAAGTTTTTAAATTATTTTCTATATTTATATTACGTCTTAATATTTTACTTGCCAATTTTATTGGGATATTTATAGCACCATAAATTGTGCATAGATGACTTTTAAATTGGAAAATTTCTTTTTTTTGGCAAAGTAAACAAGTATCAACATTTGAAAGGAAAGAGGTAAACAAAATGTTTAATAGCAAAGAAATTGCTATAAAAATAGAAACTCTAGTGTTGTTTGCAATAATACTTTTCATTGTTTTAACCCATATCACATCTAAAACAATTAAAAATTACAGTCACAACAAAATTGTATTCTTATATAAATTTTTAAATCAACATGTATTATAACATAATAAAATATAAATAAACACGTATAAACATTTAAGCATTGATAATATTGTATATAAGTTAATCTGAATTTGTAAGGGGAGAAACCGCTATTGCAGGACGCTTTCCTTTTTGTTCATGTCCAAATTGCGGATCAAAATTAAGCCAAACTATATCGCCACGTTCAGGAGCATATATCTTTTTTACCATATTTCATTACCTATTGCAACACCACTTTTAGTTTCTGCATGAATATTTTTTTTATTAATATTCTTAAGAAGGGCAGACAATTTAATTCTTTGTTTACGTTTAATAATAATTTCATTTTCCATAACATCTCCCGTATCATCTTTTCTATTTTATGTATAAAAGTATATACTATGTTAATACTTTTTGTCAAATGCCAAAATAAAACTATTTGGCAATCTAAGTTGGTCAATATTCTCACAAATTGACAATTTCATGAACAAAATCCTTCTACCAATCAATTCAGCTAGTATTTTTGCTAAAATTAATAATGTTTTGGAGGATTTATTATGTTTTTTTATGCTGATCTGCACATTCATTCAAAATATTCACGCGCAACCAGTAAAAGCTGTAATCTGGAAGAACTTGCTATCTGGGCTCAAAAGAAAGGGTTGAGCTTAATATCAACAGGTGATTTCACACACCCAGCATGGTTTAACGAAATAAAAGAAAAACTTGTCCCTGCTGAACATGGTGTTTTTAAATTAAAAGATGACATTGAAAAACAGTTTCTAACAAACAACTATCACTTAAGGTTTCTGTTATCAGTTGAAATCTCAACCATATACAAAAAAGGCGATAAGACAAGAAAAGTTCATCACATTGTATTTGTCCCTGATTTTAAAAGTGCTGATAGTCTAAGACAAAAGCTTTCTGCTGTTGGAAACATTGTTTCTGACGGTCGTCCTATACTTGGATTAGATTCAAGAGATCTTCTTGAAATAACTTTAGAATCCGGCCAAGGTTCATATATAGTTCCAGCGCATATTTGGACACCGTGGTTTTCAATATTAGGTTCAAACTCAGGGTTTGATTCAATAAAGGATTGTTATGGAGATCTTTCAGATCATATCTTCGCATTAGAAACTGGACTATCCTCAGATCCAGAAATGAATTGGCAAGTTTCTAGCCTTGATAAATATAGGTTAATATCTAATTCTGACGCGCATTCCCCTGCTAAACTTGCCCGTGAAGCTACAGTTTTTGATACAACTCCAGACTATTTTGCTATCAGAAAAGCGCTAAAAACTGGTCAAGGATATATTGGCACTGTAGAATTTTTCCCTGAAGAAGGCAAATATCACCAGGATGGTCACAGAAAATGTAATGTTTGTCTAACTCCTGAAGAAACAAAAAAACTTAAAAGTATATGTCCTGTCTGCAATAAACCTATTACAATAGGAGTTATGCATAGGGTTAACGAGTTAGCAGATCGTAAAGGTAAAGATTTCATTATTCCAAAAACAGCAGGAAAAGTATTTAGTCTTGTCCCTTTGCAAGAAATTCTATCTGAAATTATGCAAGTTGGTAACGCTAGCAAGGCAGTAAATATTACATATGAAAAACTAATACAAAAATTAGGCTCTGAGTTAGATATTTTAAGGAACATACCTATAGACGAAATATCAAAAGCCCATTCTTCTTTACTTGGAGAAGCAATTTCACGATTAAGAAATGGAAAGGTTATAAAACATGCAGGATTTGACGGTGAGTATGGTGTTATAAAGTTATTTGAACAAAAAGAACTAGAAAGAAATAATTCTACAAACTTGATGTTTGATATGGAAATACCTACAAATCCTTCAAAAAATGAAGAAAAACCTGTCAGTTTAGCTAAAAAAGAACTAGGAGTATCAGAATTGAATCATCAAAGTTATAGTTTTGATATTCCTGCTTTAGAAAACAATGAAGTATTATCAGGTCTTGATAAATATCAGCTAAATGCAATAAAAAACACTAACAAACAACTTTTAATAATCGCAGGACCTGGATCCGGAAAAACTACAGTACTCACAAAACGTATAGCTTATATGGTTTTAGAAAATAATATAGCTCCTGAAAATTTCCTTGCAATAACATTTACACGCAGAGCAGCTCATGAGATGAGCGATAGACTGAATATGTTGTTTCCTAAAAACTATAGTAATATCAACATTCATACATTCCACTCTTTGTGTTTTCACATTTTAAAAGAAAATCATGATAAAGCAGGAATAAGCCCTAATTTTAAAGTAGCAAGTAAACATGAAATGAATTTGTATAAGGGACTTTCTCAATCAGAAACCCTTCTAAATTTTGACGATTTGATAATCTTTACAATAAAACTTCTTAACGATAATCCAGATATTGCTAAGTCCTACCAAAATAGGTTCAAATATATTTCAGTTGATGAATATCAAAATATTGACGCAAGACAATATGACTTAATTAGACTGCTAGCGCCCTCCGACGGAAATTTATTTGTAATAGGGGATCCTAATCAAGCAATTTATGGATTTAGAGGAGGGGATTTGAAATTTTTTGAAAGTTTTTCTAAAGATTACCCTCTCTCTAAAACAATTAGTTTAAAAAATAACTATCGCTCTACTGGAGCTATTGTCAATGCTTCAAATCAAATTATTAGTTCATATAATATAACAGCAAAATATAATAAGCCTCATGAAAAAATTACTATACATACAGCTCCAACTGACAAATCAGAAGCAGAATTTGTGGTCAAAACTATTGAGAATCTAATTAGTGGGCATAGTTTCTTTTCTATTGACACTAATAGATCTTTGGGAGAGGAAACCAATCTTTCATTTTCTGACTTTGCTATTTTATACCGTACATCTTCACAACTGGAACCTATAGTTGAGGCACTTCAAAGATCTGGCATGCCTTTTGTAAAATTATCCAATGATTTACTATGCGACAAAAAACCTGTCATAGAAATGTTAAACCAATTAACAAACGGGCAACCAGTTATATCAGAGCTCAATAAGCTTACTGAGAAGTTCAAGGAAAAAATTGATGATAATATTCTTAACTACCTTGTTAAACTGGCAAGAATTTATAGAACGAAAAATGAATTTATTCATGAAGTCTCTCTTTTATCTGAAATAGATACGCTTGATAAAAGAGCTGATAGAATTGCTTTATTGACGTTACATTCTTCAAAGGGGCTAGAGTTTAAATGCGTTTTTATAGTTGGAATGGAAAACGGAATCATTCCTTTTTATCGCGCTCAAAAACTTTGCGATATTGAAGAAGAAAGACGTTTGTTATATGTTGGCATGACACGAGCAGAACAAAGATTATTCCTAACTCGCTCTATAAAAAGAAAATGGTTGGGAACTTACAAAAACTTAGAAATTTCACCATTTTTAGAGAAAATTAAAAGTGAACTGTTAAGATTTAGTAAACCTGAAAAAACATTTCAAGCAAAAAAAAATCATGTCAGCTTGATTTATTGTAAAATTAAAAAAACCACACAGTGAAATGCACCTAATATTTTTAGTATAATTTAACGCCCAAACTTGTAAGACTCCTCTTACCTTTAATACTAAAAATGAGATATATTATGAAATTTACCAAATGTGACAGCAAATTTTTTAAGGATATTGCGGAATTATTGCAGACAGCCCGCAGTAAGGTCTATCGCGTTGTCAATTCAGTTATGGTCAAAACATATTGGGAAATAGGCAAAAAGATCGTTGAGCAAGAACAAAACGG
The DNA here is from genome assembly GCA_031275795.1 of Candidatus Endomicrobiellum incisitermitis. Taxonomy (GTDB): domain Bacteria; phylum Elusimicrobiota; class Endomicrobiia; order Endomicrobiales; family Endomicrobiaceae; genus Endomicrobiellum; species Endomicrobiellum incisitermitis. The sequence goes on from JAISOG010000014.1 coordinate 26,408, forward strand.
TAAAGAAAGAGCCGATTACGGCGAGTATCTAATAGTCAATCTTTCCCGCTATTTAACAGATACTTTCGGGCAAGGTTTTTCAGAAGCCAATATTCGCAATATCAGACAATTTTATAAGGTTTTTCCCACCTATACTAGATTCGCTACGCAGTGAGTAGCGAATCTATCTTGGACAAACATTCGTCAAATTATAAGACTTGATAACGAAACCGAACGCAACTATTACATTAAAGAAGCCTCTGAACAAAATTGGAGCTCTCGCCAACTTGAACGCAATATCAAAAGCGGTTATTACAGACGTTTGCTATCATCTAAAAAAGTAAACAAAAAACTTGCTTTGCCATCTTCCCCTAGCACTAAAAATAAAACAGACTTTATAAAAGACCCTTATGTTTTAGAATTTCTTGATGTCCCGGAAGATTTAGTAGGTAAAGAAACATTACTTGAAAACGCCCTTGTAAGCAACTTGCAAAAATTCTTACTTAAACTTGGCAAAGGTTTTTCTTTTGTAGCCCGCCAACAACGCATCAGCACTGAAACCGATCACTTTTATGTTGATTTGATATTTTATAATTACCTGCTTAAATGCTTTGTAATTATTGACTTAAAGACAACAAAACTTAAGCATGCTGACATAGGTCAAATGGATATGTATGTGCGTATGTACGACAAATTAAAAAGAGGCAAAGACGATAATCCAACAATAGGTATTATTCTTTGCGCTGATAAGTCAGACACAATAGTTAAATACTCTGTCCTTGAAGAAAGCAAACAACTTTTTGCGTCAAAATACAAAACCGTCTTGCCTACGGAAAAAGAACTTGCAAATATGATAGCTAAAGAAAATATAAAATTATTGGAGCGATAATTATGGAGGCTTAGACAAGTAAGTTTTTTATTGAAAGTGAACTGTTAAGATTTAGTAAACCTGAAAAGACATTTCAAGCAAAAGAAAAATCATGTCAGCTTGATTTATTGTAAAATTAAAAAATATATCGGATTTTTAAACCAAGAAGAAAATCCTTTTTTAAAATCGGGGCGACTGGACTTGAACCAGCGACCTCTCCCACCCCAAGGGAGTGCGCTAGCCAACTGCGCCACGCCCCGACAAAAAACTAAAATTTATGAAACGCCTTTTAATAACTTTAAAATATATTTCAATTCACTTTTAACATCTTGCAAAAACTTAGAATCCGGAACACAATCTTGAAAAGTAGCGTTAGCACTTTTACGCTTTTTATTTTTTAACAAATATTTTTTAACACCTTCTATTGTATAGCGTTCGTTATACAACAAATTTTTAATTTTAAAAACTGTTTCTATATCTTCTTTACGATACATTCTTTTGCCGTCACCATTGCGTATAGGACGTAAAATTTTAACTTCGTCTTCCCAATATCGTAAAGTATGTTTAGGGACCAATGTTATACGCGAGATTTCGCCTATACTAAACTTTTCTTTTTCTGGAACAAAGTTTGCTTGAAACACTAAAGCACCCCGTTACTTTCTGAGAAAAAGTCTTTTGATGGTTTAAACCTAATTTTTTTCATAGGAGCTATAAGAAGTTTTTGCCCTGTTTTTGGATTTCTGCCATTTTTTGTTTTTGTTTCAAATATATTAAAGCTTCCAAAACCTGTTATAACAACTTTCTCGCCATTTTTTATAGCGTTTCCCATTTCCTCAAACATTTTATTTACAACAACATTTGCCTCTTTTTTTGAACTTAACATTTTAGACAACGCACAAGCTATGTCATTTTTTGTCATAATAAATTCCTCATTATTCTTGCTTTGGAACTCTTGTCATTAAATCATTTACAGCAACAAGAGGATTTTTGCACTCAAATAAAACCTTATAAATTTCGTTTATTATTGGAAGTTCTAACTTTAATTTTTTGCCTATCTCATAAGCACTGGCTGCATTCTTTACACCTTCTGCTACCATAGTAATACTCTTTTGAGCTTCGCACAAAGTTCTGCCAGATCCAATGCCTTCTCCAAGAGCACGGTTTCTTGAGTGGTTAGAAAAACATGTTGCCATCAAATCGCCAGCGCCTGAAAGACCAAAAAAAGTTTCTTCTTTAGCACCTAAAGCAACACCAACTTTTGCTGACTCTTTTAGTCCTCTTGAGACTATAGCAGCTTTAGTATTGTCCCCATACTGCAAACCATCTACTATACCAGAAGCTATCGCAAAAACATTTTTTAACGCTGCACCAACTTCAACACCTATAATGTCATCTTGTGTATAAACCCTAAAAAAGTTGTTCATGAACAAAGACATACATCTTTCAGCCACTTCATAATTTGCAGATGCAGACGTAACAGCTGTTGGCACTTTTCTACAAACTTCTTCTGCATGACTTGGCCCAGAGAGCACAGCTATGTTATTGTAAACACCGCTAAAAACAGATTCTATAACCTCAGACATTCTAAGTAAAGTTTTGTTTTCTATGCCTTTTGTGGCGCTTATTATAAGTTTATCTTTTAAAGAAACCCCATTACTTTTAAGCAAATTGCAGGTTGCTCTCATATAATCTGAAGGGACAACAAACAAAATTGCGTCACTAATATTACAACTTTCAAAAGTATTTGTAACGTTTATCCCTTCTGGTAACAAATCACCTGCTTCAAAAGGTTTTAGCTTTCTCTCATTTAAATCTTTTGCTCTTTTAGCGTCAATTTCCCAAATAGTGACATTATGTCCATTTTCAAATAAAAGGGTTGCAAGTGTTGCACCCCAAGAACCAGCGCCTAAAACAGTAATCCTCATATTATTTCCTCTTAAATAGTACGGACTTGTTTTCCTTGCCCTCTTTAAGTCTTCTTAAATTTATTCTATGCTTATAAACAATTAACATCGCCACCGCAAAAGAAAAAATTATAGGCTCTAAAGAATACCCACAAAGATATGAAATAATCGGAAGACTTACAGCTGCACATATCGAAGACAAAGACACATAGCCAAAACACACAAACACTAATACAAAAATACCAAGACTAATTATAGTCGGTATAAACATAAGAGCTAAAAATACGCCAAGTCCTGTAGCAACTCCTTTCCCACCTTTAAAACCAAAAAAGATTGGAAACATGTGCCCTAACAACACTGCAAAACATACCGCTACACTATAGGAAAAAGAATCATTAACAAATATAGCAAAAAATACAACTACAAAACCTTTAAGCACATCTAAGATCAGTGTAACAATAGCAGGCATTTTACCTGCTATTCTTAAAACGTTGGTAGTCCCAGGGTTTTTAGAGCCCACTTCACGTATATCTATATTAGCCACCATCTTAGTAATAAGATATGCAAAATTTATTGAGCCACACAAATAAGCAAAAAATATATAACTTATCGCTAGCAACATGTTAATTCTCCACTTTTTTTCTATAATATTTTCTAAACTTTAAAATTATAGGAGTTCCGTTAAAGCCAAATTTCGTCCTTAAACAATTTTCTAAATATCTTTGGTAAGAAAAATGTATAAGCTTTACGTCATTAACAGAAAATATAAATACAGGAGGTTTTATAGCAACTTGGGCATATTCTTTAAACTTTAAAGTCTTCCCTTTACTTACATAAGGTTTTCTAGTTATTGCATTTCTTACAACTTCATTAAATTCTTCTTGCGTTAGTTGTCTTGAATATTGTTCAAAAACAAATTCTGCTTCTTGAAAAACTCTATTTAATCTTTGCCCTGTTTTTGCAGATACAAAAATAATACTTACCCAACTCATAAACTTTATTCTTTCTCTTAGCTGATCTGTAAAATATTTTATAGTTTCTTCTTTCTTTTCTATAAGGTCCCACTTATTTACAGCAACAATAGCAGGCTTACCCTTTTCGCATAAGAGTCTTGCTATTTTAGTTTCTGTATCGCCTACACCTTGCAAAGCATCTACAACCAAAACAGCAACATCTGCATCATCAATTGCATAACTTGTACTTAAAGTTGAAAGATATTCCATATCATCTTTCATTTTACTGCCTCTATGAAGCCCTGCTGTGTCTATAACAATATACTCTTTATTGTCAATGTTTACATGCGCAGACACCGAGTCCCTTGTAGTACCTGGAACATTGTGCACAATACTACGCTCTTCTTTAGCTACAGCATTTACAAAAGAGGACTTACCTACGTTAGGTTTACCAACAAGAATTATTTTTAAAAGTTCTTCCTTTTTCTTTACTTTTCTATCGTATTTAATATTTTCCCAAATTTTATCTAACAAATCGTGTGTACTACGACCATGACTTGCTGACACAAAAACAATATTTTCAAAACCTAAAGAATAAAACTCATAACCTTTTATTTCTTCTGCCTGTGTATCTATTTTATTGACAACCAAAATTGCAGTTTTACGACTAAGCCTTACTTGATGAGCAATTTGTTTGTCCATTGGATGTAGGCCTATTTTACCATCAACAACAAATAAAATAATATCTGCTTTCTCTATAGCTATATCAAGCTGGAAAGACATCTGAGAAGAAAACACAGAACTATCTGTGCTCCACCCAGCAGTGTCTGTAACAATAAACTTTTTATCTTTCCAAGAAACTTCATAATCATTTCTATCCCTAGTTGTCCCTGGCATGGAATGTATAATTGCCTTCTTCTTACCTATAAGTCTGTTAAAAAGAGCACTTTTACCTACGTTAGGTCTACCTACTATAACGACTTTTGTTAACATTTTAAGACAAGTCCTTTGTATAATTAATTGAAGATTTTAATTATTAAACAACTTAACGATCATATTATTTAATTGACTACTAGACATTGTTAGCAAAACTTGGTTTTTTAAAAATTTTTCAAAACAATTTTATAATATTATTAATATATTAACAATTAAACGCATTGATTAACATACTAAAGTTAGTTATTATATTTTGAAGTCTGATCTACTTTAGAACCTTGTCGGAGTTACCTCTAAGAGCGGTCTATGAGCAATAAACATTTAATATTGCAAATTAGCGTGTTTGAGCAAAATACATATAAGTCGTTCTTGTCTTTTCATTTTGCGAGTTTGCTAATTTGTTTAAATGTTTGCTGCGATTGCTCTAGTAACGTAGATATGGTTCTAAAGTAGGCCAACCAAACTACTTCTGTGTCAGTGGATACTGATCTAGTTTAAAACCTTATCGGAGTTACCTCTAAGAGCGGTCTATGAGCAACAAACATTTAATATTGCAAATTAGCGTGTTTGAGCAAAATTCATTTAAGTCTTTCTTGTCTTTTCATTTTGCGAGTTTGCTAATTTGTTTAAATGTTTGTTGCGATTGCTCTAGTAACGTAGATAAGGTTCTAAAGTAGATCAGATTAAACTATGTATATTTCTTATAGGTTAATATTTAAAATAAAAAAGCCAGTCTATCAAGACTGGCTTTAAATTTAAATAAAAGCGGGCGATGGGAGTTGAACCCACGACCTTCTCGTTGGCAACGAGACGTTCTACCACTGAACTACACCCGCAAACATAACTTTTAAATAGAATGCTGAGGGCGGGATTTGAACCCGCATCCGGTTAAGGACACGCCCCTCAAACGTGCGCGTATGCCAGTTCCGCCACCCCAGCAACTGTAACACTTATTTATCTACACGCTCTACCGGAACGCTTACAGGAATATTAGAAAGCTGTTTAACTACAGACATCATACCTATGTTTGTGGAAAGTTTTGTAAGCATTAAAGATGTAAACAAAAATATGCAAGCCATAACAACTGTCAACTTCTTTATAAATGCTACACCTGATGGCGCATTAAAAATCTGATCTGAGCCACCACCACCAAAAACGCCTGCCATACCACCACTTTTACCAGCTTGTAAAAGAACCACAGAAATTAATCCTATGCACACACAATAATGTACAAACTTAAATGCAAAAAATATTATATTTACTGTATTCATCATTTTTTCATTGTACAACAAAAAGTTCCGACGTGTCAAGAACGTTCCGGAAGAGCCGCAATTCCCGGCAATTCTTTGCCCTCTAAAAATTCTAAAGATGCTCCTCCTCCTGTAGAAATATGGCTTATCCTTTTATCTGCCCCTGCCTTTTTTACAGAAGAAACAGAGTCCCCGCCACCAACAATAGATATAGCCCCATCATCAGTTGCCTGAGCAACCAAATCAGCAATAGCAACCGTACCTTTAGCAAACTCATCTATTTCAAAAATTCCAAGAGGGCCATTCCAAAGAATAGTTTTTGAGGATTTAATAACTTCCGCAAATTTCTTTATCGACTTAAAGCCTATGTCCACTCCCATAAAATTGTCAGAAATTGCTTCATCTATTGTCTCTTCAACTTGAGCCCCTTTTGGGATTTGTTTATTTGCAAAATCAACTTTATTTACAACTATATGATCTACAGGAAGCAAAAAGTCTATTTTCCTTTCTTTTGCTTTTTTAATAAGTTCGGATGCTAAATCTAATTTATCGTTTTCAACAAGAGACGTACCAGTACTTACTCCTTGAGATTTTAGAAAAGTGTAAGCCATTGCACCACCAATTATAATAGCATCTACTTTGTTTAAAAGATTCTCTATAACATTTATTTTATCTGAAACTTTTGCACCGCCCAAAATTGCTAAAAATGGTCTTTGGGGATTTTCTAAAGTTTCTCCTAAAAATTTAAGTTCTTTCTCCAAAAGAAAACCTGCAGCAGCATCTTTAACGTACTTAACTACAGCACTTGTTGAAGCATGGGCTCTGTGCACTGTACCAAAAGCATCTTGAACAAAAATTTCACCCATTGAAGCAATTTCTTTTGCAAAATTTTCCATTGCAACTTTGTCTTTTTCTCCAGCAGCATTTTTACCTTCTTCTTCAGGATGAAATCTTAAATTTTCAAGTAAGAAAATTTCACCAGGCTTCAAACTTGCTGCTACTTGCTTAGATTCTTTACTAACGCAATCCCCATCGACAAATTTAACAGGCTTATCTAAAAGTTCGCTTAAACGTATCGATACCGGATTTAGACTCATTTCTGGAACAAACTTACCTTTTGGCCTTCCAAGATGAGACATAAGGATTATTGCAGCATTTTCTTTTAACAAGTATTTAATTGTAGGGATAGTCGCAACTATTCTTTTATCATTTGTTATATTAAGATTTGCATCTAAAGGAACATTATAATCGACTCGAACTAAAACTTTTTTACCTTTCACATTAACATCTTCAAGTATTTTTTTCATTGCCCATACCTCAAAGAACAGACCGCACTATAAATTATACAAGTGCGGTCTTGTTTGTTATTTTTCTATCTATTATTTTTGCAATATTATCGACAAACGCCATAAATCTCCAATAAGTTATTAGTTCCTATCCATTCACTTTCTTCATATAAGCAATAAGATCTAAAGTCTTGTTTGAATATCCCCACTCATTATCATACCAAGAAACAACTTTAACAAACTTATCTGTTAAAGCAATGCCTGCTTTTGCATCAAAAATTGATGTACGAGCATCACCTAAAAAATCTGAAGAAACAACTTCATCTTCTGTGTAACCTAAAATACCTTTAAGACTACCCTCTGATGCAGATTTCATAGCAGACTTAATGTCTTCATAAGAAGTTGGCTTTGCTAAGTTTACCGTTAAATCAACAACAGACACATCCAATGTAGGAACACGGAAAGACATTCCAGTCAACTTTCCATTCAACTCTGGAATTACTTTTCCTACTGCTTTTGCTGCACCTGTAGAAGAAGGTATTATATTTCCTGAAGCTGCCCTACCACCTCTCCAATCTTTAGCAGAAGGCCCATCAACAGTTTTTTGTGTAGCTGTTGTAGCATGAACTGTAGTCATAAGACCATCAACTATACCAAATTTATCATGTAAAACTTTAGCAAGAGGAGCTAAGCAATTTGTCGTACAAGACGCATTTGATACTATCTGAGTACCTTTTTTGTATGACTCAAGATTTACTCCACAAACAAACATAGGGGTATCATCTTTTGAAGGAGCAGATAACACAACATATTTTGCACCAGCATCAATATGAGCTTGAGCTTTTTCTTTGGCAAGAAAAAGACCTGTTGATTCTACTACATATTCTGCACCAACATCCGACCATTTCAAATCTGCAGGATTTTTTTCAGCTGTAACACGAATAATATTTCCATTAACAACCAAGTTGCCATCTTTGACTTCAACTGTACCATTAAATTGGCCATGAATTGTATCGTACTTTAACATGTAAGCCATATAGTCTACACTTATCAAATCATTTACAGCTACAACTTGAATATCTTTTCTGCTTTGAGCAGCACGAAAAACTAAACGTCCAATACGACCAAAACCATTAATGCCTACTCTAACTGTCATATACTCCTCCTAGTGGTTCTATTCATAAAGAACAAAAATAAGCAAACTAGTTACTTGCGAAAATATTATAAAATTACAATATCTTAGTCAAACTTTTGCAAGATTTAGCAAGACACTAAAAATTTAATTTATTTGTGAATTCTAACTAGAGAATTACTTCAACAAAATTTCTGTATTAGTAGAATTTTTAACTACTTTTCGTTTTTATTAGTTTTTTGCTAAAATACCAAAATAAATAAAAATACCTGGAGCTAATTATGGAAAACAATCAAGAAAAACAAATAGTATTTTTAAAAGCTAAAGCTGCAAAAGAAGCTTCAAAACAACTTGCCACAATGAGTGCTGAACAAAAAAACAACATACTCTCAGCTATGGCTTGTGCTATAGAAAACAACATTAAAGAAATCCTGTTTCACAACGAGATAGATGTACAAGCCGCTAAGGAAACAGGCATAAGCAATGTTTTAATAGATAGACTTACCTTAAATGAAAAACGTATAAATGAAATGACCAAAAGTATCAAAGATATCGTACTATTACAAGATCCTGTAGGCACTATAGTTGAAGAACTGACTGCTTCAATAGATATAGATGTAAAGAAAATAAGGGTACCTTTAGGTGTAATAGCTATAATTTATGAAGCTCGTCCAAATGTAACCATTGACGCTAGTGCTTTATGTCTAAAAGCTGGGAATTCTGTAATTTTAAAGGGTGGTTCTGAAGCTATAAATTCTAACAGGATTCTTATAAATATAGTATCTGAAGCAGCCAAAAAAGCAGGTATGCCCGAAGGAGCAGTACAGTTTATTGACACAACAGACAGAACCGCTGTACAAGAACTTATACATTTGGAAAATTTAATAGACTTACTGATCCCTAGAGGTAGTAATGATTTAATTCAATTCATAAAAACTCATTCTTTGATTCCAATTTTATCACACGGAAAAGGTTTGTGCCATACGTACATAGATGAAAACGCAAATATACACATGGCAATTAAAATAGCTCTAAATGCTAAATGCCAAAGACCTTCTGTATGCAATGCAACAGAAACTATTCTTGTACATAAAAATATTGCTGAAAAAATATTGCCTCAACTATGTAAGTTGTACACAGAATCTGGCGTTGAAATAAAAGGTTGCTCCATAACAAAAAAAATAGTTCCTTCTGTGAAAGAGGCTCAAGAAGAAGATTGGCAGACAGAATATCTTGACTTAAAAATATCTATAAAAGTTGTAAACTCTCTAGACGAAGCAATAGAGCATATAAACAAATACGGATCTATGCATTCTGAAGCTATAATAACTGACAATAAAGATGCTGCAAATAAATTTATCTCCGAAGTTGATGCTGCAGCTGTTTTTGTGAACGCATCTACTAGACTTCATGACGGAGGAGTTTTAGGTTTGGGATGTGAAATTGGAATTTCTACACAAAAGCTCCATGCAAGAGGGACTATAGGCATTAAAGAACTAACTACTACAAAATATGTGGTGCACGGTAATGGAGCAATAAGAAGTTAGGAGTTGTATGAAACTTGGCATTGTAGGACTTCCTAATGTAGGCAAATCAACATTGTTTAATGCTATAACAAAAGCCGGCGCAGAAGTTGCAAATTATCCTTTTTGCACTATAGATCCAAACGTAGGCATCGTACCTGTACCAGATAAACGATTAACTTTTTTGCTAAATCTTTACAATGCAAAAAAAGTAGTACCTGCTACAGTAGAATTTGTTGATATTGCAGGGCTTGTAAAAGGGGCCTCAAATGGAGAAGGGTTAGGAAATCAATTTTTAGCACATATAAGAGAAACTTCTGCCATTATACATGTTGTAAGATGTTTTGAAAGCAAAAATGTAACACATGTTATGGGAGATGTTGATCCTTTAAGAGACATAGAAATTATAGAAACAGAACTTATTCTTGCAGACATGGATTCAATTTCTAAAAGAATTGAAAGACTTCAAAAAGCAACAAGGCTTAATGACAAAAAAATGCTCTTAGAAAGAGAACTTGCGATAAAAGTGAAGTCTCACTTAGATGCAGGTAACCCAGCAAGAACTCTTAATTTAAATGACGAAGAAAAAATAAACATAAAAGACTTTTTCTTAATAACAGCAAAGCCTGTAGTATATGCGTGTAACGTCGATGAAAGTAACTTGCCTTCTATGGAAAACAAATACACAAACCTTGTAAAAGAAAAAGCAGAAAAAGAAGGAACTCAAACAATTTCTATATGCGCAAAAGTAGAAGCAGAACTATCTGAACTATCTGAAAATGATCAAGAAATTTTTTTAAAAGATTTAGGTTTACAAGAACCAGGATTAAACAGACTAATTAAAGCAGGATATAACCTTTTGGGCTTAGCAACATTTTTGACAGCAGGACAAACAGAAGTAAGAGCATGGACAATAAAAAAAGGGGTTTTGGCACATCAAGCTGCTGGTGTAATACACTCTGATTTTGAAAGAGGTTTTATTCGCGCAGAAGTAATGAGTTTTAACGATTTATTTAGACTCGGCAGTCAAAAAGCTGTAAAAGATGCTGGTCTGCTTAGAAGCGAAGGGAAAGAATATGTTGTTAAAGATGGCGATATTATAGAATTTCGCTTTAATGTCTAAAACTTAACAACATATATATTTGGAGAATAAATGGAAACTTTATCTATAATGTGGTTGCTATTTTGGTTTGTTATTATAGTTTCCTTGTTTATAGATTTAATTGTTTTAAATAAAAACCAAGGAAACATTACAACAAAAAGTGCAAGCATAATGGTGAGTTTATGGATAGCTACCGCAATTACGTTTGGTATAGTTATTTATGTTTTGCTAGGGCAACCAAAAGCTTTAGAGTTTTTTACAGGATATTTAGTTGAATATTCTTTGTCTATTGACAATATGTTTGTTTTCTTAATGATTTTTTCTTTTTTCAATATTCCTAAGCAAAATCAACCAAAAGTTTTAATTTACGGCATTATTGGAGCAGTTGTTCTTAGATTTTTGTTTGTTTTTATTGGTATAAGCTTAATAAATGCTTTTTCTTGGACAATATATTTATTTGGCACTATTTTAATTTACACATCAATCAAAATAATAACACAAAAAAACAAAAAATTTGACCCAGAAAACAATGTTGCATATAAAATTCTAAAAAAAATAATGCCTCTAGATAACACTAATAAAACAAAAAGCTTCCTTATAAAAAAAGGTAAGATTTTATATGCAACACCTATGCTTGCAGCCGTTATAGTCATAGAAATGAGTGACATAATATTTGCCATAGATTCTATCCCAGCTGTACTTTCTGTTTCTGTTGACCCTTTTATAGTATATAGTTCTAACATATTTGCAATAATAGGTCTTAGAGCTCTGTACTTTCTTTTATTTAATCTTGCAGAAAAATTTAAGTTTTTAAAGTTTGCTATAGCTATAATTCTTTTATTTGTTGGATTTAAAATGATACTCTTGCACTTCATAAACATTCCAACAGCATTATCCCTTTTAATAATAATTACAATACTGTTATCCTCAATCATAGCATCAAAATACAGCAGTAGTCCTAAGTTTGACTAATATAGTGTAAATTTGTAAAATTCTGTTTATATTTTAGCTGCCTATTAAAGGCTAAATAAAGGAGATGCTGTAATGAAGAACCTATTGTTGCTTACTGTATTATGTGTAGGGTTTTCTTTGTGTTCTTGCAAAAAAGATAGTCCTGTAGTGATTCAAGTTGGAAACGAAAAAATTACAGATGCTAAATTAAATGAAAGGTTAGCTGCAACACCTACAGAATATCAAAAATATGCATCTACAGCTATAGGTAAAAAACAATTTATTGATGCTATTTTAAAAGAAACTGTTGTTGTAGAAGCTGCAAAAAAAGCAGGCGTTGAAAAACGTGAAGAATACAAAAATGCTTTGTCCGCTTTTGAGTCAGAACAAAAAAAGCAACTATTAGATTATAAGAACGGGTTACTTATAGAATCTTATATTAAAGAAATCCATGAAGCTGTAGAACCTAGTGATGAAGAAATACAAAAATATTATGACAACAACAAAGCTTTATTTGATGAACCAATTGCATACACTGTAAGACATGTACTTGTTTCAGACTTGCAGTCAGCGCAAAACGCACTTGATAGGTTAAACAATGGAGAATCTTTTGAAAAAGTAGCAAAAGAACTTTCTCAAGATACTGGTTCAGCTTCTAATGGTGGACTTATTGGCCCATTTAAAAAAGGAGATTTGGTTCCAGAATTTGAAGAAGCTGTTGTAAACTTAAAAACAAATGAGATGTCTGGTATAGTGGAAACTCCTTATGGATATCATATAGTATTTAAGGTATCAGAAAAGAACCTGCCTGCTATATCTTTTGACCAAGCAAAAGAAAGTATTAGAAAGACATTAGAAAAAGAAAAATTTGATAACTGGTTTAATAAACAAAAAGAAAACCTCAATGTCAAAGTAAATTACGATTTACCTTTAGCTTCATCAGAAGAAGAAAAATCTAAGTAACTTAAAATAAAGCCAGGAGCAAACTATGAAGAAAATTGTAGTAAGTTTTGCAAGTCTTTTTATAGCTTTTACAGTTTTTGCAGCATCGCAAGTTGTAGATAAGACATTAGCTGTTGTAAACGGGGAACCTATTTTGTCTTCTGAATTCAATAGCTTATTTACACCTATTTACGAACAATACGAAAAAGCAACACCAAAATCATCTCAAACTATTCAAAAAGAAAACGAACTCAAAGATCTTGTTTTAAATCAAAAAATAGATGACGTTCTTTTAAAACAACAAGCAAAAAAGCAAAATATTAAAGTTTCAAAAAAAGAAATCCAAGATGGGCTTACAGAAATAAAAAAAAGATTTTCTAACGACGGAGAATTTAAGAATGAGCTTAAAAAAGAAAATATGACAATTGCTGATTTTGAAAAAAAACTTAATGACCAAATAGCAATTATGAAACTTGTTAAGCAAAATGTTGAGCCTAAAGTAAAAACTCCTACAGATGCTGAAGCTAAAGCCTTATATGACAAGATAAGTGTAAAAATGAAAGGTGGTAAAACTAACCTTTCTCCTGAAGACGATTTTTTAGTTGAAAATTTTGCAACAGCATTAAAAAGAATGTCTGGCGAACAGTTGAGACTTAGACAAATTTTTATTGCTTGTCCTAAAGGTGCAAATGAAACTGAAACTAAAGCAGCACAAGCAAAAATTGCAACTGTAAAAAAAGAACTTCAAAATAAATCTTTTGCAGATGTTGCAAACCAATATTCTGAAGATCCTATTTCTAAAGGAAGGAATGGCGATTTAGGGATAGTTGCAAAAGATGACCTTCTTCCAAACATAAGCAAAGTTGTTTTCTCAATGAAAGTTGGCGACTACACAAAAGAGCCCATAAAAACAGATATTGGATACCATTTTATAAAAGTTGAAGAAAAACGCGCAAAAAGAGATATAAATTTTAATGATGTAAAAGGTGACATATTAGAACTATTGTATCAAGCAAATGCAAGAGTTGCATACAATGACTATATTAATACTCTAAAGTCTAAATCTAATATAAAAATTAATAAAACTTGGTAAAAAAATGCTAAAACCTCCCGTAGCAATTACTTTAGGAGATCCAGCGGGAATAAGTTATGAAATAGTTTGCAAGGCTGCAAATTCTTTAAAAGTTCAAAGAATTTGCAGCCTTATACTTTTTGGTGATAAACAAGTCTTTAATTATTACTCTAAAAAATATTGTAAAAATAAAAAAAACTTTAAGTTTATTGCAACATCAAATTTAGGACCTGTAAAACGCTCTGTCCCTTCAAAAAAAGCTGGGTTAATTGCCGTTTCTGCTATTAAAGAAGCTGTAAAGTATTGTTTAAACAATAAAGCAAAAGCTCTTGTTACAGCCCCTATATCAAAAGAATCTTTAAAACTTTTAGGCATAACTTTCCCTGGACATACAGAACTGCTTGCAAATCTCACAAATTCTAAAAAAGTAGCTATGTTAATGGCTTGCAATGATATATTAGGGGTTATGGTTACAAGACATATCCCTATATCGCACATCACTAAAAATTTAAAAACAAAAAATATTATACACACTATACTTCTAAGTGTTGACTTTATTAAAAGAAATAATAAAAAAAAGATAAAAATAGCATTATGTGGACTCAATCCACACGCTGGGGATAATTCTATTTTAGGAAATGAAGAAAAAAAGATTATAATGCCTGCATACAAAAAATTAATACAGCTAGGCGTCAACATAACACCACCTATGCCAGCAGATTCTGCTTGGTTAAAAACAAAACAAGGACAGTTCGATTTAATATGTACAATGTATCATGATCAACTAATGATACCTTTAAAATGTATAGACGCTTCAAAAATAGTAAACATTACTGCCGGACTCCCATTTTTACGAACTTCTCCAGGCCACGGAACAGCCTTTGACATTGCAGGTAAAAATATAGCCTGCCCAGACTCTATGATAGAAGCAATAATTTACGCTACAAAACACCAATATACATAAATATGAAATCTTACACTTTTCTGATACATTTCTAGACAAAGTAATTTACATTGAAAAAATCTTTTCCTAATCCATGGGCAAAAGAAATGTTTTTAAGTTCATCAAAAAACAGCTCTACTACATTTAAAGTTTTAAATTTAAACAAAACAGTGATCCGATATTATATAATAAGTCACGCTGCAGATGAAATGGAAATATTAAATATTGCACTTTGTAACAAATTTAGAAATAAGTCTTTTTAGAAAGCCATACTTATTGACATACTAAAAACAGCTACGATTAAAAAAATAAAATTTGTTTCTGGTGAGGTTAGAAAGTCAAACACAATCGCATTAAAACTATATAAAACTTTTGGATTTAACGAAATAGGAGTTCGTAAAAATATTACAAGAGAGAAGATGCTTTAATATTAAAGCTCTACTTATAAGGAATTATTTATAATGAAATGGGAAATATTACCTCTTATTTTAGTGCTACTAACTGAACTTTCTTTTGCAACAAAGTATGATGCCTATAAGACATTCTTACAAGGAATTTATAGTTTAAAAACAAACAATATAACTGATGCAACAAGAAATTTAGAGCATACTACACAGCTAGATAAAGATGCAACAGCAGCACATGGCAATCTTGCATATCTTTATTTACAAGAAAAAAAGCAAGATAAAGCTTTACAAATGGCCGAAAAATTAAAAAAACTTGACGGCAATAATCCAAAAACCACTTCGTCTTTAGCTATTTTTTATATGATAGCAAACAAACCAGAACTTGCTAAAGAATTCTGGAAACGAACTCTTAATCTTGACCCTGACAATGAAGTTGCAACAGCCTATATAGCATCTTTATACCAATTTGACAACAAGCTGGAAAAATCTTTACATTATTGGGAAAAATTCTCTAAACAACAACCAGATAATCCTTTAGGATACTTACAACTTGCCAATATACAGGAAAGATTAGGATTATATCAAGAAGCACTAAAATCGTACGATAAAACTATAAAAACTAATCCAAACATTAGAAATGCTTTTATAGCTAAAGCTTATATTTATGAAAACTTAGGACAAATAAAACTAGCTATAAAGGAATACAAAAAATGCATAGCAAACTTTCCAAACGACGTTGCCGTACTCTCTCATTTAGGGAAATGTTATTATGATATGAAAAATTACTCTGATGCAAAAGATATTTTACTTAAAGCAAAAAAAATATCCTTTGATGACATGAAAACAAATTATTGGCTTGCAATGGTGTACGAAAAAACCAATCAAGTTGATAAAGCTATTCCTGTATTTAAAGTTATTGTAAAAAAAGATCAAAAAAATATTGCATTTTTAACCAAACTTGGTCATTATTATGCCTTAAAACAAAATTATAAAAAAGCAGAAAAATACTTTTTAAAAGCTTTATCAATAGATCCAAACAATAAGGACATACTTTATTTAGCGTCTTTAAATTATATAGATTGGGGCAAATATAATGAAGCCATAGATTACCTTAATAAAATAATCAAAACATACCCGAATTTTGCAGATGCTTATTTTTATTTAGGGTTTTCTTATGACAAAGATAAAAATTTCTCACAAGCAGAAAAAGCTCTTTTACAAGCAATAAAGTTAAACCCTAAACATCCTCAAGCCCTTAATTATTTAGGGTATAGTTATGCACAACAAGGTATTAAATTAAATAAGTCAAAAGAATTCATTACTGAATCTTTAAATTTAGAACCAAAAAATAGTAACTTTATGGATTCTTTAGGTTTACTTTATTTTAAAATGGGCAAATTTTATCTTGCAGAAAAAACATTTATTTATGCACTTAGTATTACGCAAACTACTCTTACATATAGTCATTTAGGTGATACTTACCTTGCTTTAAAAAATTACACAAAAGCCTGGATTTCTTACTCTTTATCTTATGATTCTAAACAAGATAAATCAGTTGAAAAAAAATTACATTTTGCCAAGTCACAAATGCCAAAAGAAGAGCTATATAATTTAATGTTATTGAGAAGCAAAAACAATTATGACAGACTTTTATCATTTAGAACTGGTTTTAAAACAAAAATAAGCTCTAAAATTTTAAGCAAAAAATTCTATATACTCACAACATACAATAAGAAAAAAAATATAAAATTTGATTTTCCTTCAACAAGCGTTATAGGCGGTATGTCTATAATAATTAAAAACAAAATTACAGAAATTGACCCAAAAGCTGCAAAAAACGAAATACCTCAATTTGTACTTGATATAATAAATCAATTTTCAAATATATTTAGTGATGACTTTTATACACAATTCTTAGATGTAGAACCTACAGAAAAGGGGAATTATTTAGTATATTCAAAAAACGATTCTATTTTAACAATAGATTCCAATACTGCATTAATAGAGAGTGTTTTACAAAGCAACATAAAAATAGAAGTTTTAAAATATGAAAACTTTTTAGCATCAAAAATACCAACAAAAATAAAAATATTTATACCCTCAACAAAAATAAAAATACTATTAGAAGCAACAAAAATTTTTCAAATAATGGAATAACCATGAAAATTGTTCTAAAATCTCCAGCAAAAGTTAATTTATTTCTTGAAATTAAAAGCAAACGTAAAGATGGGTACCATAATTTAGAAAGTATCATGCAAACAATAAGTTTATATGACGAACTTTCTTTTGAGGATATAGATAAAAACATAATTTTGTCATGCGATAATAAAGCTTTACCTTGCGATAAGACAAATCTAGTCTACAAAGCAGCTCTTGCAATAAAAACGAATTTTAATATTAACAAAGGTGTAAAAATATACTTAAAAAAAAATATACCTCAAGGAGCTGGGCTTGGTGGCGGCTCGTCTAACGCTGCAACAACAATATTAGCACTAGTAAAATTATGGAATATTAAAACAACACAAAAAGAACTAGAAACCGTTGCCACAAAACTTGGGGCAGACGTACCCTTTTTTTTAACAGGAGGTACTTGTTTGTGTGAAGGAATTGGAGAAATAGTTACCCCTCTTAAAAGTATTACTAATTTAGATATGATACTTGTAAATCCTGGCTTTGGCATTTCTACGGTTGGAATTTATAAAAAAATTAATTTCCCGTTGACAAATTCAGTAAAAATTCATAAAATTAAACATCTTATTTCTAGTAGTTCTTTTAACAATAAAGAAGCTTTTAAAAGTTGTTTTAATAGACTTGAAGAGTTTGTTTTTGGAGATTTTAAAACTATCTTAGAAATTAAAACTTTATTAAGTAAATTATGTTGTACAAGTTTGATGTCTGGTTCTGGAGCAACAGTTTTTGGTATTTTAGATATTAATATTTCAAAAGAGCATATTGTTTCTGAACTAAAAAAGTATTCTTGGGATTTTTGCTTTACCTCTACAACAAACTTATCAGTTAAAGATCAATTAAAAAATATCTAATTCCGGGATTGTGTAATGGTAGCACAAGGGATTTTGGATCCCTTTGTCTAGGTTCGAATCCTAGTCCCGGAGTTTTCTACGAAAAATCAATGTGATTTTTTATCACCTTTCCAATCGTTAAATTGATTTTGTGCAAAATTTTGTCCAAATTAAATTTTTCTTGTTCTTCAATACTTAAAACAGGATATAGTTCCTGTGAGATTTTATCTTTAACTTCGTTGATACTTTTTTGTGGTAAACCTAAATTTTCAGACAGTTTTGATACGTTTGAGAGAAAAGTTGTCAAATAATAATCTTTCTCTAACATTATAGGCAAAAAGCCTGTTCGCATTGATGTGCTATTGATAAGTTTAACAAATTCTTCTTTGTCCTTATGTAACATTGCCTATTACTCCCCATTTCGTATTTATAGATCCTTTTCTTGATGATTTTGAGACAGATATTAAGGATGAACTTTTTATACTGTCATATAAAGGTTTTGATAATTTTGTTGAAATCCCGGCGTAGTCTAAAATAACTCCTATGATTTTTCTTGTTCTTGTTTTTGGGAACGCAACAGCATGATCTATAAAGTTTTTAACATTGCATTGTTTGTTTAGTAATATCTCTGTTATTTTTGTTTTTGCTTCTTGGAAATTCCATTTATCTATAAAATCAACCATAGTTCTTTCCTTATCGCTTACTATTACTTTCCCGTCACGCGTATTGAGCTCTTCAAGTCCATAAATATACTCTTTTTTAACTTTAATAAATTGAAACTGAAATTTGCTTATATTTTTCTTGCCAGAAACAGAGGAGTTTATAACATATGTTGTTTTAGGAATTTGTTCTGTAAGTCCATAATGATTGAACATATTAAAATAGCCAATGTAATATTGTATTTTGGGATAATAGATTTTTGGAAGCAAATATGGATTTACAATAGTTCCTGACGACAGAGTTTCTATAGGGACAAACATATATACACCTTTCTTGATAGGACTTAAAACTTTTTTCTTAATAAGATTGCTTATAAATATATTTTTGTATTTATAATTTTTAGGCAAGTATCTATCTACTTCCTGATTGTTTATGATTTTTACTTTATCATATGTCAACCAAGATATAAATTTTGTTTCGTTAGAGTTAAGACTATAAAATTTGCTTTTCATGATATTATTGTATAAATTTTGTTAGAAAATAGTAAACTCAGTATATTATCTATAAAAATAAATACAATAAAAACTTTATCTTTAATACTTGTTATTGTACAAATTTAGACATACACCGGAATATATTTTGACATACCGTTCAAATTTTTGTTTAATCCGATTTCAGCAACAAGTTGTTCAATAGCAAGAATTAGCGCGCGCAATTCCAATAATTCTTTGTAATTGTCATATACAAATTGTTGGAACCCCGTAGTAGTCCCGGAGTTTTCTACGAAAAATCAATGTGATTTTTTATCAAAAAGTGAGAAAGTCACATTAAACAAATGTAATGTAAATAAGGAGCAGCTTGTTTATATTGCTGATGGAAAATAATATGTCTCTATACAAGTACCCTATAACTTACAATAATAACGATGTGATTGAGAATGAAAAGAAATTACATTCTTTAACCCCAAAAAATAGCAATGCACAAAACGTTATATATAAAAAACATTTAAAAGATTTTATAAAATCTTTCTTCTATATAATTCTAATCTTTTTATTAAAAAAACGGAACAAAACATATCTGGCATTCATTCCTGACGGTGGTTTGGGAGATATACTTAGACAAAAAGCTGTTATTGACACGTTAACTAAAATGTCGCCAGATGTAATAATTGATATTTATCATAAAGCAACTAAACCTCTTGTTAAAGATTTAAGAAACATTCGTTTTTTCTTAAATAAAAATTCTATTTATAGCACGACAAAAAAATATGACATCATCATAGACAATACTGTCTCTTTAGAATATCCACAAATTAATATCATTAATAGAAACAATCTGCTATCTAAAACAATATTGAACAATATTGAAACTTATAAAAAAATATACCCTTTCTGTTTTAACGATATATCATCTTTTGATATGCAAAAATTAGCGATAAAAAATAATTTACATCTTATAAATGTGTCAAAAATAAAGTCCGGAGTGGACAAAAATTATATTTCAGATATATCTTTAAATATAGAATACAAAAAAGTATCGTTACTAAAATTCGGTATCTACAATGACATAAAATATATAACATTCCAGACTGGTACAAGCAACAAAGGAAATATTGCCCATACAAAATCCTGGAGCACAGATAACTGGAAGATTTTAATTGCATTATTAAAAGACACATTATCAAGTAAGAATATTAAAATAGTTCAAGTAGGTGTAGGACAGAGCAAAACAGATAGCGACATTGACTTGGTCGGCAAAACAAATCTTGATGAACTTTGTTGTGTGTTAAAGAAATCATTGCTACACATTGACACTGATTCAGGTTGTATGCATATTGCAAAGGCGCTTAAAGTTAAATCTTTAATACTTTTTGGACCTACAAATGCCGAATACATTTTGTATTCTGAAAATATAAATATTGCTTCTAATTTGTGTGGTGGATGCCATGTTGTAAATAATTGGTACGAAAAATGTGTTCTTGAATATAATCCTCAGCTATGCATGAATTCTCTAACTCCAAGATTTGTATACCAAAAAGTCATAGAAAATATATAATTTTAACAATAAACTTATCTAGCTTTTTAAAAATATAATTTTTATAATTAGTTTTTTATTTTTAACAAAAAAATCTGTTAATACAAAAGCTGATCCTTTAGAATTACTGCTTTATAAATTTTTATTTTTTAATTTTGATTTGATATGAGTTTTAAAAATTGTTTGTTCAACCCAAAAACAGCAATAATCCAAACTGAAACTATTACAATAAACACACTTGCTACTACTCCTGCAAGTGACAGAAGAGATGATCCTACAAATATTATATTGAGCAACACATATAAAATTAAAGATCCGCCAGATTTACCAGCACGACTGCCAATAACATCAACAACAGCTTTACCCTTAGATTTTAATTCATCATCCAGAGGTATATAGCTCATTTCTTTAGTCGGATCAAAAAGTGAATATTTTATGCCTTTAGCTAGGAAGTTTTGAATGAGTCCAACCCAAACTATAACACCTAAAACTGTAAGACCAATACTTGCAACCGAAGTTGAGAGAGAATCTTTAAAAATAATAAAACCAAAGAAAATAAGCCCGGTTAAAGCTATCATAGCTGGAGTCATTAACGCACCTGTACGCCAAGAACATTTACGTAATATATTCGTACCTATTAGCATACATATGATTGTGCAAATTCCTGTAAGAAGTTGAAGGTTGCCCATAAATGCTCCATATGCAGCTTTTGTTGGATACAATAAGCTTACTTGCCCTTTCCATACAACTTCTACCAAGTTTATGCTTATTCCATAGCAAATTACTAAAAGCGCTATATAACCTAAATATTTTGATTTGAAAATATATTTAAAACTATCAAATAAAGATAATTTTTCTTTGGTTTTAGATTTTTTTATTTCATCAGGA
The DNA here is from genome assembly GCA_031275795.1 of Candidatus Endomicrobiellum incisitermitis. Classification (GTDB taxonomy): domain Bacteria; phylum Elusimicrobiota; class Endomicrobiia; order Endomicrobiales; family Endomicrobiaceae; genus Endomicrobiellum; species Endomicrobiellum incisitermitis. Next base: position 48,258 of record JAISOG010000014.1, read on the forward strand.
TTGTAATAAAGAGGATCTTTTAAAATATAGTTATTTAACCGATAATATAAGGCAACCACAATAAGTCCAGCTATTATTATAGCCATCATTAAATACGGCAACGCGTTCCACTGATTGCTATTAGAATGTGCTTCACTACTGTTTAGTCCCTTTAAAACAAGACCAGTCACTATTAATGCCATGTTTGCAATAAAACCAAACATTGCATAAAAACGTTTTGATTCTTTAATGGAAGTTACATCATTAACAAAACGCCAAAACATTAATCCGATCATTGCACTACCCCACAACTCTGCCATTACATAAAATGAAGAAAATACCCAAGAACCAACAGGTTTTAATAATCCACTTATCAAAGGGATAGAAACACTTGAAACATCAAATTGTAGATACTGATGAAAAGGATATAGAACTGTCATAAATAAAGCAAAATACGATACAAAGAAAAGCGTTATAATATAAAAAACTGTATCTTTTTTAAAAACATTTACTAACTTAGAATAAACCAACATAAACAACATCGCAGAAGGTAGTACAAACCATAACTTTATTGTAGGAATTACTTCTGCTCCAAGAGATGTAACTACTAAAGAATCCTTTATAGACCTTAACATACTGTAATTAAATAAAATACATAAAAACATAAACGCCATAGGTAAAAATTTCTTTAGCTCAAAATTATGTATTGGCCACAACACAGCTTTCCAATCTGTAGTCTGCTGATTATTCATAATATTTCTTCTCCTCATATTATTATAAACAATATTTTTCTCATTTAAATAAATCTAACTTTGTTTACATACATTACATATTATACGTTTACTATTACAAAAATAAAGCATCAATTGTAAAAAATATGTGAATTTTTTACAAAATTATGCTTAAAACCTGACAAAACCTCAAAATTTAAAGGAATTTTTTAAACTTTACGAAACATTATTAAATATTTAATTAATATTTTAATAACACTTACCACTAGAATAATTACTTTCTTCCTTGGTTATAAATATGTCATGAGGATGGCTTTCTATAAGACCTGCTGAGGTTATCTTTACAAACTGACTTTTTTCTTTAAGTTCTTGCACATTAGTAACTCCACAATAGCCCATAGCAGCTCTTAACCCACCAATTAATTGATAAACAACATCACTAATAGACCCTCTATAAGGCACACGACCTTCAACGCCCTCTGCTACTAATTTTTTTGTATTTTCTTGAAAATATCTATCATTACTGCCAGACATCATGGCAGATGAAGAGCCCATACCTCTATAAACTTTAAATGCACGGCCATTATAAATTATATCTTCTCCTGGACTTTCTTTTGTACCAGCAAACAAAGAACCCACCATACATACATCAGCACCTGCTGCAATTGCTTTAGATATATCTCCAGAATATTTAATTCCCCCATCGCCAATAACTGGAATATCATATTTTTTTGCTACTGTATAACAATCATAAATCGCACTAATTTGTGGAACACCAACACCTGTAACAACTCTTGTTGTACATATAGCTCCAGGCCCAATACCAACCTTAATTGCATCTGCGCCTGCCTTAATTAAGTCCTCTGCAGCCTCAGAAGTTGCTATATTGCCTGCTATCAATTGAACATTTGGAAAAGATTCTTTAACTTTTTTTACAGCATCAAGAACACCTTGATTATGTCCGTGAGCCGTATCTATAACTAAAACATCTACATTTGCATCAATTAAAGCTTTAGCTCTAACTAAAAAATCTTTAGTAATACCTAAAGCTGCACCTACAAGGAGCCTTCCCTTTTCATCTTTGGCTGAATTTGGGTAACGTATAGCTTTTTCTATATCTTTAATTGTAATAAGCCCTTTCAAGGTAAAAGTTTCATCTACTAAAGGAAGTTTTTCTATTTTCTTATTTTGCAGTATATCTTTTGCCTCTTGTAAAGAAGTATCAACCTTTGCAGTTACAAGATTTTCTTTTGTCATTATATCTTCAATCTTTTTTGTTTCATCAGTTTCAAAACGCATATCTCTATTTGTGATAATACCAATAAGTTTCCCTTTCTCATTTACAATGGGAACACCGGAAATTTTATATTTTGCAGCCAAAATTTTTGCATCTTTTAAAGTATTGTCTTTCTTTAAAGAAAAAGGGTCATATATAACCCCATTGTCACTTCTTTTAACTCTATCCACTTCTGAAGCTTGAGCTTCTATAGACATATTTTTATGTATTATACCTATTCCACCTTCTCTAGCAATAGCTATAGCCATTTTCGATTCTGTAACAGTGTCCATACCAGCACTCATTAAAGGAATATTTAATTTAATTTTTTTAGTTAGATTTGTCCCTAGTTTAACATCTTTAGGAAGCACTTTTGAATGCCTTGGAATTAACAAAACATCATCAAAAGTTAACCCTTCTTTTAAAAATTTCGTATTCATTCTTATCTCCATATTTTATAAATAGATTAAATAAAAACTAAAGTCCCGCTCTTTTAAAAGCAGGACAAAAGTTTTAACATATAAATTCATAAAAGCATAAATCCAATACTTATACGAAGTTCGGAAACTTTAGACATGAAAATTACTCCAAATTACTAGAGCTTCTCACGCTTATATCTGCCAGAGAACGCTTAATAGCTGATGGTGAATTAAACAATAATCATAACAATCTGTCAATGTGTTGTAGAATATCACAACATATTGAAAAATATCAAACACATATTGTAAAAGTTCAAAGACATATTAGACTTTGAAAATATATAATGCTTTGTGAAAGGAAGGGTATCCTTGCTTTGACAAAGGCAAAATTTTTGAGGGATCTAATATGTATATTCAAATTTATCACAAAATTGGAGCAAAAGGGGCAATAAAAGCGCTGCAAAAAGCAGGGGTTAAAGCCTCGTTTAGACAAGAAATATGTTGATAAAGACGCTTTACGTGAAGCAATAATAAATGCTTTTGTTCATAATGACTATTCGCGTGAAGACAGTCCGATTTTTGAAGTTTTTGAAGATAGATTTGAAATAACAACTTATGGCAACCCACTGGAGTTTATGACAGAAGAAGAATTTTTTACAGGATGTTCAACGCCTCGCAATCCTGAGATTATGCGAATATTTCAAGATTTGGAATTAGTAGAGCATTTAGGCACAGGAATTCCTTATATTGTGGGTTTGTATGGTCGCAAAACATTTCAATTCGGCAAAGCAGGATTACGGTTATCTCTAAAGTTTGAGTAAGAGTATAGAAAAAGAAGCCGATAAGGAAAGTATCCTGAAAAGTATCCTGAAAATTCTTGAACTTTTATCTAAAAATTCTCATATAACAATAGACCTCTTTCCAAACTCAAAGTTCAAAATTATAAATAGCAGCTATTAAATTAAACCTTAACCCAAAGCATTTTTTCTGTTTCTATATCTGTGGCTTATTATTTGAATTCTTTTTATCTTGCCTATCACATTCTCTACTCTTACTCTAAATCCTGCTATTATCTTCTTTTCTCTCGTGACTTCGTCGCTTTTTGAAAAAAGAGGGAAAACCACTCATAAAAGAGGAGGATAGAGGGAGCCTAATTTGTAAACCCATCAACAAATATAGTAAAATCTTGTTAAATTAATATTATTTTCTCAAAGGACTTATTATGAAAAATTTACCTATAGGTACTCAATCATTTGAAGTATTACGTAATGATAATGCAATATATGTAGACAAAACTCAACATATGCTTAATCTTATAAGCAGTGGAAGAATTTATTTCCTTTCTAGACCTAGACGTTTTGGTAAATCTTTACTTATAAATACTTTTAAAGAATTATTTAAAGGAAACAAACAATTATTTGAAGGGTTATACATTTACGACAAATGGGATTGGTCTAAGAAATATCCTGTTATCCATTTGGATTTTACTGAATTAGATTATGCAACTGCTGAACAATTGGAAACTTCTCTTGACAAGTTTTTAGATGATACCGCTAAAAGAGAAAATATTACTCTTGACCAAACTAAAACACGGCTTATAAGTTCCAAGTTTTCAGAGCTTATAAAGAAATTACATGAAAGTACTGGAAAGCAAGTAGCTTTACTCATAGATGAATACGATAAGCCTATGATAGACAGTCTTATTGATAAACCTGTACATGACAAATTAAAAAGAATTCTTCATAATTTCTATCAAGTAATAAAAGGAAGTGACGGACATTTAAAGTTTGTATTTATGACAGGTGTTTCTAGATTTGCTGGCCTTTCTATCTTTTCTGCTTTAAACAACCTAATTGATATAACAATGGACGCTGAATTTTCTACTATTTGTGGATACACCCAAGAAGAGCTTGAAAGTAGTTTTAAGGAATATATAGAACTTGCTGCTAAAAATCTAAATTTAACTTATGAAGAAACTATATCAACAATAAAGAGATGGTATAACGGATATTCATGGAACGGTAAAACTTCTGTATACAATCCATTTTCAACCTTAGATTTCTTTAGAAACAAAGAATTTAAAGGATACTGGTTTAGCACAGGTACACCTACTTTCCTTCTTGAACAAATAAAAAACAAAGATTTAAGCTCTTTTGAACAACCTCAAAAAGTTACAGACTATATGTTGTCAAACTTTAATGAAAGAAGTATAGATATTACTGGATTGTTGTTTCAAACAGGATATTTAACTATAAAGAATAAAGAAACTATAGCAGGAAGCCTATTATACACTTTAGACTTTCCAAACAAAGAAGTAAAAGATGCTTTTTTGATGGTATTGGTTTCGGAATATGCAGGCAAAAGCCAGATAGAAATATTTGATTTAAATATTAGGATACATAATGCGCTGATAAATAAGAATGGGAAAGAATTACAAGAAGCATTAACAGAATTATATGCAAATGCAGTATATGACACAGATACAAAACAAGAAGGACAAAGACAAACATTGTTTGTGTTTACAGCACGTCTATCAGGATTTGAAATAGAAACTGAAGTGCATACGAATAAGGGAAGAATAGATGTAGTATTGAAGCACAAGGACTTTGTTGTAGTAGTAGAGATAAAGTACGCAAAAGGGAAAGGTAGTAAGCTAGAAAGTAAGTTAAAAGAAGCAATGGTTCAAATAAGAAGAAATAAGTATTATGAGAAGTACATAAATAGTAATCCAATACTATTAGGTATAGTGTTTAGTGAGAAGAAAGAGATAAGATGTAAGTTTGAAAGAGTTAAATGATAATGAGAGAGAGAAAGAAATATATTTAAAATAGGAAGTTTTTAGAAAAGTTTTAATTTTAGCCATAAAGAAAGGCAGCAGAGTAAATACCCTGCTACCCTTTTATACAGAATTCGAAAAGCTTATATCTGACAACTACTCGGAACTTTTAGAATTTCACATATTAATTCCAGCATTGACTGCCTAGAGACTAACAAATAAAACTAGAAAGCGTAAAGCCTTACCGCAAGCGCTCCCTGAAAACCTAACTCTCTTTTAGCTGTGCTAGCAGAGTCGTCAAATTTAATTTCTGAACCTATCGTGTATTTTAAGTCAAACGACAGGCCTAAAAGTTTGCTAAATCTGTATTCCAAACCTACCGCTATGTGAGGTGACGCTTTAGAAACATTTTTATTCTCCTCACTGCTCTCCTTACTACCACCACTCTCAAAACTATATGTGTAAATCCATTTCATATCAATAATAGTTAACCCCACACCGCCAAGCACCGAAAATTTAGACTCTTTAAATTCGTATTTATAATAAGCCGTTACGGGGATTGACTGCATCTTGTTTTTAAATATCGTCCTCCCACCGTTGTTTGCCTTGACATCAAAACTTATAGTATCGTGCCAATTATAGCCACCTCTTACACCTAATAATTGATTTTCGCTTATTAGTGGAGACTCATAACCTATTTCAAGTCCGTAAAAAAACTTTGACTGAGAAAGATCTACAGTAGCGTAGGGATTTGTCTCTTTTATTTCATTTTTACAATCTTTAAAGTTATCGGTGCCAGCCATACCTCCAGTACCACCGATATAAAAGCCTTTCGCACTTAACACGCCGCTAAAAACAAAAAACATTAACAGTGGCAGTAAAACCTTTTTCATAAACATCTCCTTTTTTTAATTAGAGTTCCATCCCTTCAGTCCTGCGGAGGAACGCTTAATAGCCAATATTGAATAAATAAAACTCATGACAATCTGTCAAATTTTTACGCTATCGTCTTGACTTGTTTTTCTAAAATCAAAATCCTGGTAAATACTGCCGGCATAGATAAAAACTGTTAATAATAAAACAAGAAATTTATTCATTAATATTCCATATTAAGATTTAAAGAAGACTGATGTGTAGGTATAAAGTAGAGCACATTAGTTCTTTGTAGAGATGAACTATTTTTAGTTCTGTATGCAAGCAAAGTATCGCCTGTTTCATTATCTAAAAGTTTTATATCAAGCCCGACAACACCTACTTTGCGGGAAAGAGAATATAATATACTCATTGTTGTTTTAGCGCTTACGCCATCTTCAACAATTAAAACTTTAAGTTTATATTTTGCGCTTTCCTGGTTTTTTGCTATCTTAAAATCTTTGCTGACAAGCTCTTCTTCTAGCAAACCTTTGAGCACTGCTATTCTTTTTTCATCATATTTTACATTAGCGTCTGTCGTAATGGGGTTTGTTCCTGAAGAGAACATTGATCTTTCAGTTTGTCCCTCGCTTTGGTAAAGTGCTTGAACGTCAACATAAATTTTGTTAGCTTGTATTGTGTTAAACTTGTCAAAAAAATTGTTTAAAGTATTTCCATACACGTATATACTTTCCCTGTTGTTATCTGCGATTTTGCAATATGAGCCTTTCAATTTACCAGACATTTTTTTTAAATTATCTATCTTCTCTTTTAAATTATCTATCTTCTCTTTTTCAAAAAATGTTGCTGTTTTTGCACTTGCTACTAAAGGTTTGTTTCTTAAAATCTGGCTTGTTGCATCTGGCGATGACACGCTATCAACTTTCATTCTGGTGTGATAAGTGGAACACCCCGACAAAACAACAAACGCACTCATGTAAAGTATAATTTTCTTCACTTTTAGTCTCCTTTTTGTGTTTTTCTAATATCTTTACGAACAACAGCCATAGTAGATCCTTGTTATTTGACCTTACACCCAAATAAGTTTAGACTAGTACGTTCTTTATAAATAAAACTTTACTTTCAACATTGCATCTATTCCTTCTTTACTCCCTCCATAACCCATTACACTTCCATCTATGTTAAACTTCCCTATTTCTTTTTTTATTCCTAACTGTCCACTAAATCTCCCTCGTCTTACTTCTACTGCTGGTAATTCTATATCTATCGTTTTTGCTTCTACTTTTTTACCTATAACCTCGTAATCATAATTTATCCCTATGTATGGCCTCC